>CAYRWY010000195.1:0-10197 GCA_964427955.1 uncultured Anaerolineaceae bacterium
ATACCATCAACCCCGACCTCTTCCGAATCCTGTCGCCCCTGTGCGAGTGCGAGCCGCGTTCGGCCCCCTTCGACAACTCGCAGCACGTCCAACTGCCGGGCGGGCTGGTGCAGGCCGTGCGGCCCAACGAGCCGTATGTACTCCCCAAAGGCGCGGCGGGCTTCTTGCGCGGCCTGTCCGAGGTGCTCACCGGATTTGACGACCTCAACTGTGACGTCCTGGTCGATACCAATCTGCACGTCTCGAACCTCGTGAGCGGCGAACAGGAAACCATCAATCTCATCAAGCAGCTCCTCAAACGCCGGGATCGCACCATCTACATCTGGATTTTCTGGACCTGGGCGGCTTTTCGCGACGCCGATCCGGTCACCAACGCCTTGAGTATGCTGGACGGGAGCTTCGGCCAGCGTATCAACGTCGTGCACGTGCTGAACCCCAGCGCCCTGATGCCGCCTCAGATCGATCTGGCGGCCAAAGAAAAGATAGCAGTGTCGATTGACAAAATCGTCAACGGGATCGGCGAGCTGCTGACGCTGTTGGACAAAGACCCGCGTTCTCGATTGCGCACGATCGGCATTCTGCTTGAAGAGGCGGCGGACATCAACGTGGACGATATGGGACCAGAGCTGTATCGCATTGAGGGCCTCAAAGACCTGGCCAACCCCGAACTCGCGCCCGTCCAGCCGCCGATCAGCTACCGCGCGTTCAGCCAGACCGTGACGCGCTTCTACAAGGATCTTCCTGAAGATACCCCCGCCGCCAACGCCTTCGAGCCGCTCTTTGACATTTTCTCCGGGAGCTTCCGCGGGCGTCCGAGCAACGTGTTCCCGATCTCCACCCATGATCCCCGATTGATCGGCTATACCGAATACTTCGCCCGGCGCAGCCCGAAAACTATCGAGGACTTGCAGGACCATATTAAATCCATCGAGAGTGATCTCAACTACTACTTCGAATACCTGTCGCCCGCCCAACACCGGTGAGGTTTGAACCATGACTAAATGGCTGCTCGTCCCGTTCCAACTTACCTCCGCGACCAAAGTCCAACCCGCCGCGTCGGACAACTGGCAGACGATCCGGTACATCAACCGCGCCGATCTGCACCGGAACCCGTGCTACATCCTCATCGTCCATTCCGGGGGTGCCCGGCGCGACGAACTCGAACGGGCCATCGACTCGGTGCGTTGGAATCCCACGCCGGTGATCCTGTTGGTCCACCACAGCCAGCGGGCCTTCGTCGAAGACTGCCTCGCCCACCGGGTCGAAGCGCCGCTGGAAAAGTACACCGGCTCCGTCCTGGCCAAAGATCAGCAGAACTGGATTCGTGAGATCGTGGCCAGCACGACCCCGCCCCTGAATCCCGATCAGGTCAGGCTGGAGCTGCCCGAGATACAACAGATGCCTCCTCAGACTGATATAGGTTCTCCTCAGACTGGTGAAAGGACACCCATGAACCCCTTTGAAGGAACGCTGATTTGGACGGACGACGACAACCGCCGCCTGATCGTGCTGATCGCCCTCTTCCCAGGACGGCTCGACCTCATCCAGAAATATTACAGCGGCCATCGCGACATCTTTGGAACCGCCAACGCCATCAACACCTATTACTCGCTGGCGCGCGACAATGTGCTGTGCATCGCGGAAGAAGATGGCCGCCCACTGTGGGAATTTTTGCCCGATCTCAAAGGCCCGATCGAGCAGTTCGTCGAGACGGAACTGTGCCTGAACGCGCGGGCCGCCCGCGCCGCGCGGGGCAGCCAGACCATCGTCGCGACCGATCTCGGCTCGCTCAAGCGCCGGGCCGAAGATATGTTCATACCGGAGAAACTGCCGCTGTACTTTGGCGAACTCGCCGACGAACAGCACGGCTTCTTCGGGCGGGGCTTCATTCTCAATGCCGCCGTGCAGGAACGCCAGACCTCGCGTGAATACCTGTTCTCCACGATGGAGTACGAGAGCTGGCGCGCCGCCGTCGGCACGCGCACCGATCTGCGCCAGGGCCGGATGGAGAAGCTGGAACAGGTAGCCGGTTTCCACCTCCAGGCGCAGACGCTGCTCGGCGGCGATATCGGCTACAAAATCCTGTTCGCGCCCGCCTTCAGTAACGAAGTGGTCGCCGCTGCCGCCGGGTTCATGCACCGGGCCTCGCTTCTGGATTGGCTGAATCTCACCTATCTCAGCAAGTTCAAGGCGGAAAACGACAAGATCGATGTCGAAAAGGCCAAGACGATCTTCAGCATCCGCACCGGCATCTGGAATGTCTGGCGCTCGTTGGAACCGTTCAAGAATCCCTTGTATTAGCACTGCGAGGTTTGGATGACACAACCCAGAGCCTATACAACCCTGATGTTCCAGTCGCTCGTCCCCACCACCAGCGCGGTGATGAGTCCGATCCTGAACGACCTGCGCGCCGACGGCATCCGCGTGAACCAGGCGTGTATGTTGACGTCCGGCAGCTACCGCAGCTTGAGCTTCGTGCCCGTGTTCGTCTTTTCAGACCGGGTGCGGGACTACTTGAGCGAGGTCAGTCCCGGCTTTTCCGAATATGAGATCTACGAGGATCGCAGCAATATTCCGAATATCCAGGCCATCGCCCGTTATTTGAACCGGGGCGGCTTCGAGAGTCTCTACCTGATTCCCGAAGATCAGCGTGAAGTGATGATCGCGCTGGACCCCCTGGACGATGCCGTGGACCTGGTTCAAGAAACGCTGGATGCGATCCCGGTCAACGCGGCCATCGGCAACTGGATTCTCAAAGACATCCGAGAACTGGGGCTGATCAGTTGGACCCAGCCCGTGCGCCGATCCCAGGGCGCGGTGTCCGGCTTGTTGGACGAGCTGGCGGAGTACCGTGGGGCGCTGATCCCGGCAGGGATCTGGATGGTCCACTGCGAAACGGAAGTCCAGGTGCTCCTGGCGATCTGGCCGAACGACCTCAAATACGTCGAGCGCGTTTTCGGCGCCCAGATCGACGCCGGGGAGGTGACGGCGCGGATGATGCCCGCCGTGATCCTGGAACAGGACGTCCTGAGCGAAGAATCGGCGATTTCGGTGTGGACCGCAGCGGAACAACTTTTCGAGGAGGTCGGCCCCTACGACGACCTGTTTGCCCACGTCTTGAGCTGCCCGACCAACGGCTATACGGCAGCGTTGGCGTACGGCAAGCGGGTGTAGCTTTAATCCAGATCGCTGAAGGCCAGGACCACTTCGAGCGATCCCAGACGCAGACGCGCGCCGTGCGATACCAGGTAATCCTTGTGGGCGATCAGACGCAGCTCATTGAGGAACGTGCCGTTGGTGCTGCCCAGGTCCTGGACCAGCAGCCGGGTACCGTCACGGCGCAGTTGGGTGTGATGGCGGGACACGCCATGCTGCACTGCACCCAGGTCCGTGAGGTCCAAAAATGTCGAAAAATTCGTGGGTGTACCGCGCCCTAGTGTCATCGGTTGGGGCAGCGCCAGCGAGACACAAATGCCGGTGGGCTGAAATTGCAGGATGACGCTCGCCGTGCGGTCAAACGTGTCGGAAGTGGAACGGGTGGGCGCGAAAGAGGCCAGGGGCTGGGGGAGATAATGGGTCGGCGGCGGCGCGACCGGCAGGGTGGCCAGAACGCCCCCGCATGACGGGCACTTGACCGCGCTGGACGTGACGGTGCCCTGGCAGAACGGGCACTTTACGGGTTCTTCACCGGATTTGACAAGCGAGGGAAGCCGTCCAGACATAAAAAACCGCCCGTCGTATTAGACACATTCTAAATTATGTGTCTTAATGCTACCGCGACCTCTCAAGGAGAGGCAATTAAAAACTTGTCAAGAATTTGTCTAGAGTTTGGGGAGCGTTAGAGTTTGGGGAGCGAGCCTAGCCCGCCGCATTGAACGCGATGACGGCGTGCAGCGTGCCCAGGATCAGCCGGTCATTATGGATCACCTGTTCGGCCACGTGCGGGACCAGGCGGCGGTCGTTGAGGTAGGTGCCGTTCCGGCTGCCGAGGTCGATCACATACAGGCCGCTGTCCCGGCGCTCCAGGATACAGTGCGCGCGCGAGACGCCGTGCCGGTAGCCGCCAAACGAAGCCAGGTCGAAGAGATTGTAGCCGTTCAGGTCCGCGTCATTAGTCCGGCGGCCTAACACGACCGGCTGTGTCAGGGAGAGGGTCGTGCACGTGCCGGATGGGAGGAATTGGAGCACAATCTGGCTGGTTTCCAGCGGGACGTCGCGGTGCCGCTGCGAGCCGGGCGTCGTGGTAGGCTGCCGGCCCAGATCATGCGTATCGATGATTTCGTCCGGGGCCACCGTCAGCGTGCAGTGGGGACACGTATTGTAAATCGCCAGATACCGCTCGCCGCACTTGGGACAGACCACCCAGTGTACAGCCGATCCCGGCGGAGTGTCATCCGAACCAGGCATGAATTCTATCCTCTGTCGTGGGTGCTGATGGTGCGGCTAGCTTACACCGTCACTCAACATCCGTGCGACCTGCTCGCAGAACAGATCGAACACGCCGCGATGAAGGCGGCTGCGGGCGGGACTGTCCAGGTAAAACACCCCGATCACTTGATTATCGATCCACAAGGGACCGCACAACACCATACAGGGCGTGTTGCCCTGCGTATGCACGAATAACTGCGACTCGCCCGAATCCAGGGTCAGAAACAGCGCCCGCCGGTCAGGGTTGACCTCGGTATGATCCACGTACCGTCCGCTCAGATTGCGCCCGGTGAGATAGCGCATCCGCCCATCTTTGTCGTAGCGAATCACGAACCCCAACTGTGCGTTGAACTGCGTGAGCGCCCGCATCACCAGGGCATCCAACCGCGAACCGTGCGCCGGGGTATGCCCGCTGTCGTCGAACATGGTGTCATACGCCTCTTGGGACACCTTGTCAGGCGCACCCACGCCGGGATCGCTCGGCGCTTGAGACGCGTAATCGTCATAAGTATTCCGGACATTCTCGCGCTGGTCGTACTCGAGCGCCCCGGGTTTCTTCAAGAATGCAATCAAGCGTTGGACAAGGCTTGAATCACGTCCCATAGTCCGACCTGCCTTCTTGCTGTGCGCAGCTCCCCTTTCACAAGTATAGCATTGGTTTTTTGCGGAGAGCCAGCGCGCATAAGGATCTTAACAGTATTTTGAGGTCTTGTTAATCTGGTTAAGATTTACCAACTTTCGCCCTGACCGCACACCTCTATAATCAAAGGCATTCGCGCTGGTTTGAAAGGGGGCTACGGTGCGCCTTCTGCTGCTCATCCTTGATGGACTCGGCCTGGTGGGAATCCTGGCCTTCAGCGTGCTGGCGATGCTCGATCCGCGGGGCAGCGACCCCTATGTCGTCGGCCAGATCGTTAGCATCGCGGTCGTGCTGGGGTGCGTGATCGTGCTCCGCTGGCTGAACCACCGCCGCTGATGGACGAATCAATCTGAAATGGCCGCCTGTTTTTGTAGGGGCGTAGCTTGCTGCGCCCTGGGTAGAGCAAGCTCTACCCCTACACATAACGCCACAGTTGATTGAGTCCTCCATGAGATCAATCCCCCCAACCTTCGGGGGCCGCGCCCGCCCCATTCGCGTTATGATGAAGGTGGAGGCCACCCCCGACCCCCTCGTCAGCGGGTTTCCGTCTCCGATAGTGGTTGATCGGGTAGGGGCGGACCCACGTGTCCGCCCGCGGGAGCACACGCCGGTGCTCCCCTACGAGTCAGTGTCGGACGATGAACCACCCGGCGGCGAGGGGACCTGAGGTAAATCATGAAATCCAGGCGTGCCGCTTCCCCAGAATCGAGGTCTTGATGTCTCCCGAAGTCGTGATCGTGCTGCTGCTGAGCGCCGTGGGCGGAGGCGGAGGCGTGGCCGCGTGGCGCTGGCGAGCGCGCCAACGCCAGTACGTCGCCCGCGTGCAAAGCGACTGGGTGCGCGAAGGCCACATCATCCACGCCGCCCCGGTCGATGCGATCTGCTACGGGCTACACCCCCGGCGGATCTATCGCCACGCGGCGCGGGCCTTCGGCGCGCTCGGCCTGACCGGGGATCAACTCGTGTTCAGCGGCATGACCAACAACCGCTACGATCTGCGCCTGCCCTACGCCGACGTGAAGCTGATCGCCCTCAGGACCATCCGGATCAGGGCGGGCAAGACGACGACCCGCGCGCGTGCCCTGGTGGTGCATTTCGAGAGCGTCCAGGGCTGGCAGACCGCCGTTTTCCAGTTCCAGGCGGCGGTCACGTTCGCCGCAACCCTGGCGCACGAATGTCACCTGTCCGTCTACGATGCCGGGCAGGATTACGGCCCCACCCCGGCGACGCAGATGACCCAGGACGTGTACGGCGAGTGGTCCGGCGAGCGCCGCGGCGATCTGTACCTCATCGCGGACCGGCTGATCTTCGACCGGCGGGACGCGATCCGGCTGGCGGATCTCCAGCGCGTGGACGTGATCGAGCGGCCCAGCCTGAATCCCTTCGCGCCGGACCTGCTGCGCCTCGAATACGTCACTGCCGACGGCGAGCCGGTCACCACCGGCTACGTCGTGCGCGGCGCGCAACGCTGGGCGGACGCCATCGCCCGCCAGCGCGAGGAACCGCTGATCGTGCATTCCGGGCGTAAGAAAAAATAGCCCAGGAGGATCGCATGAACCCCATCCCGATCATCTTTCTCGTCCTGATCGTGGGGACGGCAGCCGTGCTCATCACCTACTACTACTGGCAGGAGTACCGGATGCGCCAGTACGCCGCCGCCGTCGCCCGGCGCTGGCGGGCGGAAGGGCGCGACGTGCGGTTCGAGCCTACCGTCGTGGAATATTATGGGGACGAGCCGCTCCGCTCGCACGCCCGGCGGGCCGCGACGAGGGGCGTCCTCGGGATCGCGGATCGCGACCTGATCTTCGTCCCGTTCGGCAACCGGGAGGAGCAACCGCTGCCGTTCGACGTGATCCGCTGGATCGGCACGCATACCGTCGAAGTCAGCCAGGGCGACGGGACGACCACAAAAAATGCGCTGGTGGTGCACTACGAGGCGGCGGGCGAATGGCACATGGGCGTCTGGGTGATGTCCTGGCCCAACACCGTCGCGGGCGTGCTGGCGAAGCTGAACGGGCAGCTTGATCCGCCCTTGTTCGGCCAGCGTGAAGACTACGGCCCCGAAACGGCGGAGTGCCTGCTCCAGGATGTCTACGGCGAATGGCATCCCGCCGACGAAGCCCGCCGACGAGACGACGTGGTCCACTCGCCCTTTGAGGGCCTCACCCTCGCGCACGGTCCCCTGTATCTTGCGCCGGACCGGCTGGTCTTCAACCGCTATCTCATGATCCACTTCGCGCAGCTCCGCCGGATCGAGGTCTACGAGCGCGGCGGCCTGCTGAACCGCCTGAATCCCTTCGCCGAAGATCTGCTGCGCATCGAGTACGCGCTGCCGGACGAGCCGCGCGGGCTGGTCGTCGGCTTTCTGGTCCGGTCCGCCGATCAGTGGGGTAAGACGCTGGCCGCACGCGCCCAGGTGCCCTATGAGGTGCGCGAAGGACGCAAGAAAAAAGAGGAGGCGTAGAGGCGGACCATTGCCTCATCCCATAAGTGATCGGGGAGTTACTGATCAACTACTGATCCCTGCACCAATAGCTAAACTTTTGCCTGGGAGATTTACCTCACCCCCAACCCCTCCCCAGGCGAGACTGGGGAGGGGAGCAAACGGGCTTGTTCCTCTCTCCAACGGCAAAAGTTTAGCTATTGATGCAAGAATCAGTAGACAGGCCGCCCCCGGTTTTTCTCTGCGCGCTCTGCGATCTCCGCGTTGAATCGCTTTTTCTCTTTTCCGAGGAGGGTATCCGCGCTACGCCGCGTCGCTGGGCTTATTCTTTTCCTTCTCCAGCATGGGCGGACGCACCAAGGCTCCGCCGACGATGCTGATGCCGACCAGGATCAGCACGCCCGGCCAGATCTTGCCCGTCGCGAACAGGATCGCAAAGCCGATCAGCCAGACGGCGCCCTGAATCCCCGCCCACAGCCCTTCGTTGGCCAGGCTGCCGGGCAGGCTGGCGAGTCCCACGACCACCAGGATCGCCGGGAAAAAATCGATATCCAGCAGAAAGATCAGCCCGATACCGATCAGGATGATCCCACCGCTAGCACCTTCGAGATTTTTCTTGTGCCTATGCCCTGCCATACTTCCCCCTCTCTCCTACCGTTGATCCCGCCGGACCTGGCGGTGATCTTCCTCATGGGCCACCAGCGCGGCCAGCGTATCTTCATCCTCGTCGTCGGCCTCGTCGACGTCCGGCAGGCGGCGCTTGCGCTTGACTTTTTGCCCGGACAGGGCGGCGAGGCGCTGCGGACGTTCGGCAGCACCGCGCGCCTGGAGCTTGTCGGGCGGGGCGATGGCCACCAGCAGTGCGCTCAGCCCTCCCAACACCAGGATGCCCGGCCACAGAAAGTGGGCCATGTACAGCAGCGGCAGGCCGATCAGCCAGATCGCCGTCTGCGCCAGAATCCACAGCCCGAACACCACCCCGGATTCCAGGATGGCGAGCGGCATAGCCGTGATCAGGATCAGGGGCAGTATCCCCCGCCAGAACAGGTCATACCGGATCAGAAATGCCAACCCAAACAGGAAAATCGCCCCGCATAGTGCGCCGAGCCGTTCCTGGACCTTGCTATGATGGTCGTCCATGTGTTCCTGGCCTCGTCTATTTTTACGTAGAACCGGGCGGCGCGTTGCGCGGCGAAGCAAATCTCGCTACAGTTGATCGTGGGTTTTCACTGGATGGAGGAAATCATGCCTCAGCACGCCATTCGCCTGCCGCGCCGCAAACGAATTGCCTTGATCGCCCACGACGATCGCAAGAGTGATCTGCTGGAATGGGCCGAGTATAACAAGGAGATGCTCAGCCGTCACGAGCTGGTCGCGACCGGCACGACCGGCACGATCCTCAAGCACCAGTTGGGCCTGGACGTCAAGTCGATGCTCAGCGGCCCCCTGGGCGGCGATCAACAGATCGGCGGCGAGATCGCCATCGGCGAAATCGATGTGCTGATCTTCTTCTGGGACCCGCTCGAATCCCACCCCCACGATCCGGACGTGCGGGCGCTGCTGCGGGTCGCCGTGCTGCAAAATATCCCGGTCGCCATGAACCGCTCGACGGCGGATTTTCTGTTCTCGTCACCGCTGATGGAAGGCGAATACGCCCGCCAGACCTACGATTATGCGGAGCGCCTCCGGCGCAAGCGCAGCACCGATCACACCGCTGACCCGTCGAACTCGTGACGACTCACTCGTTCATCAAGCACAGGGAGGATGTATCATGCGACGAAATTGGGCGCTGGGTCTGATCATTCTGGCGCTGGCGCTGTCCGCGTGCGGCAAAGATAAGAAAGATAACCAGCCCAAGGCAACGCCCGCCGGGCCGGACGCCGAGAGCACCCCGGAGGTCGAGCCGGGCTACGAGATCGGCGTTTTCGAGCCGGTCTTGAAGGTGCGCAACGGGATGACGCTGCTCTCGCAGAACGATGGCGTCGTGGAGGGCACCGGCTTCTTCTACGGCGAGGTCCGCAACGACAGCGGCAGCTATTTCGGCCAGGTCGATGCCCAGTTGTACCTGCTGTCCACGGACGGGGTCAAGATCGACGAAATCTCGGTTGGCCCGGCGCTGACAGACATCCCGGTGGGCCAGACCTTCTTCGTCGGGGGCGAATTCACCGTCCCGGCCAGGTACGCCAACTCGCAGCGGTGGGTGTGGTATGACCCGACCGACAAGCCGAGCCTGACCGCCTTTTTCGGCCTGCCCTATACCATCGAGTTTCAGGCCAAGACGGAAGGCGTACCGTTCCTGGTGCGCGGCACGGCGACCAACAATACCGCCCAGACGCTGCTGTTCCCGGTGATCGACGTGATGCTGTTCAGCGGCGATGGCAAGCCGGTCGGACTGGCGCACGCCGTCCTGCATGTCAGCGCCTACGATGGCACCTGGCCCGCGGGCGAGACCGCGCCGTTCGAGGCAGCCTTCGGCTTCGTGGCCGTCGATCCCGCCCTGGTGACGCAGGTCAAAGTCTCGGCGGTAGGCTATACCATGCCGGGCCAGTAGGCCGCTTGACCTCACCCCTACTGAGGCTCGCATAATAAACTAAACTTTTGATGCCCACTGTTTACCTCACCCCCGGCCCCCTCTCCAATAATGCTGGAGAGGGGGACTGAACTTCGGGTGGAGTCCGTCCCCTCT
>CAYRWY010000196.1:0-10194 GCA_964427955.1 uncultured Anaerolineaceae bacterium
TGCAAGAACGTGGTGAAAGCCTACACGGTGGGCGATCATGAAATCGTGGCCCTGCGTGGGATCGACTTCACGATGGAGCGCGGCGAAATGGTCGCCATCGTCGGACCCAGCGGCGCGGGCAAAAGCTCGCTGCTGAATCTGCTCGGCGGGTTGGATACCCCCACTGCCGGACGGCTGTACGTCGGTGACTTGAACCTGCTGGACCTGAAAGGACGCAGCCTGGCCGACTACCGGCTGCGGCAGGTCGGATTCGTGTGGCAGCAGGTTGAGCGCAACCTGCTCGGACACCGCTCCGCCCTGCGCAACGTGACACTCCCGATGATGATGGCCGGGATGGGCATGAGAGCGCGCCGCCGCCGCGCCAAAGAACTCCTGACGGCGGTAGGGATCGATGGCCATGCCCACAAGCGGCCTGCCCAGCTTTCGGGCGGACAGCAGCAGCGCGTGGCGATTGCCGTGGCCCTGGCCAACCAGCCCAATCTGCTGCTGGCAGACGAACCGACCGGCGCGCTGGATCGCAAGAGCGCCGAGCAGGTGATGGAGTTGATCGCCGCGCTGCGCGAGCGGTACGGGCTGACGATCCTGATGGTCACGCATGACATGGAAATGGCGGCCTACGCCGACCGCACTCTGACGCTGCGCGACGGTGCCCTGGGGCAAGACCTCACCCACGCGGCCACGGAGACTCCGCCCGTCCTGGACGCCGAAGGACGCATCCAACTGCCCGAAGCCGTGCGCGCCCGCCTGGACGAAGCGGCCCGCATTTCGGTCGAAATCCGCCCGGAAGGCGTGCTGCTGCGCCCTGAGCAGGTGGAACAGGACAACACCGAAGCCATCTTGCAGGATATGCTGCCCCGCAACGGGAACGGTACCGGCAAACGGCGGTGGCGGCGCTTGCGCAACGGACACACCAAAGAAGAGGTCCAGCCATGAAAGACGAACTCAGCGTCGAAGTGCGCGGGGTCGAACGCCGCTTCGGCAGCTTGCACGTGCTGCGCGGCGTCGATCTGGATGTGCATGTGGGCGAGCTGGTCGCGCTGTTCGGCCCCTCCGGGAGCGGCAAGACGACCCTGCTCAACCTGATCGGAGCACTGGACCGGCCCGACAAGGGCAGCGTCAAAATCCAGGGCAAGGACGTGGTGCGCATGAGCGATGGCCGCCGTACCCGGTTGCGCCGCTCGCAGATCGGCTTTATCTTCCAGGCGTCGTCGCTGCTGCCCACCTACTCCGCCCTGGAAAATATCGACCTGGCGCTGCGCCTCCCGAAGATCAGCTACTTCGAGCGCCGCCGACGCGCCAAAGCCGCGCTCTCGGCAGTCGGGCTGACGGCCTGGTCCGACCACATGCCCGAAGAGATGAGCGGTGGGCAGCGGCAGCGGATCTCCATCGCGCGGGCGCTGGCCCTACGCTCCCATCTGATCCTGGCGGACGAGCCGACCAATGGGATCGACATCGAGACCACCCGCCGCATCCTGACGCTGTTCCGCGGGATCGCCGAAGCGGAAGATACCACCTTTCTCATCGTGAGCCACGATCCCATGATCGTGGAATTCGTAGACACTGTTTATGACTTGCACGACGGCTTGCTGGTCCGCCGCATACCGGACCCTACACTGGAAGAGATTCTTGGGAGGAATGAGGAATGGGAAAGACAGCCGGAAAATTAACGCTGGCCCTGGCGCTGGTGATCACATCGATGTTCGTAGGAGCCATGTTCTCCTACCGGGGTGCCACCCCTGATGGCGACGACACGAGCCGGGCGTACCAGGTGGATACGCCGACCGCTGCCGCGACTGCGACCGAGACCATTCCGCCTTATACTCCCTTGCCCAGCCTGACGCCGTCGAAGACTCTGCTGCCGCCGCCAACCTTCGAGCCACCGACACTCACGCCGCAGCCGACGCAGGTTCCGAGCGTCACGCCGGTAGCGACAACGGACGTCAGCGTTTCGATCCCGGGGCTGCATGGGGCAGAAACCCCGACGCCCAGTACCACGCCGGGCTGCACACCGCGCAAGGACTGGAAGCTAACCTACACCGTCCAGTTTGACGACACGCTCTCGTCGATTGCGGCCAAGTATGGCACCTGGGTCGAAGATCTGGTGGAAGCGAACTGCATCACCGACAAAAACCTGATCGTAGTCGGCCAGATGTTGAAAGTGCCGGGCGACGTCCAGCCGAACGCCGACCAGGTCGAATGCACCGCCTGGGAAGTCATGACACCCTTCAACGGCTCACAGACCGTCCCGGCGGATGGCACGATCACCTTCAACTGGCGCGGCCCGCTGGCCCCCAAGAACCTGATCCGCATCTGGCGGCCTGACGGCACCAAGTACGAAGTCGTGCTCGAGCTGCGGCAGAACGAAACGATCAGTTTGAACGACAATCTGTCGCAGGCCGGGACGTATACCTGGTACGTCTACCCGTTGGACAACAATTTCCAGCAGATTAGCTGCCTGGAAGGCGGTCCCTGGACCTTCTACAAACCGCTGTCTTCGACGCCCACCCCCACCCCGTCCAGCGGCGGACTGGGTGGCAGCTAACCATCGATTAGCCGACCGTTATCGTGGAGCGTGAACGATGAAACACCGCAGTCTTCTCACCAAATTGTATTCGATTAGCTGGCTGCTCCCGCTGTCTTATGCGGGGATCGCCCTGCTGGCGGCGTTTGCGCTGGGCGGACTGCTGCTGCTCACGCTCCAAAACCACTACAACGAACTCGAGCGCAACTATCTCGCCGGGAGTGCTCAAGCTATCTCGCGCAGCGCCGAACCGCTGTACCGGGACCGTGAGACGCTGGCGGACGATGTCTTCCAGTCGGCAGCGGACATCTATTCGTTTCTCGTGCAGGCCCGGGTGCGGCTGCTCGACGCCAACCAGGAGTTGATCGCGGATTCAGGGCCGGTGTCGTCGCAAGACGTGATCAGCGTGGACGTGCGCAAGCCGGACGAGCTAGAAATGAATCCGCCCCACGACCCGGCCCAGGACAGCTTTGAAACGTTTCTCCGCGTCCAGCGCCAGCGGCCCGAAGGGGGCAATCCTGGCGAAGGCAACGCGAATGACTCGCCGCGCTATCCAGTAGGGCTGCCGGGCTGGATGATCAACCGGCTCCTTACGGGGGTTATTTCCGACCAGCAGCACACGAATCTGGACCTGACCATGCCGCTTTACGACCAGGATCACGTGATCGTCGGCTATCTTGAACTATCCGAAGGACCGGAATTTGGCAGCCAGATTATCCGCGACGTCGCCGAAAAAGCCACCGTCGCCGGGATCGCCGCGGTGTTCATCGCCGCAGTGGCCGGGTGGTTCGCCAGCCGCCGGATCAGCCATCCCTTGCTGTCGATGGTCGATGCGACGCAGCGCATGGCGGAAGGCGATCTCACGGTCCGCATGACCGCGAACAGCCACGACGAGCTGGGGCTGCTGGCGCGCACCTTCAACACGATGGCCGAGCGCGTCGAAAACACCATCAGCACCTTGAAACGCTTCGTCGCCGATGCGGCCCACGAGATCAACACACCGATCACGGCGCTGCGCACCAACCTCGAACTGGCGACCGCGGGGGAACATTCCGCCGATTTCAAAGCCGACATGGCGCGCGCCCAGATCGAACTGGAACGGCTGGAAACGCTGACGCGGGGACTGCTGACGCTCTCGCGGTTGGAAGCCCACAGCACGGCCCCGGTATGGGCCGACATGGACCTGGCCGCGCTGGTACGCCAGACCTACGAACGCTACGCTTCGCGCGCCGAACAAGCCGGAGTCTCGCTCGTGCTTGACTCCCCTACTCCGTCCGAGGTGATCCAGGCCGATGAACGGCAGTTCGTGCGTGTGCTGGACAACTTGCTGGACAATGCCCTGAAATTCACACCATCCGGCGGCACCGTGACCGTCAAGCTGAGCGATACCCCCGAGGAAATCTGTCTCAGCGTGGCCGACACCGGCATCGGCATTCACGCCGAAGACCTCCCAAAGTTGTTCAGCCGATTTCACCGCGGGCGCAACGCGGCAGCCTATCCCGGCAACGGGCTGGGACTGGTGATCGCCAAAGCTATTGTAGAAGAACACGGGGGGCAGATCACCGTGATCAGTGATCCCAAAGGTACGCAGTTTACCGTGCGGCTGCCCCGCAACGGTAGCAAGAGGGGTGAACCATGACAAACTATCACATACTGTTAGTCGAAGACGATCCGGGCATTGCAGGCAGTCTGCAAACCGCACTGCTCCGCGAAGGCTACACGGTGCATTGGAAGGACCAGGGCTTAGCCGGGGTCACCTATGCCCGTGATCATGGGCCACACCTGATCATTCTGGACATCCGGCTGCCGGATGGGTCCGGCTTCGACTTCTGCCGCCAGATGCGGCAGTTAGGGGTGCGCCAGCCGGTGATCATGCTCACCGTCCAGTCCGACGAAATGGACAAGGTGATCGGGCTGGAAATGGGCGCGGACGACTACATGACCAAGCCGTTCAGCCTGCGCGAGCTGCTCTCGCGCGTGCGCGCTCAACTGCGCCGGGCCTACGGCGACCTGGCGATTGGCGACAGCGACGTGCTGTATGCGGGTGACCTGGTAATCGACCGGCGGCGAGGGAATGTGCTGCGCGGCGAGGAGATCATCAACGTCACGCCGACCGAGCTGCGGCTGCTGACTTACCTGGCGCAGCATCCCAACCAGGTGCTCAGCCGCGAGCAAATCCTGGATGCGGTGTGGGGTTACGACAGTTCGCCGGATACCGAGCAGGTGGTCACCGTGAACATCCGCCGCCTGCGCGAGAAGGTCGAGATCGACCCCAGCGAACCGGAGCTGGTGCTCACCGTGCCGGGCATCGGCTACAAGCTGGTCAACTAGCCCAAATAGGCTTTGACGATGGCCTCGTCCTGGCGCAAGTCGGCAGCGGGGCCATGATAGCGGATCTGGCCGCGCTCCAGCACGTAGGCGTAGTCGGCAATTTCGAGCGCCTTGCGCGCGTTCTGCTCGACCAATAGGATCGTTTTGCCTTCTTCTTTGATCGACCGGATGATGGCGAACACCTCGTTGACCAACAGCGGCGCGAGGCCCATACTCGGCTCGTCCAGCATGAGCAGCTTGGGGCGTGACAGCATCGCCCGCCCGACGGCCAGCATCTGCTGCTCGCCGCCGCTGAGCGAGCCAGATTTCTGGTGATGGCGTTCTTTCAGGCGGGGGAATCGCTCGAAAACCGCCTCGATATCCTGGGCCACCTGGTCTTTGTCACGGCGCAGATAGGCGCCCATTTCCAGGTTTTCGCGCACCGTCAGCGGGGCGATCACCTGCCGTCCTTCGGGAACCTGGATCAGCCCCCGCTTCGTGACGCGATCCGCCCGCCAGCCGGTGATCTCCTGGCCGTCGAAGACGACGTGCCCGCCGCGCGGCTTGATCAGCCCGCTCAGGGTATTGATGGTCGTGCTCTTGCCCGCGCCGTTCGCCCCGATCAGGCTCACCACCTGGCCGGAGTGGACCTCGAACGAAATACCGCGCAGGGCCACGATGGCCCCGTAGCTGACCTGCAAATCGCTGACCTCAAGTAACACCGGCATCGCTACTGCTCGCTTCCCAGGTAGGCTTCGATCACCTGCGAGTTTTGTTTGATCTCTGCGGGCGTCCCATGCGCGATCACCTCGCCGAAATTCAGCACGTAGACTTCGTCGCACACCTGGCTGATCAGAGCCATATCGTGCTCGACGACGATCACGGTGATCCCTTCCTCGTGAATGCGCAAAATCTGCTCGCCCAGCTCGTGAGTCTCGACCGCGTTCATCCCGGCGGTGGGTTCGTCCAGCAGCACCAGCCGGGGACGGGTGGCCAGGGCACGGGCCATTTCGAGACGGCGCTGGTCGCCATAGGACAGCGTCCCGGCGCGCACCTGCTGAATCCCCTCGATCCCGAAACGCTGGAGCAGATCCAGCGCCTGCTGCTTGAAGCGTTTCTCTTCGCGAGCGTGGTAAGGCCACACAAAAAGTGAATGCAGCAGGGTGGAATGACCGTGCCCATGCTGCCCGACGATCACGTTGTCGAGCGTGGTCATCTCTTTGAACAGGCGGATATTTTGGTACGTCCGCGCGACGCCCCGCGCCGTAATCTGGTGCGGCGGACGCCGGTGGATGGGCAGGCCCGCGAAGATGATCTCCCCGGAGGTCGGCGCGTCCAACCCGCTGATGCAGTTGAGCAGCGTTGTCTTCCCGGCCCCATTCGGGCCGATCAGCCCGACGACGTGGCCTTGCGGGATGATCATGTTGACCTCGCAGAGAGCCGCCAGGCCGCCAAACTCCCGCGAGACGTGGCGCAGTTCGAGCAGTGTCATCCGGCCACCTCCGGCTGCTGATCGGCGTGATAGGGGATCATCCCCGCTGCCGCGGTCATGATCAGGCCCAGCACTAGCACATAATAACCAT
Organism: uncultured Anaerolineaceae bacterium; assembly: GCA_964427955.1. Taxonomy (GTDB): domain Bacteria; phylum Chloroflexota; class Anaerolineae; order Aggregatilineales; family Aggregatilineaceae; genus JACRBK01. The sequence continues at coordinate 6,415 of CAYRWY010000196.1, forward strand.
CGCCCGGATCGCTGATCCAACCTCCCGCCGCCGCGATCACCAGCACCAGCGCGAGGCCGCTCACGATCAGGCTGAGCGGCCAGGAGAACAGCCCGCCGGTCAGATCGGGCTGGCGTGTTGTAATCCAGTAGATCAAGGCTCCGGCGGCGGCGAGGCCCCACAGGTGCCAGTATTCGACGCCCAGCAGCACGTCGTCCGCTCCCCCGTGGTTACGAAACGGCAAAATGTTGACCACCACCACCAGGCTGGCCCCCACGGCGGACAGGCGGCGGGCCGTCTCGAAACGTCCACCGCGCTTCCAAAATGACGGCTGAAACAGGCTGACCAACCCGCTTGGCAGGTAGATGATGATGAGCAGCAGCACCGCGCCGGTCAGCGCCCCGGTGTATTCGTGGAGATAGCGCAGCCGCTCCGGGATCGCCTTGAGCGCCATCCCGCCCATGATCGGCCCGCTCCAATGCCCCAAACCACCCAACACGGCATAGGCCAGGATGTCCACCGCCTTGTCGAACCCGTAGTCCTTGGGCGTGATAATGCGCGTGGCGTGCCCGCTGAAAGCCCCGGCCACACCGGCGATCATGGCCCCCAGCACGAACGCCATATTCTTGTAGTAGACCACGTGAATGCCCAGCGTCGAGGCGACCTTCTCGTCCTGCCGGATGGCGGACATGGCGCGGCCCAGGCGTGACCGCTGCATCCGGTACAGGATGAAACCCAGCAGAATCAGGCACAACACCAGGTGCGAGGTTTCGGTCAGCTTGGGAATACGGTTGATCCCTCGCGCGCCGGACGTCAGTTCCACCGGCTCGTTGAGCAGGTTAGACAGGAATTCGTCGATATTCAGGACGACGATCCGCACGATCTCGCCAAACCCGATGGTCGCAATGGCGAGGTAGATGTTGCGCAGCCGCAGCACCGGCAGCCCGATGGGGATCGCGACAATCCCTGCCGCCAGCGTGCCGCCCAGCAGGCTGACGCCGAAGGTCGCATCGTATTTTTTCGTCAGGATGACGCTGACATACGCGCCGACGGCCATGAATCCGGCGTTCGCCAGCGAAAACAGCCCGCAGTTCAGCGTCATATAGATGCTCAGTCCCAAAATGGCGTTGATCAGCATGAACTGTACGACGGGTTCACGAAAACCCGCCGCCGCCATCTGGTCCAGCACCGGCTGCAACCCGGCGTCCAGCCCTTTGAGAATAATTTCCAGGACAGAATTGATAATTTCGATCACAGCTTCAAGAACACTTTCGTTCAGGCGCGCTCTTCGACGGACTGGCCCAGCAGCCCGCGTGGACGCACAATCAGAATCACAAACAGCAGCAAAAACACGAAAGCTTCGCGGGTATCACTGCGCCCCAGAGCTACGCTGAATACTTCGATTCCGGCGACCAAAAAGCCGCCGATCACCGCGCCTTCGATGCTGCCCAGGCCGCCCAGGACGATCACGGTCAGACCCTTTAGCGAAACCGTCTCCCCCATGAACGGCGTCATCGAGTTGAACGCCAGGCCGTACATCATCCCTGCGGCCCCGGCCAACGCCCCGGAGATGAAAAACGCGATCATGTAGGTCCGGTCCACGTTGACGCCCATCAGGCTGGCGACGCGCTCGTTGAACGCGACGGTGCGCATCCCGCGCCCCAACCGTGTACGCAGCACCAGGAGGCGCAGCAGCACCATCAGGAGCAACGCGATCACCAATGCCGTCACCTGGATCGGCGTGACGACGACCGGCAGTCCCTTGATCGGATCGTCCGGGATGCTCCCAAACGGGAAACGCTTCTGCTCCGCGCCAAACCGAATCTGAGCCAGGTTGACGAGCAGCGCGGCGGCGCCGATGCTGCTGATGAGCTGGTTCATGCGGGGAGCATTGCGTTTGCGCAGCGGCCAGAAGGCGATCCGGTCCACAAGCACGCTGATCAATCCCGCGCCGAGCATCGCCGCCGGAATCGCCAGCCAGATCGGATATTGCAGCTCGTTGCAGGTGGACGAGAAAACCTGGTCCCCGCAGGCCGTATAGAACCCGACGAAAGCTCCGCACGCAAAAACGGCGCTGTGTGACAGGTTCAGCAGCCCTAACACGCTGAAGATCAGCGCATAGCCCAGGGCGAACAGGCTGTACAGCCCACCCAGCCACAGGGCATTGACCAATTGTTGAGGAATATCAATATTCATGAAGCCCATCCAAAACGGGGGAAGAACAGCCACCTGTCTTCCCCCGTAAAACAGTCTACATTCCGAACGCCTGAGCCGCCGTCTCTTCGGTCAGCACATCGAACTTGCCGCCCAGCACCACCTGGACCACCGGGATGTGGACCGGGTTGCGATCTTCGTCGAACGAGAACGCGCCCAGCGGCGTGGGATAATCCTTGATCGCCGCGAGAGCATCCCGCACAGCCCCCGGATCCGCCGACCCGGCGCAGCGGATGGCCGTCGCGACCAGCCAGGCCCCGGTGTACGCCTGCGCGGCGAACTGGTCGGGCGCGGCGCCCTCGTAAGCGGCCTTATAGGAGTCGGTGAAGGAAACGCTGAGATCTTCGGCGCTGGCGATATTCCACGCTGCCCCGACGATCACACCTTCCGCCGCTTCGCCGCCCTGCTGGAACAGCACGGGCGAGTTGAAGCCGTTGCCGCCGATGATCGGACCCTGATAGCCCAACTGGCGCGCCTGGAGCACAATCGGCACCGCTTCCGCGATCAGGGCCGAGACGACGATGGCGTCCGGGTTGTCGCCGATGAGGTTGGTCAACTGCGGCGAAAAATCGACATCGCCGCGCGCGAAGGTCTCGGTGCGCAGCGTCTCGATGTTGCTTTCCGCCAGGGCGTTTTTGAAGGCATCGTACCCGCTCAGGGTAAAGTCGTCGTCATTGCCGTAGATCACGCCCACTTTTTTCAGGCCGAGCAGGGTCGTGGCCTGGGCAATCGTGTTCGGAATCACCTTCGCTTCGGGGAGGCTGTCGCGGAAAATAAACTTGTCCAGTTCGGGGTCATTATTCATGATCGTCAGGTCTTTGGCCGTGTTGCTGACGCCCAGCACCAGGATGCCCTTTTCAGCCGCGACCGGATCGGCAGCGAAAGCCTGCGCGGACAGCGTCGGACCGATGACGGCAGACAGGTCATTTTCGGCGGTGATCTTGTCCATTGCGGCAATGGTCGCTTCGCCATCGCTGCCGCCATCTTCGACCACGACCTGCAATGTCACGCCTTCACCCAGGTACTTGGACTCGTTCACCTGGGCCACGGCCAGCTCGACCCCTTGCTTTTGCGGCACGCCGTAAGCAGCAATATTTCCCGACACGCCGAAGACGGCGCCAATGGTGACAGTGGCCGGAAGGCCGGTGGGCACCGGGCAGCCATCCCAGGCTCCCATGCCGGTACCATCCTGGGCGTGGGCCTGGAGCGGCAGTACGGCCACCAGGCTAATGGCACACACAATAAGGACACGGAATAGTTTGGTCATGCGGCTTTCCTCCTGAGCGAATAAGGATGAATTGGGGGTATATTCCCGGCAAAACCGGGAGCGACACCACAAACCTCTCCATTAGATAATAAGACCTCTAGTTATAGAATAACAAATGCATGACCTTAATGATATAGCAGAATCAAACAATTGACGGCGGGGCGACCGCCGTCAATTGGATCACGGAAAGGTTGATTGCCTAACGAGGCCGTTTGAAAAGTCGTTCAAGCCCCTCCCCACGAGTGGAGGAAGGGCCGGGGATAGGGGCTTCTAACGAAGCGGCCACAACTGCTGTTCGGTAGAGGCACCGGCGGGCAGCG
>CAYRWY010000197.1:0-10180 GCA_964427955.1 uncultured Anaerolineaceae bacterium
CAAACCAGTGAACGATCACATTATGACATGGCCTGGTCATATTGCGCAAACCCGGCGAACCTTCAGTTTCGTAAGCTCAGAGTGACGGAGATCTGAACAACGTCTGCGCGCCGCGCCTAAGACGCCAGCCACAGGGATCGCTGCTGGGTGGTCAACACTTCGTTGCCGCGCTCCGTGACCCAGACGTCGTCTTCCAGGCTGATCCAGCCGCGTCCCTCGATAAACGTCTCCAATCCCTCCGCCGTGAACACGTTGCCCACCTCGATCAGTTGATCCGGCAGATCGTCACGCCGCCGTCCTAACCCGGCGCCGCCGTCGTGGGTGGCACGACCCAACTGGTGCCCGACCCCGTACTTGAAGGCCGGATAACCCGCCCCGGTAAGCACCTTCAAAGCTGCCTCGGCGGGTTTCCAGACGGGCGTCCCGGCCTTGATCTGATCGATGATGGCATCCACGCCGCAGCGCACCGTGTCGAACAGGTGCTGTACTTCGTTAGGAATGGTAGTCTCACCGTCTTCCAAGACGTACCACATCCGCTGGAAATCGGCGCAGAAGCCGTTGTACTTCACGCCAAAATCGATCTGCAACGTCCAGCCGCGCTGCAACACTGTGTTGCCGGGCGGCGTATGGCCGATGGGGGCGACCGGTCCGACCGTCACGATCGGGCAGTGATCGCGGCTCCAGGAGGTTTCGAGGCCCCGCCGCCGGACTTCTTCCAGGATGAAGTCGTACATCTCACGCCCGGTCCGCCCCGGCTTGATGAAGGGGTTGACCGCTTCGAAGATCTCGTCGGTGCGCGCAATCGCCTCACGCAGCAGGCGGATCTCGGCGGGCAGCTTGCGTCCGCGCAGTTTCGTGATCAGGTCTTCGGCGCTCACCAGCCGCTCGAAGAACGGCGTTTCCTTCAGCACGCTTTCCAGCCAGAGATATTTCCCATACGAGAGTCCGTCAGCTTTGGGATTGCTGCGGGCGTAGTTGATCGCGATGCGGGCCGGGTTCAGGCGCGTCAACGCTTCGACCAGCGGCTGGCCCATGTCGCCCTGGTGATCGATGACCTGGTCCCACACACCGGTGCTGCGGGGGATCGCCACGTCCAGCCCGCCGACCAGCGCGATTCGTTCGCCGGTGCGCGTCAGCAGCAGCAGGCCCCCGCCCAGGTCGCGATCCCCGAAGATGATCGGGTAGACCGCGTCCCCTCCGGCGTCGCCCATCTTTTGGGTGAAGGTGATCCAGGCGTCGATCTCGAGTTCGTCCATCAAGCGAATGGCCTGCTCCACTTTTTCGGGGACCAGGCTGTTCAACGCTGCGGTTTTATCGGGCCAGGTCGGCTCATTCATACCCTATCCTTCCTGTCAAACGCTTCATAAGCGGCGAGCGCGATCAACCCCATCGCCGTATCGATCTCGACGAAGCGCCACCAGGCGGCTACGCGGTCGCGCCGGACGGCGTCGTAATTCCAGGTCGCCAGGGTCGTGATCACGACGTGGGACTGGTCGTTCACGTACAGGATGCCGGAATCGTTGCGCACGCCGCTGAACGTCCCGGTTTTGTGGGCGAGGCGCGTGCCTGCCGGTAAAAAGCGGGGCAGGCGATCATTCAACTGCTGCTTAAGCAGTATCTCCAACATGGCATCGCAGGCCGCCCGGTCAAGCACTTCAGCCTTGAAGATCATTTCCAGCAGGCGGGTCATCTCGCGTGGCGTGCTGACGTTGTTGTCTTCGCCCAGGTGGTAGCTGAAGCCATCGCGCCGGACGCCGTGTTCGTTCTCCCACTGGGCCAGCGCAAACGGGTCTTGTTCCGCGTCCGGGCTGGGCAGCATATCCGCGAAGATTTCGCGCAGCGTATGCGCGACGTGGGTCTGGGTCAGGCCAAGCTGGTGCATGGTGTGGTCGATGGACGCGATGCCCAGGTATTCCATGATGATGTCCGTGGCCGTGTTGTCGCTGACGATGATCATCAACGTGATCAGGTCTTTGACGGTCGGCTGCAAGCCCACGTCGAACTGGGTCAGGATGCCGCTGCCCAGCGCCTTGTAGCGCGGCTCCAACGGCCAGCGATCTGCCAGGCTGAACCGGCCTTCCCCCAGTTGGCGGAAGGTTTCGACCAGCACCGGGACTTTGACCACGCTTGCCAGCGGCACCGGGGTATCGGCGTCGATCATCACTTCTTCGCCGGATTCCAGGTGACGTAGAGCCACGCCCAGGTTGGCGTGGCTGTCCTTCACGATCTGCGCGATACGAGCCTGTAAATCGGCCATCTTTACTTTTGATCCTTTGGCAGCGCCGGGAAATCGGCGCGCGGCATCCGTTGCAGCATCGGCAGCAGCCCGAACGGCTTATGCGGCTCCATCTGGTACCAGTAGGCCGTGCTCGAAAAATCGTCACTGCGCCGGTTGGCGTGCCCGTGCTCGATGGAGACGCGGATTGAGCGGCTGAAGCGCACCGCGTCGGCCAGGTGCCAGCGGTACCAGGAGATGAACCCGCTGAAGTTGTGCCCGCCGGGCATGGTCAGGCCAAAGAACGGCGAATAGAATTTCTCCTCCGGCCCCCAGGCGGTATTGAAATAGTCTTCCGTGCCCGTCCCGTGCATGGTCGGCGGCCAGCGTTGGCCTTCGTTGTCGCCGTCGATGAAGATCATCTCGTCGCCTTCGCCGTACCAGTTGTTCATGTCCACTTTGCTGTAGCGCAGCGAGTGGATGTTGAGGTTGCAGCCGATGAACTGGCCCCGGCCTTCCGCTTCCAGGATCAGATAATTGCCTTCGTCGCTGAGATTCGTCCCGGCGTGCTGGAAGGTGCTGTCGTCCATCTCCGGCGTTTCGACGATGCCGTCGGTGGGATTTTCCCGCCGCCAGCAGGCGTGCAGCCGTCCCAGGTCGGGCTGGGGCTTATCCCATACTTCGTAGTCGATATTGTAGTACAGACGCGTCTCGCTGGTGTGATTCTCGCTGGTCACTTCGATGCGCGCCCCGGTGCTGAAGGGCATCGGCAGATAGCAGTTCAAGCCCTGGCCTTCGCGCGGGGCCATGACCATCGGCAGCGCGGCGTAAGTCGTCGCCTGGGCGTGCCCCACGCCAAAGAAGTCGCCCACCGGGACCAGCACGCTGGGTTCTTGTTCGCCATCCCAGTAGATCTTGAGCACCAGCTTGCGCAGCCAGTGTTCTTCGATGCTGTGCGACGTGAACCAGATGTGCGTGATGCAGCCGGGACCCTGCACATCCAGCAGGGTATGCGTCTCGCCCCGGATGATCGACAGGCGATCCCGGTTGCCCCCGGTTTTGTCCCAGCTCGAAGCGCGCCGGGTATGGCGCGTATCATCCACCCGTACAAAATCGAACCAGTTCATGCCAATGCCTCCTAAGGATTATTCGATGCACAGGTAGTTCGGCCTCCCCTCTCCGGCCCAGCCAGCGAGGGAAGAAGGGGAGGTGAGGCCGGGTGAAAAAACAGCTAGCATAAGGGCCTGCTATCCCTTCAGGCCCGACAGGCGCATCCCGTTGACGATCTGTTTCTGGAAGAACAGGAACACGATCAACACCGGAATGCTGGCCAGCGCCGCGCCGGACATCGTGCCGCCCCAATCCGACCCGGTCTCCAGCGAAGTCAGGCGCGACAGCCCGACCTGCAAGGTTTGCATTTTGTTCGAGTTGATGACGATCAGCGGCCACAGGAAGTCGTTCCAGTGGCCCAGGAAAGTGAAGATCGCCACGACGGCCACCGCCGGGCGTGAGAGCGGCAGGCAGATCCGCCAGAACAGCCCAAACTCCGACACGCCGTCAATGCGTCCCGCGTCGAGCAGTTCATCGGGAATGTTGGCGATGAACTGGCGCATGACGAACACTCCGAAGGCGGAGAGCATCCCCGGCATCAAAATCCCCGGGATCGAGTCGATCCACCCGACTTTGGCCACTCCCACGTACCAGGGGATGATCATCATTTCGCTGGGGATCATGATGGTCGAGAGAATCATCAAAAACATGACTTCGCGGCCCCGGAACTTGTACTTCGAAAAAGCATAGCCCGCCAGCGACGAGAAGAAGACGACGCTGAGCGTCCCGACCACCGCGACGATCACGGTGTTCAGGTACCAGCGGGGCAGCAGGCTGGTGTCGAGCAGCCGTTGGTAATGTTCCAGGCTGAATTTGTCGGGGATCAGGTTGATGTTGTACCAGGTGCCGCGCGCCTTGAACGAGGTGGAGATCATCCACAAATAGGGGAAGATCATGATCAGGCCGCCCACGCTCAGCAGCGCGTAGAGGATGAACTGTCCCAGCCTCAGGCCGAGAATCCGGGTGCGAGTGCGTGTCGTGTCCATCAGTAATCAACCTCCCGGGTGATAACCCGGCGCTGAATTAGCGTGGCGACCAGGATGATCAGGAAGAAGATCACCGCAATGGCCGACGCCCGGCCCATTTGCAGCGAGAAGAAGGCTTCTTTATAAATCAGCAGCGACATCGTCAGCGTGCTGTTGAGCGGGCCGCCGAAGCCGTCCTTGCTCATCAACCGCACGTAGGTGAAGTTTTGCAGCGACGAGATCAGGCACAGCACCACGACCAGCACCACCGTCCGGTTGAGCAGCGGCAGGGTGATGTGCCGGAAGCGCCGCCAGGCGTTCGCGCCATCGACCTTCGCCGCTTCGTAAAATTCGGTCGGAATATCTTCCACCCCGGCCAAAAAGATCAGCGCGTAGTAGCCCAGGCCGGACCACAGCGTGACCACCAGGATGGACCACAGCGCCGTGCGCGGATCGCCCAGGAAGTAGATCCGCTTCCAGTGCAGCAGGTCGAATAACTTGGTGAACAGGCCGAAGTTGGGGAGGTACAGAAACTTGAAGACCCAGGCGATGGCGACGCCGGACGTCACGAACGGCATGAAGTACAGCATCCGGAAAAAGCCCTTGAAGCGCCGGATGTTGTGCAGCAGCAGGGCCGTGCCCAGCGAGAGCACCGTGATCATCGGCACGCGCACGGCGGCAAACAGCAGCGTGTTCTTCAACGCCTTGCGAAAGATCGGATCGTTGATCGTCTCGCGGTAGTTGTCCAGCCCGACCCAGGGATGCTTGGTGCTGATCGTCATGTAATCCTGAAAGCTGAAGACCAGCGAATTGGCCATCGCATAGAAGTTGACGATCAGAAAATAAGCGAACGGCAGCGCCACAAAAGCGTAGGCCCAAAACTGTTTTCTTTGAGAGAGGGTCAGCCCCTTATGAGTGGTTCCCATTGGCGTCACCTTTAGCTTGCTTGACTTGAGGCATGGTACGTGGAGGGCAGACCTCCGGGAGAACCAGAGGTCTGCCGTGCGTAGGGCGATTTACCAGTCCGTGAAGAAGGCGTCACGGACTGCCTGGTCGCAGGCGGTGCCCTGGTCGAGGGCGTCCTTCGGGTCCATGCCGCCGACGGTTACGGCGTCGTACATGTCGATGGCGCACTGGCGCTCGGCCAGCTCATCCGCCCAGAATGTGCCGGTGGTCTGCTCCAACTGGGTCACGAACGGGGCCAGGTTGGGATCGTCCGCATACTTCGGGAGCGTCACCATATCCATGCGGCTGGGCAGTTCGCCGGTCACGTCGCTGTAGCGTTCCTGACCGTCGGCTGAGGCCATGTAGAGCAGGAAGTCGGTGGCGGCTTTGAGCTTGGCTTCGTCTTTTTGCGCCTTGCTCGTCAGCGCCAGCGGCCAGGACGAGCCGGTCGTGAACGTTCCAGCCGGGCCAGCGGGCATCGGGGCGACGGCCCATTCGACGCCGGGGGCGGCGTTATCGCGCATGAAGCCCACCGAGAAGGTCAACTGCGGCGTCATGCAGGTCAGTCCAGCGGCGAAGGCTTCCAGTTCGCCTTCGTAGAAACCGGGGACCGAGGTCTTGAGCTTGAGGGTGAAGTCCAGCATGTAGTTCCAGGCGTCTGCCGCGCCGCCCTGGTTCCACAGGGTGGTCTTGAAGTCATCGCTGAACGGCTGTCCGCCGAACGCCTGCGCCAGGGGGCGGTACCAGTTCCAGCCATCGTCGCCCCAGCCCAGGTAGTAACCGGCCTGGGTGATGTTGCCGCTGCCGTCGTACTTGGTGCAGTCCTGGGCGGCCTGCGCGAATTCCTCCCAGGTCGCGGGGGGCTGATCCCAACCGGCTTCGGCCAGCAGCTTGGTGTTGTAGAACAGCGCGAAGTTGCGGATCGAGGTGGGGACGCCGTAGTGCTGGTCCTTCAGCTTGGTCGTGTTGACGAATGGGGCGAAGTCCGCATTCAGGACGTCCTGCACTTCAGTCGGCAGCGGCACGATGAAGCCCGACTTGCTCCACAGCGGCGCCCAGCCGAAGTAGATCATGGCCACGTCGGGGCCGGTGCCCGCCGGGACGGACGCCGCGATCTTGGTCTGATATTCGTCGTAAGGGATCACCGTCTGAACGACTTCGACGTTGGGATACAGCGCGTTGAAGCCTTCGATGACGCTTTGCATGGCGGTAATCTTGCCGCCGCTGTCGTGCTGCCACAGCTCGATGGTGACTTTCTCATCACTCTGGGCTAACGCGAGCGGGGTGAGCACTGAAGAGGCGATCAAAAGCACTCCCAGCAGTGACACGACAATTTTTCTCATGAAACTTCTCCTTTTCAAAACAACTTGCGGATGCGGGATGAGAGACAGGTGTTGCACGCGCGGATGAGTGATTTTCGCCTCCTTTGACCTAAGGATTTCCACCACACGATTCGCGCACAATCAGCCGGGTTTCCAGCACGATGGTGCGTGGGGGACGGTCGGGATCAGCAATGCGTACCATGAACAGTTCGGCGGCTTGCAGGCCGATCTGAAAGGTCGGTTGGGCGACGGTCGTCAGGGGGGGATTGAGTGACACGGCCCACGACAGGTCGTCGAAGCCGATCACGGCGATGTCGTTCGGGATATTCCATCCCATCTCGTGAATGGCGTTGAGCGCGCCGATGGTCATCTGGTTGTTGGCGACGAACAGCGCCGAGGGGGGATTGGGCGCCTCGAGCAGCTCGCGCGTCAGGGTGTACCCGCTGGCCTGGCGGTAGTCGCCGAAACGGGTGAGGCCGGGTTCGACGGCCAGTCCGGCGTCGCTCATGGCCTGTAAATAGCCGGTGTAGCGTTCGCGCCCGGAGGTCAGGTGCAGCGGACCGCTGACCACGCCGATCCGCCGGTGACCCAGGGTGACGAAGTGCTGGATGGCGAGCAGCGAGCCTTTGAAGTTATCCGCCAGCACCGTATCCACTTGCATGTTGTTCATGCGCCGGTCGATCACGACTACCGGCAGCCCCAGGCTGCTCGCCTGGGCCAGCACCGCCGACTCTTCTTTGGTCGGCGCGATGATCAGCCCGGCTACCCCTTCCATTTGCATCAGATGGATGAACGACTCTTCGCGCTTCTGGTCGGAATCGGCGTTGCCGATCAGCACGCTCATGTCGTGCTTCGACAGCACCTGCTCGATCCCGCGCAGGGACTCGATGTAGAACGGGTTCGCAATGTCGGAGAAGATCACGCCCACCAGGTTGCTGTCGGTCGCGCGCAGGCGCTGGGCGACCCGGCTGGGGCGGTAGCCCAACTCGTCGATGGACTTCAGCACCCGCTGGCGCAGTTCCTCCGCCACGTAGGGCTGGTTGTTGAGGATGCGCGAGACGGTGGTAATCGAGACCCCGGCGTGCCGGGCGACGTCTTTGATGGTAGGCATAAAGAAGTCCTGATCCTGCTTGGAAAACAATAATTAAGGAAACGTTTTTTCTGGTTCAGGACGAGAGAAATCTGAAATCGTTTTCAGATACCAGTGTAAATCCAGTCGCTTTCAAATGTCAAGTAGGTTGGTTGACTTGTACAAACAGTTGATCCAGACTCGATCAGGAGTACGCTGCTGCCGCTACATTCAGAGAGGAGTGATCATGCGTATCGTCGTGATTGGTGGCACCGGCCACATTGGGACCTATCTCGTCCCGCGCCTGGTGGCGGAAGGTCACGAGGTGATCGTCGTCACCCGCAGCCAGAGCGAGCCGTACCAGCCGAATGGGGCCTGGAGCAAGGTTCAGCGGGTGATCATCGACCGGGACGCCGCCGAAAAATCGGGCGATTTCGGTCGCCAGATTCGGGATCTGAAGCCGGAGGCGGTCGTCGATCTGATCTGCTTCACGCTGTCCAGCGCGCAGCAGCTCGTCGAGGCGCTGCGCGGCCAGGTCCAGCATTTCCTGCACTGCGGCACGATCTGGATTCACGGGCCGAGCGTCGAAGTGCCCACCACCGAAGAACAGCCGCGCCGCCCGTTTGGCGAGTATGGCATCCAGAAGGCTCAGATCGAGACGTACCTGCTGCGTGAGGCCCGGCTCAACGGCTTCCCGGCGACATGCCTGCATCCGGGTCACATCGTCGGGCCGGGGTGGACGCCACTTAACCCCCAGGGGCATTTCAACAACGTGGCGTTCGAAAAGCTGGCGCGCGGTGAAGAACTGACGCTGCCGAACCTGGGCCTGGAAACCGTCCACCACGTCCACGCGGACGACGTGGCGCAGAGCTTTGACGCCGCCCTGGCCCATTGGAGCACCGCCGTCGGGCAGGGCTTCCACATTGTTTCCCCGGCGGCCTTGACCCTGCGCGGCTATGCCGAGGCGATGGCGCTGTGGTTTGGCCGCGAGCCGAAGCTGACCTACTTGCCCTGGGAGGAGTGGAAAAAGACCGTCGGCGAAGAGGAGGCGCGCGCGACCTGGGATCACATCGCGCACAGCCCGAACTGCTCCATCGCCAAAGCCCGGCAGTTGATCGGCTACCAGCCGCGCTACCGCTCGCTGCAAGGTGTCCAGGAGTCGGTGCGCTGGTTGGTCGAGCACGGCAAAATCTCAGTCTAGGACTTGGCGATCCTGAACAAATCCGATTGACATTCGCCGCCCGGATCGTTATACTCTCGATCATGCTAACGAATGTTCACGCTCACGCGCACCATCATAGCTTGACGCCTCGACCGTCGATCCGGTGATGGCTGCGTGCTGAGCGCCTGACCTCACGTGCCTTCCAACGCCCTCCGGTTCGCCGGGGGGCGTTTTTGTTTACAGGTGGAGAGAGAACAACATGCCAGACCAGGTCCGGATCGCGCTGCCCAGCCGGGGGCGCATGGAAGAAGAAACGCTCAACTTTTTGGCGGACTGCGGCCTGCGGGTGAACAAGGTCAACCCGCGCCAGTACACCGCCACCCTGCCCGCCTTGCCGGAGGTGCTGATCCTGTTCCAGCGCGCCCGCGACATCCCGCCCAGCGTGGCCGGGGGCGACGTAGACCTGGGGATCACCGGCTACGACGCCCTGTTCGAGACGGTCGATCAGGACTCGAACGCGGTGATCGTCATTCACGACGCGCTGGGCTATGGCGAATGCGCGCTGGTCGTCGCCGTGCCCGACGACTGGACCGACGTGCAGACCGTCGCCGATCTATCCCGCAAATCCGCCGGGCGCCCGCTGCGCGTGGCCACCAAGTACAGCACCAGCGTCAGCCGTTTTTTCGCTCAGAACGGGGTGGAAAATGTGCGCGTGGTGCTGGCCGATGGGGCGCTGGAGTCCGCGCCAATCGTGGGTTATGCCGACTTCATCGCGGACATCACCAGCACCGGCACGACGCTGCGCGAAAATCACCTGCGTGCCCTGGACGACGGCCTGATCGTCCGCTCGCAGGCGATCATGATCGGCAACCGGACGGCGCTGTCCACGCGGCCCGACGTACTGGCGGCGACTCGGCAACTGCTGGAATTCATCGACGCGCACCAGCGCGCCAGCGGGCAGTACATGATCTTCGCCAACATGCGCGGCTCGTCGATGGAAGACATCGCCCGCCGGGTTTTCGGCCAGACCGAGCTTGGCGGCCTGCAAGGCCCGACCATTTCTCCCATGATCACGCGCGAAGGCGTCGGGAACTGGTGGGCGATCAACATCGTCTCGCACGCTCGCAAGCTCTACGACACCGTCCGCCAGATTCGGGCCATTGGCGGCAGCGGTGTCGTCGTGACGCCGGTCACCTATATTTTTGAGGAAGCGCCAGAACGCTATCAACGCCTGCTGGCCGCGCTGAATGGAAAGGACTCTGCCGAATGACCACCCTGCGTATCTATGACGATCTCTCCCAGGCTCGCGCCACGATACTCAAGCGCCGCTCGCTGAACGAGGTCGAAGTCCCTGGCTGGATCGCGGACAGCCTGCACCAACTGTTCGGCGAG
>CAYRWY010000198.1:0-10163 GCA_964427955.1 uncultured Anaerolineaceae bacterium
CCGCGGTCGAGGCAGCGCTCGCCAGCGTCGATGCGGCCAAGCGCCAACGGTTGGTCCGGCTGGCGGAGGCGTACCTGGCGGCGCACGAGTGGCAGGATCGCCCGTGGCGGATCACGGTGGTAGCGGTCGCCTTCGAGGGGAAAACCGTGGCGATGGAGATCATCAAAGATGCCGTCGAGTGGTAACCTACCCCTGGTGGTCATCCTGGGGCCGACGGCCTGCGGCAAGACTGCCCTGGCGGTGCAGATGGCCCAGGCGCTGGACGGCGAGATCGTCAGCGCCGACAGCCGCCAGATCTACCGGCGGATGGACATCGGCACGGCCAAGCCGACCCCCGCCGAACGTGCCGCCGCGCCGCATCACCTGATCGATCTCGTCAACCCGGACGAGACCTTTACGCTGGCGCAGTACCAACGCGCGGCCTATGACACGATCCGGGACATGCACGCGCGGGGCAAGCTGCCGCTGCTGGTCGGCGGGACCGGGCAGTACATCACGGCGGTGACCGAGGGCTGGAGCATCCCCGAAGTGCCGCCAAATCCGCCGATTCGCGCCGAGTTGGAGGCGTTCGCGGGGGAGCATGGCGCAGAGGCGCTGCACGCGCGGCTGAACGCCGCCGATCCCGACGCCGCGCGCGCCATCGATTATCGCAACGTGCGGCGCGTGGTCCGGGCGCTGGAAGTTTATCTGACCACCGGGACGCCGATCACGGCCTTGCAGCAGAAAAGCCCCCCGCCCTACCGGGTGCTGATCCTGGGGCTGACGAGGCCGCGCGACGACCTGTACGCGCGCGTCGATACACGGATCGACCGCATGGTCGAGGACGGGCTGCTGGACGAGGTGCGCGGATTATTGGAAGCGGGATATACTTGGGCATGTCCGGCCATGAGCGGGTTAGGCTATCTACAATGGCGCGCCACCCTGGAGGGGAACGCCAGCGCCGCGGACGCGATCACGGCCATCCGGCGTGAAACCCGCTCGTTCGTGCGCCGCCAATACACCTGGTTCAACGGTCACGACCAGGGACTGCACTGGGTGGAGATGACGACCACCCCACCCGACGAGGTGATCGGGATGGTTCGAGACTGGCTCTCTCATCACGAGGTGCTATGAGACAACGATTTCAGACACCAGCGGCCCTGCAACAGCGGATCACCCAGGTCCGCGAGATGGACCGCATCACCATCGCGGTCATCGCGTCCATCGTCGCGCTGGGAGTCGCGGTTGTGTTCCCCTGGTTCATCCCGGCGGCGAAACACGGCGTGGACTGCTACAGCCTGCCCCAGCCGATTGGCGGCAACAACCGCTCGCTGCTGGCGCAGGTCGGGCAGGACGTTCAGAATCTCAAGGTAGAACTCGACCTGGACAGTAACTCGATCAACCTGAACCAGAATCTCAAAGGCCGGGTCACGTTCGTAAACCATGACATCGGTCCGGTGATCCTGTTCCTGGCACCCGACCGCACGATCACCGCCAACAAATATCACATCGGGCTGCGTTTCGAACTCGCCTCTGTGAACGACACCACCCCTATCGACCAGGGCATCGTCCCTCAGCCCTGGACCGACACAACCTCTCCCCGGATCGACACCTGGGCTACCCCCGCCTACCTGCACCTGCTGGGATCGCGCTCGCGCTGCACGGTGGAATTCAGCTTCAACCTTCAACAGTTGTCCGCCAGCACCACCGGAGTCAGCTTGTCACCAGGGGATTACCGCCTCCAGGCCACCTACTATAACAACAACATCGGCGGCACCCGCCCTGCCGATTACTCTTTCGCGACGGTGACCGCGACCGCGGCGTATGCCGATCAAGGGTTGTGGGTTGGAGAGCTTAACACGCAGGAGATCCGGTTCACCGTGGGCGGGCCGTAAGGCCCTCACCCCTGGCCCCTCTCCCATAGAGAACGATGGGCGAGGGGAAAAAGCGTCCCCACCCCATCTTACCGGCTTCCGGTTCTGGTCGCCCGATGCGGCGCGTTCGCCAGCAGGTTGATCGCGAAGACGGTCAGGCTGAGGGCGAGACCGGGCGCCAGCGCGATCCAGGGGGCGGTCTGGAAGGTGCGCCGCCCGTCGGCCAGCATCACGCCCCAGTCCGGCGCGGCAATATCCCCGCCGTAGCCGAGAAAGACCAGCGCGGCACTGTTGAGCAGCGCCCAACTGAGCGTCACGCCCGCAAAGGCCAGCAGGGGAGCCGCTGCCGCCGTGAGGATGTGCTGGCGCAGGATGTAGGCGGGCCGCGCGCCGACGGATCGCGCCGCCTCGACGAAGGCCCGCGTCCGCGCTTCGAGCACTGCCGCCCGCGTCACCCGCGCGTAGGGCGGAATCCCGGCGATCCCCACCGCCAGCGCGATCTGCGGCAGGCCGGTCCCCAGCCAGGTAATCAGCGCCAGCGCCAGCAGCAGCGCCGGAAAAGCCAGCAGCGCGTCCATGAGCGTCATCAGCGCCCGGTCGATCCAGCGCCCGGCGTAGCCCGCCGCCAGCCCGATCAGCAGTCCCGGCGGCAGCGTGACAATCATCACCAGCAGCACGGTGCCCAAGATCCGCCGCCCGCCGTACAGCACGCGGCTGAACACGTCGCGGCCCAGCAGATCGGTCCCGAAGGGATGCTCGCGTGACGGAGCCTGAAGCTGGACGTCGGGCGCGGCCTGGCGCGGATCGGCGGTCGCCAGCCAGGGCGCGAGCAGCGACGTCACGACCACGATCCCCAGGATCAGCGCGGCAAGGCGGAGGCGGAGCGTCATCGCTCGATCTCCACGCGGGGGTCAACCAGGCCGTAGAGCACGTCGGCCAGGGCGTTGAGCAGGCTGTAGACCAGCGCCGACAGGATCACCAAGCCCTGCACGACCGGGTAATCGCGATCCCGCACGGCGGCCAGCAGCACGCGCCCCAGCCCGCGCCGCACGAAGATCGTCTCGGTGATCACCGTCCCGCCCAGCAGAAAGCCGAGCTGCAAGGCCACCACGGCGATCACCGGCAGCAGGCCGACGCGCAGCACGTGATCGAGCACGTCCAGGTCGGACAGACCCTTGGCGCGGGCGGTGCGCACGAAATCCTGCGTGATCGTCTCGCGCAGACTGCTGGCGGTCACCTGGGCAATGCCGCCCGCCGCGTGGAAGCCTAACACGCACGCCGGGAGCAGCAGGGCGCGCACCCCGGTGCCGCTCACGCCGGGCAGCAGACGGAGTTTGACGG
Source organism: uncultured Anaerolineaceae bacterium (assembly GCA_964427955.1). Taxonomy (GTDB): domain Bacteria; phylum Chloroflexota; class Anaerolineae; order Aggregatilineales; family Aggregatilineaceae; genus JACRBK01. The sequence continues at coordinate 3,195 of CAYRWY010000198.1, forward strand.
TGAACAGGTAGATCGCCAGCGTCGCCGTCCAGTAGACCGGCGTGGACAGGGCCAGCGCGATCAGGGCGTCGGCGGAGAGGCGCAGCGGACGCAGCCGGACGATCCCGGCCACGAGACCCAATCCCACGCCGACCGCCAGCGCGATCAGCAGCCCCGCCAGCGCCAACACCAATGTCGGAGCGGCGTTCTGCGCGATCAATTCCGTCACCGGCTGGCCGGAGATCAGCGACTCGCCCCAGTCGCCGCGCACGACGCCCACGAGATAAGCGAGGTACTGTTGGCTGAGCGGATCGTTCAGGCCCAACTGATCCCGCCGCAACGCGATCTCGTCCGGTCCCGCGCCGGACAGGGCCAGCGTCGAATCGACGGCATCGCCCGGCAGGCCGCGCAGCACGACGAAGGCCAGTGTCAGCGCCAGCGCGATCACGACCGGCACGGTGCTGAGACGGCGCAGCAGGTAGGCAATCACAGTCCCCCCACCCTCAAAAAACAGGGCGCAGCAAGCAGCGCCCTTAGGATACGGTCATCAGATTTCCTGCCAGACGTTAATCACGGCGTCAGCAGAATATTGGTCAGCAGCGGCCACCAGCCCTGCGCGGCGAAGATCACGCCATCCAGCCGCGCGCTGGTGCCGTCCAGATTGACGTAATCGCGGATCGGCAGCACCACCGCCTGATCCATCAGCCGCTCCTGGATCGAGGCGTAGAGCGGCGCGCGGGTTTCGTCCGCGACCTGGCGGGTCGCCTCGTTCAGCCAACCATCGACCTCCGGATCGCTGAAGCCGGACCAGTTGTTCGCGCCGCCGGTCAGAAAATACTGGTTGAGCACGCTGGCATCGACGTTGAAATCGTAGAAGGCGATCAGGTTGTAGGCGCGCTCGTCGGCAGTGGCATAGCTGCGCAGCGTCGGCAGATCGGCCACCTGGATCAGTTCCAGCTCGATGCCAATGTCGGCCCACTGGCTCTGGATCAACTGCGCCACGTCGGAAAGCTGGTTCCAGGGCGCGAAGACCATCGTCAGCTTGAGCTTTTCGCCGTTGCGGTCCAGCGTGCCGTCGGCGTCGCTGTCGGTCCATCCGGCGCTGGCCAGCAGCGACCGGGCGTATTCCGCGTCGAAAGGATAGAGCGTTTCGAGCGCCGTGTCGTAGAACGGCGTGATGGCACTCAGCGGCCCATGCGCCACCGGCGACAGGCCCTGAAACACCGCATCCACAATCGCCGTGCGGTTGGTGGCATAGATCAACGCCTGGCGGACCGCCTGTTCATCGGTCGGCGCGCGCTGAACGTTGAAGACAAAATGCTGGCTCATGCCCGGCACCGGCACGCGGAACACCTTGAGCGAGGCGTCACTTTGCAGCAGCTCGACGTCCGTCGGCAGCAGCTCGCCGATCATCTGGACCGCCCCACTCTGCAAAGCCAGGGCGCGCGTCGGCGGATCTTCGTAGAAGCGAAATTCGATGGTGTCCAGCGATTGGGCGGTATGCGGCGCGTAGAACACCGGCCCCCAGGCGTAGTCCTCGTTGCGCTTCAGGGTGATGTGATCCCCCGCGACGAAGTCCACCAGCTTGTACGGGCCGGTCCCCACCTGGTGGAATTGGTAATTGTTCTTGGTATACTTCCCCAATGCCTTGGGGCTGGCGATGCCGAGATAGACCTGGCTCAAGCCGTCGAGCAGCGGGGCATACGGCTCCGACAGGTGCAGCATGATGGTGTAATCGTCGAGCAGGGTATAGCCGGTGTAGGGTCCGAGCAGAAACTTGGCCTTGCCGGACGCATTGTCAGGATTCATGATGCGGTCCAGGTTCACGGCGACGGCCTGCGCGTTGAAGGGCGTGCCATCGTGGAACTTGACATCCTGGCGCAGATAGAAGGTCCACGTCAGGCCGTCCGGCGACATCTCCCACCGTTCCGCCAGGCCGGGCACGAACTCGTTGGTCTGCGGATGGCGGTAGATCAGCGTGTCGTAGACCGAATAGAACGGGATGCCCAACTCGCTCGAACGGAAGATGTGCGGATCGAAACCGGACGCGTTGAGCGTCAGCCCGTAAACGATCTTGTTGCCCGCCTGGCCGTCCGATCCCGCATCCTCGCGGAGCACCAGGATCGCGATGATCATGACCACCAGGCACAGAACAATCCCCAGCGTGCCCAGGACACCCAGCCCGACCGGCCCTCGCCGGCGCGATGATCCGAGACTCATAGCGCGCTCCTACCCAGGTACAGGCCGCGCCCGGTCAGCCCTTGCGGGTCGTAGATCACTTCCAGCCCGGCGGCTTCGAACGCGGCCTGATATTCCTCGGACGTGAACAGGCCCAACTCGTGCACTTCGGTGAAGTAGCTCACACCCTGCGGCACGGCGACCATATAGTGAAAGACATTACGGCTGAAGCCGTCCTCTTGCTCGCTGATCGTCATGCGCGCGATCTTGAGATCGGGTTGATCCACGAAGGTCGCATGAACCGTGCCGGGATGCCACATCTCCGGCGCAAACCAGGGCTCGACCGCGAGCAGGCCACCCGGCTTGAGATGGCGGGCCATCGCACCGACCGCCTGCCCCAGCCGCTCGACCGTCTTGACGTAACCGATAGCGCTGAACAGGCAGGTGATCACGTCGAACAGCTCGCCCAGATCGAAGTCCAGCATGTCGGCCTGGTAAAATTCCACGCCGGGACAGCGTTGGCGCGCGAGATCGAGCAGACCGGCTTCGAGGTCCAGGCCCATCACGTTGTAGTGCTCGCGCAGAAATTCCAGGTGCCGCCCGGTCCCACACGCCACGTCGAGCAGCGACTGACCCGCGCTGTGCTGATGCTGGGCGATCAGTGCCCGGAGCATCTCCACCTCGCGGCGATAGTCCTTGGCGCTATAAATCGCGTCGTAAAGTTGGGCGGATTTGGTATACATGGCCACCGCAGCTTTCAACTCTCAACCATCCACGGTAGAATCGTCCGGCAAGTCTACCACCAGCCCCGCCCGTATTCAAGCGGAGGAGAAACACGCGTGTCTTACGAACCTATCCTGCTCGCGCCGGAAGAAGAACTCGAAGAGATTTATCCCTTTCGGCGGGTGTGGCGCACCAGTGCCCTGGAAGTCAGCGTGCTGCTGGCCGCCGTGCTGGCCATCGCGATCCTGACCGGGCTGCTCGGCTTGCTGCCGGACACGTGGACCACGCCGCTGCCGCGCGTCGGGATCGCGCTGCTGCCGCTGGCGGCCTGGCTGTTCTTCTCGTACCGGGGCGAGCGCCGCGCCCTGCAACCCCGGCACCGGCTGATCGGGGTGCTGATCCTGGGGGCGCTGGTGGCAAACGGCGTCGCCATCCCGCTGGAAAGCCGCGTATATATGCTGGATCGCTGGCTGCCGGGTCAGGGCTTTTTCGGGCGCGTGTTGGGCTACATGACCACCGCCGGATTCACCTGCGAATTCCTGAAATACCTGGTGCTGCGTTACACGATCTGGCCGGGACGCATCCGCCAACGGCTGGACGGCGTGGCATATGCGCTGGCGGCTTCGCTGGGCTACGCGCTGGTCTACAACCTGCACGCGGCGTTGTACACCGACGCGACGCTCTCGGCGACGGCGCTGCGCGTGGCGAGCCTGACCCTGTCGCAGTTGGCGATTGGGGTCGTGATGGGCTTCTTCCTGGCCGAGATGGCCATCGGGCGCGTGCCGGTCTTCTGGATGTCGATGGGCCTGGGACTGGCGTCGCTGCTGGACGGGCTGTACTATGCCTTCCGCAGCCTGGCGATTGTCAGCGGCCTGAGCGTGACCGGGACGGCCAATGCGCCGATCCGGGGGTTGGCGCTCGCTGCCGGGCTGGTCGTGGTGATGTTCGCCGTGTTCGCGTTTTTGATCGACAGCGCCGACCGGCGGATGGAAGCCGTGATCGGGCGGCGGCAGGCGTTGTAAGAGAGTAGCGGGTTATGAGTGAAATCATCGAAATCAACGAACGCCCCCAGCTCACCTTCAGCCAACGCTGGAACGGCTACCTGGCGCTGGCGCTGGCGGCGCTGATGCTGTTCGTCGGGATCACGCTGCGCAATGCCACCCTGAATGCCACCCAGACGTTCGAAGACCTGGAAGCCGGGGTGCGCGCCCAACTGCCGCAGGGCTGGCTGTTGGACAGCCAGAGCGACGAATACGTCTTTCGCGCCCAGGACCCGAACGCCCTGCCCTTCAAGACGATTCTCCAGGTATCGGTGCTGCCCATCGGCGAAGATGCGACGCCCGACGTCGTGCTCGACCTGCTCAAATTGCAGCGCGCGCCGCGCTTCTCCAGCTACCAGGAAATCTCGCGCACCGGCGAAACGCTGCGCGGCGACCCGGCCCGGCGCATGACCTACACGTATACTCAGGCCGACCGCAATCCCTTTCAGGCCAGCGTGCAGTTGGTCATCGAGGGGGTGGACGTGGTCGTGCTGCGGCGCGGCCAGGCGGTGATCATCACCTACCGCGAGGAACGCAGTGTCTTCGAGGATCACCTGTATCGCTTCGAAAACCTGTTGCAGACGGTCGAGATTTTCTGATGACTGGTGGAGATAGGATCATGTCGCCCAAGCCTCGCCTCACCCTTGCGATCCTGCTGGCCGGGCTGGCCCTGCTGCTCGCCGGAGTCGGCGTCTCGCTGCTGCCGTCCAACCCCAGCAGCGCCCAGGAAGGGCCGGTCACGCCGACCCCGACTTCGACGCCCGCCCCCCCGGCCCTGATCACGCTCAATGAAGAAGTGATCAAGCTGGCGACGGTGTTCATCATGCAGACCTACCAGGAGAACGGCCAGCCGGTGATCTCATGCGTCGGATCGGGCACGCTGATCAGCGCCGACGGGCTGATCCTGACCAACGCCCACGTCGCGCTGCCCAGCGAGAGCTGCCGCGCCGACCAACTGGTGATCGCGATCACCATCCGCACGGACGAACCCCCGATCCCGATCTACACCGCCGAGGTGCTGGACTCCGACGTGGGGCTGGACCTGGCGATCCTGCGCATCGACGGCTATTTGGACGGGCGCGTGATCCAGCGCGGCGACCTGCAACTGCCGTTCGTCGAACTGGGCGACTCGTCCAGCGTGCAGCTTTTCGACACGATCACCGTCTTCGGCTACCCCAATTTCAGCACGGACCCGGTGCTGTCCACGCGCGGCACGGTGAGCGGCTTCACCGCCGAAGCGCGCGCCGGGGATCGCGCCTGGATTCGCACGCAGGCCACCATCCCCGGCACGATGACCGGCGGCGGCGCGTACAACCGGGATGGCAAGCTGATCGGGATTCCGACCATCGCCCCGGCGCGATCCGGCGGCGAAGTGGTGGACTGCCGCATCTTCCAGGACTCGAACGGGGATGGACGTGCCGACGCCAACGACCAGTGTGTGCCGGTGGGCGGGTTCATCAGCGCGGTGCGGCCTTCGCGGCTGGCGCGCGGATTGGTGCGCGGCGCAACACTGGATATTCACCAGTCCGAGACACTGACGTCGGCCACGGCGGCGACCACCACGACCGCCACGACGCCGACCTTCAGCCGCGCGTTCTTCACCACGCGCGTCAACGAGGCCGGGGTGCCGGTCCGCGTGGTGGGGGATCGCGTGCCGTCGGGCACCACCAGCCTGTACCTGTTCTTCGACTATAATCACATGCGGGACGGCATGGTCTACGAACTGCGCGTGACACTGAACGACGCCAACCGGGCGGATTACAGCCTGCCGCCGGTGACGTGGAGCGGCGGCGAGCGCGGCACGTGGTACATCGGCAGCGCGGACACGCCCTGGGAGAACGGATCGTACAACTTCCGGCTGTTCATCGAGGGCCGCGAAGTCGCCAACCAGCGCATCGAGGTCGGCGGCGGGCCGGAGAACAACCCGCAGTTCTCGGACATCGTGTTTGGGCTGCCGGACGACAGCGGCAACCTGGTCGGGACGAATTACGTGCTGCCCGAAGGCAGCGCGATCCAGGCGCGCTTCAACTACTACAACATGCGCACCGACGTGTCGTGGACGTACATCTGGTACTTTGAAGGGCAGGAGTTGCAGCGCGACACCGCCGCCTGGGACCTCGACGTCCAGGGCACGCGCATCATGCCCGCCTCCGCCGAGTTTTTGCCGGGATCGTACCGGCTGGAGCTGTACATCGACGGGGTGCTGAGTGCCACGGCGGATTTCGTGGTGGCCGGTGGGGCGCAGGCCGCCACGTCGGTGATCTTCAGCGATTTCCGGTTCGCCACCGAACAGAGCGGCGGGCAGCCGACCGGGCCGGTGCGCGTGGACTTTCCGGCGGGGATCAACCGGCTGTACGTGTTCTTCAACTGGCGGCTGATCGCGCCCGGCACGCTGTGGACGCGGCGCTGGCTGGTCGATGGCGAGACGCTGTTCGAGGTCACCGAACCCTGGAACGCGCCGCCGGAAGGCACCAATTTCTACACCAGCCTGAGCAGTCTGGATACGCTGCCCGACGGCACGTACACGTTCGAGATCAGCCTGGCGGACGTCACGCGGGCAACCGTCAGCACGCGGGTCGGCCTGGGCCAGCTCCCGGTCGAGTCGTTCGCCAGCGCGTCTGGCGTGCAGATGGTCGGGCGGATCACCGATGCCGAGACGGGAAAAGGTATCGTCGGCGCGATGTTCATCGTGCTCAAATCCGAGTACAGCATCGAGGATTTTCTGTGGGACCAGTCCCAGGTGTTGGGCTATGCTCTGGCCGACAGCGAGGGCCGCTTCCAGATCGATACGCTGCTGCCGCGCGGCACGACCGACGAGCCGCTGCTGTACAGCGTCCTGGTCCGGGCGAAAGGCTACATTCCGATCAGCGCGGACGGGATCATCGTGTCCGACCGGACCGAAAGCCCGGTCGAGATCAACGTCAAGCTGAGTCATTACTAACTGACGTTACGCTGTTTGGGGTTTTACCTCACCCTCAACCCCCACCCCCTTCTCCCTCTCCAACTTTGGAGAGGGGCTGGGGGTGAGGTCAATGGCGAAGTACGTAAC
>CAYRWY010000199.1:0-10149 GCA_964427955.1 uncultured Anaerolineaceae bacterium
CAGAGATCCCCGGCCTGCGCGCCGTCCAGCAGACCGATCTGGGACAGGTCAGCAAAGCGCAGTCGTTCTGAGGCGAACAGGCGGCGAAAATATCAAAGTCGGGATCAATTTTCTGGAGGGGCGTATTGCGGATACGCCCTATGTGTGTCAATTTAAGGTTTTGTGAGGCAGTCACGGTCTTGTCCCGGCCTCCCCCCCCCCGGCCCCCTCTCCATTCAAAAAACGCAATGGAGAGGGGGAGAAACCAAGGTGCTGATGCCCCTCCCCATCAGAAAACGATGGAGAGGGGTTATGTTTTGGGCAGGGTGATGCAGAACGTGCTGCCCTGGCCGGGCGTGCTGCTGACCGCGATCTGCCCGTTATGCTTTTCCACGATGGTTTTGACGATAGCCAGCCCCAGGCCGGACCCTTCGATGTCTTCGTGCTGAACGTGACTCACACGGTAGAAGGCATCAAACAGGTGAGGGAGATCGTCGGCAGAAATGCCGATCCCGGTATCGGCGATCCGGATCACCACCTGGGAGGGGTCATTCTGCACGGTGAGCGTAACGCACCCCGAAGAGGGGGTATATTTGATCGCGTTCGACACCAGGTTATCCATCACCCGCGCCATGTACTGCCGGTTCAGCGTCACCTGGATTTCCTCCACCGGCGGGTCGTACTTCAGCGTAATATTCTTCTGTTGGGCCACCACCCGAAAACCATCCAGGCATTCCTGCAAAAAAGCGCCCAACGGCATCGGCGCGGTTTCCAACCCGGTGACGGACTTCACCTGCGCCATATCCAAAATATCGGTCACCAGCGTGCGCATCTTCTGGACGTTCTGCCGGATCGCCTGCCGGGTGTCGTCTAATAACTCTTTCTGGTGATCGACCACTTCCAGCCGGTCCAGCACCACCGCGTAGCCGAGGATGACATTCAGCGGGTTGCGCAGGTCGTGCGTCGCCATGCTGATGAATTCGTCTTTCATCTTGTTGAGCGACTCAAAGGATTCCCGGTCCTGCTGGCGCAGCGACTGGATTTCTTTCCGCTGTTCGACCAGCATGAGGTGGGTAGCAACACGCGCCAGGACCTCACGGAACTTGAAGGGCTTGGTGACGTAATCGACCCCGCCGACCTCGAAACCTTTCACGATGTTGTCGATGTCGCTCAGGGCGCTGATGAAGATCACCGGAATATCCCGCGTCTGAGGGTCGGCTTTGAGCAGCTCGCACACCTGGTAGCCGTCCATTTCAGGCATGAAGATGTCGAGCAGAATCATATCCGGGGGATTCGCTTTGACCATCGCCAGGGCGGCGGGGCCGTTCAGCGCCTCACGAACCTCATAGCCCCGCGAGACCAGCAGATCGCTCAATAACCGGACATTGGTCGGGGTATCATCTACCATCAAAATACTGTGTCGGCGTGGCTGTTCAGTCAAGTACCGCCCCCTCCTCACGGGTATCCGGCCCGCCTGCACACGAACGCAGGCTAGTCGCCAGTGTCAACCTTATGATGCTACCCATTTTAGCGGTTAACGACAACCGCCACAGCAGGAAGGATCGGCTATTGGCGAATTATCATCCGTCACCAGCTCATACGTGCGGGGAAGATGGGGGACAAATGGACAGCCCTGAGCGCCCCCGCAGGTCGCACACCCCTGCCCGGCGCTCGATTCGCGCAGTTTGCCCTTGCGCACCCAATAATCGATCATGCCTTCCAACATGCCCAGGGGCAGCTCCAACTCGCGCGCGAGCTGGTTCAGCGTGCGTGGCCGGTGGGTATTTTCGAAAGCAGCGAGCACCTGGCGGAGCGTAGTCGTCATCACGCCACTCCCAGCAATAGGCCACCCTGGTAGACGATCACTGCCGCGATCCAGGCCAGGGTGAGCGTATAGGTCATCTGCAAGAGCATCCAGCGGCGTCCAAATTCGTGGCGCATGGCAGCGACCGTGGTCATGCAGGGGATGTAGAGCAGCACGAAGACATTGAACGCCACCGCCGCCAGCTTTCCTCTGGCGGAAGAACCGGCGATGTCGGCAAAGGCCGTCGTCAGCGAGGCTTCCAGGTCGGTCGTATCCTGATCGTTTTCGTCCTGGTGCAGCCAGTTAGCCTTCGGCAGCGTCACGCCAGGGATCAGATTCGCCGTGCGGGGGACGATGTTGACGATCTCCTCGACGGTGAGGACCGCCGCATCGCCGAACGACGTGGCCATTTCCTTCAGGTCGCGACTGAACGATCCTTCGTGCGATTCGGGTTCCACCCCGGCTCCCTGGGTCTCGTCCACGTAGATCAGGTTCATCGTACCGACCACCGCTTCTTTGGCGACGAAGCCGCTGATCAGCGCGCCGGACGATTCCCAACTGCCAAAGCCCGCCGGTTTGAAGATGGGCGAAATGCTCCGGCTGATCCCCCCAAACAGGCTGTCGCCGGTCGGCACGTGGTTGAATTTGCCTTTGCCGGTCGGCGTGGCCAACAGCACCCAGATCACGACCGTGCTGGCCAGGATGATCGTCGTGGCCTGGCGCAGGAAACTGCCGATGCGCTGACCAACCTGGCGTAACACATTGTGCAGGTTCGGCAGGCGGTAGGGCGGCAGTTCCAGCACGAACGGCGGCGGCGCTTTGTGGCGGTAGACCACGCGCTTGAACACCAGCCCCGTCCCCAGCGCGATCGCGATCCCCAGCAGGTACATGGCAAAGATCAGGTTGCCGGATTTCGCGCCAAAAAAGGCCGCGCCGAATACCACGTAGACGGGGAGGCGCGCCCCACAGCTCATGAACGGCGTGAGAAAGGCGGTGAGGCGGCGATCTTCTTCGTCTTCGAGCGTGCGCGTGGCGTAGATCGCCGGGACGGTGCAGCCAAAACCGACCATCAAGGGCAAGAAGCTCTTGCCATGCAGGCCGATCAGCCGCATCACCCGGTCCATGACGAACGCCGAGCGGGCCATGTAACCCGTATCTTCGAGGATGGCCACCGCCAGGTAGAGGAAAAACAGGACCGGAATGAACACCAACACGCCGCCGACACCCGCGATCACTCCATTCACCAGCAGCCCTTCGACCCAGGAGCCTTCCAGCCCGACTTGGTCGAGTACCACCAGCACCCAGCGCGAGAACGGGCCGCTGATCAGGTTGTCGATCCAGTCCAGCAGCGGCGCGCTGACGTTGGCCGTGAACTGAAACACGATCCACATCAGCAGCAAAAAGATCGGCACGCCCCAGATGGGGTGAGTAATGATCCGGTCGGCGCGGTCTGACTGCGTTTCGAGCATGGAATCTGGGCGTTTGATCGCCCCGCGCAGCACCTCGCCAATGAAGTGGTAGCGCCGGTCGGTGATCAGCGTCTCGATGTCCTCGTCGGCCCGGTCGGCTACCTGCTCACCCAACTGTTCCACTTTGGCCAGCAGGGCCTGATGGCCGGAATCGGACAGCCGGGCGAAGAGATCTTCGTCGTGTTCCAGAAGCTTGATCGCGAGCCAGTGGGGGCGATAGGTCCGGCAGAGCGCGCTGTCTTTTTCGATTTCGGCCTGAACCTCGGCCATCACGGCATCCAGGTCAGCGCCGTAGTCGATCCGCACCGCTTGGGCGAAGGAGGAGGAGGCCAATTCCAGGATCTTGTCCTTCAACGGCTCGATCCCCTGGCTGCGGCTGCCCACCGTCTCCAACACCGGGACTCCCAGGCGTTCGGCCAGCAGACCGCTGTCGATCTCCAGGCCGCGGCGGTGGGCGGTGTCGGCCATGTTCAGGACCAGGATCAGCGGGACTTCCAGCTCCAACACCTGGGTCACCAGGTAGAGGTTGCGCTCCAGGTTGGAGGCATCCGCGACGGCGATCACCAGGCTGGGATGCTCGTGAATGATGAAATCCCGCGCGATGATCTCCTCGGAAGAATAGGCATTCAGGCTGTAGGTGCCGGGCAGATCCACGATCACGATCTCCTGGCCCCGAATGCGCGCCACGCCTTCCTTGCGCTCGACGGTTTTGCCCGGCCAGTTGCCGACATGCTGCCGGGAACCGGTCAGGGCATTGAAGATCGTGCTTTTGCCGACGTTAGGGTTGCCCGCCAGGGCGATGATGTAGCCGGTGGATATCAACGCTTATTTTCTCTTGAGTCGTTCGGCGGCATGAGGACAAACTTGAATCCGGTGCGCCATGCCGCGTCCAATCGCCAGCCGGGAGTCTTCTTTGACCGCCAGAATCAAGGGGCCAGTGAAGCTGTTTTGCACCACGCGCACGTCCAGCCCCACCGTCAGACCCAGATCGGCCAGGCGCTTGCGCAACCGCTTGCCCTCGTCGATCTTGACCAGTTCGACGGTTTCCCCGGGCGCGACCATGCTCAGCATCATGATGGGACGGTCGGAATTCGTCGCGCTTGACATAAGACTCCTTTGGGAGACGGCACGGACAACGTGTTATTGCGAATTATTCTCAATTATCCACCCCGAAAAGTCAAGCGATCAGTATCAATCTTCACCCGACAATCGGCAGATTGTCATCAGCAGATGCGGGGCAGGATTTCCCCGAGGGGCATATCGACCACGCGCCGCCCGCCGATGCTGGTCCGGGCAATCACCCGCCCCGGATGATCTTCGACGACATGCCCGATGAGAGCCGCTTCGCGCCCCAGGGGATGCTGGTGCATCGCCTCCAGCACCGCGTCCGCCGATTCCGCCGGGAGGATCGCGACCAGCTTGCCTTCGTTCGCCACGTACAGCGGGTCCATCCCCAGCATCTCACACGCGGCCATGACCGCCGGGCGCACCGGGACCGCGGCCTCGTTCAGCGTGAAGCCGACCCGCGAACTGGCGGCTAACTCGTTGAGCACTGCCGCCACGCCGCCACGCGTCGCATCGCGCAGGCAGTGAACGTCGCGCGTCACGCTCAGCATGGTCGCCACCAGCGTATCCAGCGGCGCGCTGTCGCTGACCAGTTCGGTCTCGAAGCTCAGGCCCTCGCGCACCGACATGATCGCCATGCCGTGATCGCCAATCGTCCCGCTGACGATAATCGCATCGCCGGGCCGGGCGCGATCCGCCGCGATCTGCAAATCTGCCGGAACCAGGCCGATCCCGGCGGTATTGATGAACACGCCGTCGCCCTTGCCCTTGTTGACGACCTTCGTATCGCCGGTCACGATCGGGACGCCGACCGTCTTGCAGGCGTTCGCCATCGAGGTGACGATCCGGCCCAGGTCGTCCATCGCCAGCCCTTCTTCGAGGATGAATCCGGCGGAGAGGAACAGCGGCCTGGCCCCACTCATCGCCAGGTCGTTGATCGTGCCGTGCACCGCCAGGCTGCCGATGTCGCCCCCAGGGAAAAAGAGCGGCTGCACGACAAACGAATCGGTCGTAAAGGCCAGCCGCGCACCATTGATATTTACCACGGCCTGATCGTTCAAACCGGCCAGCGCCGGGTTATCAAACAGGGGGACAAACAGATGCTGGATCAAATCGGCGGAGAGCCGCCCGCCGCTGCCGTGGCCCAGCACGATCTGCGGATAGTCGCGCAGCGGCAGCGGGCAGACAAAGCCTTGAAAATTGGGAGCGTCAGTCATGAAGAGGTCCTCTGTGGTCTACGAACTGTGAGCCAGTTTTACCACAGAGATCAGCGGGAGCACAGAGAATCTTTTGTGAATTTTGGTCGAGTTCCTCTGTGCTCCCGGGGAGGCGATCAGGCGTGCATCTGGGCCTGGGCGAGCGCCGCGCCGCGATCCAGGGCGGTGAGGTTAGTGTTCAGCAGGTGGGCTTTGCGCGTCCCCAGCTTTTCGGTCAGGACGTGCCGGACCGTGTCCGTATTCACCAGCGGACGGCGGGTCAACAGCGCGCCCAACATGATCAGGTTGGTCGTGCGCACTTCCCCGATTTCCGAGGCAATCGCCGTGGCGGGCAGCGCGATCACGTCGAGATCGGACCGCTGCGCCGGATGCACCACCATCGATTCGTTGACGACCAGCAGCCCGCCCGTCGTGACCATCGGCTCATACTTTTCGAGCGAGGGATTATTGAACACCAGCGCGATGCTGGGATGGCGGCACACCGGCGATCCAATCGGATCGTCGCTGATCACGACGGTGCAGTTCGCCGTCCCGCCGCGCATCTCCGGGCCATAGGAGGGAATCCACGTGACGTGCTTGTCTTCGGCCAGCGCCGTATACGCCAGAAGCTGCCCGACGAACATGATCCCCTGGCCCCCAAAACCAGCAAAGATGATCTCCTCGTGCATGGTCGCCTACCTCCTCCTGGCCAGCGCCTGAACAGCGTCGATCACTTTGTAATCCCCCAGTGGGTAGTAGGGAACCATGTTCTCCTCGACCCAGCGCATCGACTCCGGCGGCGTCATGCCCCAATTGGTCGGGCAGACGGACAGCAGTTCGACCATCGTGAAGCCGAGTCCGGCCAACTGCGCCTGGAACGCGATCCGGATGGCCTGCTTGGCCCGGTTGATCTCCTTGACATTGTGCAGCGAGCGCCGCACCACGTAGGCCGATCCCGCCATCCCGGCCAGCAGTTCAGCCATTTTGATCGGGAACCCGGCCAGCTCGACATCCCGCCCGCCGACGGTCGAGGTCGTGCGCTGGCCCGGCAGCGTGGTGGGTGCCATCTGGCCGCCCGTCATCCCGTAGATGGCGTTGTTGACAAAAATGGTGGTGATGTTCTCGCCGCGCGTGGCGGTGTGGATGATCTCCCCGGTGCCAATCGCCGCGAGATCGCCGTCACCCTGGTAGGTAAAGACCACGTGATCCGGCATGACGCGCTTGATCCCGGTGGCCATCGCCGGAGCGCGACCATGCGCCGCTTCGGCCCCGTCAGTATTGAAGTATTTGTAGGCCAGCACCGAACACCCGACCGGCGACACGCCAATCGTGCGCTCGCGCACGCCCAGCTCATCCAGGACTTCGGCCACGAGGCGGTGGGCGATCCCATGCGTGCAGCCGGGGCAGTAATGTGTGCCGACGTCCAACAGCGACTCAGGCCGCTGGTATACCACCTGTTCTTCGAGCAAAGTATCGAGGGCTACCATTGCCGATTCTCCTATCCCCCACTCGCCAGTTTGTCATACAGCGTCGCGATCTCGTGATAGAACTCCTCGGGGACTGGTACGACCCCGCCCATCCGGCCATAGAAGCTGACAGGTACCTGACCGCCCGCGCTCAGCTTCACATCCTCCAACATCTGACCGGCGTTCATCTCGACCACCAGGAAGGCGTTCACCTGATCGGCCAGCGACGACAGCCGCTTTTCGGGGAAGGGCCACAGCGTAACCGGGCGGAACAGCCCGACTTTCATGCCGTCCTGGCGCGCCTGTTTCACGGCGGACTGCGCGATCCGGCCCGCCATGCCAAAGCCCACGACCACCAACTTAGCGTCGTCGGTCCACAACTCCGTCGAACGCTGTTCCGTGTGGCGGATTTCGGCCAGCTTCGCCTGGAGCCGCAGGTTGACCGCTTCCAAACCCTGGGCGCTGAGTTCGAGCGAGGTGATGATATTCGGCTTGCGGCCTACCGCGCCGGTGAGCGCCCAGGCCGGGCGCTCGGTGTGCAGCGGCTGCATGGGCGGAAGCTGGGCGGGTTCCATCATCTGGCCCAGCAGACCGTCCGCCACGACGTAGACGACCGTCCGGTATTTTTCGGCCAGATCGAAGGCTTCCACCATCAGATCGACCGCCTCCTGCACCGACGCCGGAGCTAACACGATGGGATGAAAATCGCCGTGACCGGCGGAGCGTGTCACCTGGAAATAATCGGCCTGCGACGGATCGATGTTCCCCAGGCCGGGGCCACCGCGCATCACATCCACGATCACGCAGGGGACTTCGGAGCACGCGATATACGAAATGCCTTCTTGCATCAGGCTGATGCCAGGACTGGATGAAGAGGTCATCGCCCGCGCGCCGGTACAGGCCGCGCCATACACCATATTGATGGCGGCCAGCTCGCTCTCCGCCTGGATGAAGGCACGCCCCAAATCGGGCATCCGGCGTGCCATGTGTTCCAAAATTTCAGTTTGAGGGGTAATCGGATAACCGAAGTACGCTTCCACTCCGGCCCGGATGGCAGCTTCGGCAATCGCCTCGTTGCCTTTCAAAAGTTCGACCGTCATAATTTTAGTTTCTCTCCTCCACCTCAGACGGACGCCGGAACGGGCCGCGTCTTAGGCGAGACCTGACGATAAACTGTGATGCACACATCGGGACAGGCGACCGCACACAAGGCGCAGCCGGTGCACTGGCCATCCGGATCGACGAGTTGGGCCGGGAAATAGCCCCGGACCGTCAGATGATCGGTCGCCATCTGGATCACGTCTTGCGGACAGGCAATCGTGCACAGGGTACAGCCCTTGCAGTGGGCTTCGTTGATTTCGATACGTCCCTTTGCCATAGAACCCTACGCTCCTTAAACACTTATCGATTACGGCTACGCGTTCGGCAGCCCTGGAACAAAGAATTTTTGAACGTGATAGATCTTCTCGGCAGCTTCGGCCAGTTCGGCGCGGAACTTCGGATGGGCAATCTCCACCAACTGCCGCGCCCGATCCCGGATCGTCCGTCCGAACAGATCCGCCACGCCGTATTCCGTCGCCACATAATGCACGTCGTTGCGCGAGGTCGTCACCCCGGCGCCCTGGGTCAGCATGGGCACAATCCGGCTGACTTCGCCGTCCCGGGCGGTGCTCATCATGGCGATGATCGGCATCCCGCCTTTGCTGCGCGACGCCCCGCGTACGAAGTCCACCTGGCCGCCCACGCCGGAATAGAAGCGCGAGCCGATGCTGTCGGCGCACACCTGCCCGGTGAGATCGACCTGGATCGCCGAGTTGATCGACGTCATCTTCTCATTTTGGGCGATATTGAACGGATCGTTGATGTAGAGGGTGGGATGCAGTTCGACGATCGGATTGTCATCGACAAAGTCATACAGCCGCTTGGTGCCGATCACAAACCCGGCCAGGATTTTGCCGGGATGGAAGGTCTTGCGCTCGTTGGTGATCACGCCTTTTTCCACCAGGTCTACCACGCCATCCGAAAACAATTCGGTGTGGACGCCCAGGTGGCGGTGGTTGTGCAGCTTCTTGAGCACGGCGTCCGGGATGCCGCCGATGCCCATTTGCAGCGTCGCGCCATCGGGAATGATGGCCGCGATGTGGTTGGCGATGGCTTCCTGTTCCGGCGACGAGATGGCCATCTGCACTTCGGGCAGATCGTAATCCACCTCGACCACGTAATCCAGCTTGGAGACGTGGATGAAGCTGTCGCCCAACGTGCGCGGCATCCGGGGGTTGACTTCCGCGATCACGATCTTGGCACACTCCGCCGCCGTCTTGGTCACGCCGACTTCGACCCCGTAGGAGCAGTAGCCGTTTTTGTCGGGCGGCGAGATGTGGATCAGCGCCACGTCCAGCGGCAGCCGTCCATCCTGAAACAGGCGGGGAATGTCCGAGAGGAAAACCGGGGTAAAGTCGGCCCGGCCATCGTTCACGGCCTCGCGGTTGTTGTCGCTGATGAACAGGGAATTCACCCGCACGTGGGGGGCCAATTCCGGCTTGATGTACTCCGCTTTGCCGATGGTGAGCACCTGAATCAGCGCGAGGTTCTTAAGCTGCGGCAGGCGCTGGTTGAGGGCTTCCATCACCCGCTGGGGCACCGAGCAGTTGCCGGTCACGAAGATGCGAAAATTATCTTTGAAGATGGCGACCGCTTCTTCCGCCGTCACCTTCTTGGGTTCGTACTGGCTCAGCCAATCCATGTTCGCCTACTCCACTAAGTCGAGATTGCTTCGCGCGAGGACATGATCGCGTGTTTGGTCGCATCGCTCAACCGCCGGATGCCTTCGATAATCCGGTCCTCGTTCATGCACGAGAAATTCAGGCGAGCGGTCGGCGGTGGATTCGGCGTGGTGAAGAAGCAGTCGCCCGGGACGAACGCGACATCACGCTGTACGGCCTCATCAAACAGCGTGCGCACATTGACGCCCTCGGGGAAATGCACCCACAAGAACAGCCCGCCATCCGGATGAGTCCACTGGACTTCGGGCGGCATGTAGCGATCCAGCCCGGCCAGCATGGCATCCCGCCGGTCGCAGTAGACCTTGCGCAGCGTTTTTACGTGCTCGTCGATGAAGCCATCTTTGGCGACTTCGTGGATCACCATCTGGTTGAAGGTGGGCGAATGGA
>CAYRWY010000200.1:0-2283 GCA_964427955.1 uncultured Anaerolineaceae bacterium
GCTACAAGCAGCGCCGCCTGAAGCCCAAGCTGGTCGTGATCCTGGACGTCAGCACGTCGATGCGTCCGGTCGCTGAGTTTTTTCTGCGGATGCTGTACGAGATGCAGGACGTGATCCAGAAAACGCGCAGCTTTGCCTTCATCGATCACCTGGAAGACGTGACGCCCGATCTGGCCACCTCGCAGATCGACGAGGCGGTGCAGACGGTGCTGTACAAGCTCCCGTCAGGCTACTACAACACCGACCTGGGCGGCAGCCTGCGCGAGTTCGAGGATCACTTCCTGGACACCATCGACGGCCGGACGACGGTGATCATCCTCGGCGATGGGCGGAATAACTACAACAATCCCGGCCTGGAAGTGTTCGAGCGGATTGGCCGTCGGGCGCGCAAGCTGATCTGGATGACGCCCGAATACGAGGCCCAGTGGGGCACCGGCGACAGCGATATGCTCAGTTATGCCCCGTTATGCAGCGAAGTGTACCAGGTGCGCAACCTGGCGCAGTTGGCTGAGGCGATTGATCATTTGTTGACGTAGATAGCCCCCTCTCCTAGCGAGAACCAGGGTTTAGGGGCGGACAGGGGGGTGAAATGTATCGAGCACGCGAAGATTCGCGGGGATTTACCTCACCCCCCGACCCCCTCTCCACCCGGTGGCGAGGGGGAGCGGCGCCGCTTGCTGCGCCCTGTTCTCTCAGAAATTCCCAATCTCAATGCCTGCCCGCCCCTGAATGGAACCAGGGAAAGGGAGCGCCATCCCGGCGGCAGCCTATCCGCGCACGCTGTCCACCGTCACATGCCGGCCAAATATCAACCACAACAGTACGGCGTCCACGATGAGCGGAAGCACCGCCCACCCCGTGAGCCAGATCACTTGCAGCACGATCGACAGGACTGCTCCCACGACGATGAGCCACGCAAACCACGCGCGGGGCACGCGCCACCGCAGCAGCGCCGCGGCTGCCAGGAGAAAACACAGGGCGGACGTAATGCCCAGGATGGGCGTGAACGCGTTCAGCGTGTCTCCGGACAGCAGGAGCGTGTCGGTCTCCTCGGCAAACGGCCAGAGCAGCCGTCCACCGACCCACCAGGGAGGCGGATCATCCCCCTTTTGGAGCGGCACGAGAGCCGTCAGGTTGAGGTGCGCGGCCAGGAGTATCAGGACGAGCAGTACAATCCACGATCTTTTCATTCGGTGTCTCCTTTGACTCTGGTGAGACAGAATGGTGTTGAGGGGGATGGAGGGCGGCTTACTAGGGTGCGGCGGTCAGTCTCAGATCCAGGATCATGCTTGTATTTCTACGGATGATGATGGAGTAGTATAGCCCTATTTTCTTTCTGTGCTCGCCGACCTCACGATCCCTTGTTGAGCGGGACGGGCTTGATCCACCACGCCAGCGCGCCGATCAATCCGCCCGCGACGTAGAACGTCACGAAGACCAGCAGCGAAAAACTCAGCGCCGCCTCCGCCGATACGCCGACCGTATCCAGGTAGGCGATCATGGCGGCTTCGCGCGTGCCCAGCCCGGAGATCGAGATCGGCAGCAGGGTGATCAGGCTGCCCAGCGCGACGGCGAACGTTACCGGCACAACTCCGGCGTCCAGGTGCAGCGCCAGCGCCAGCAGGTAGCACTGGCCGAAAAAGACGACGTAGGCCACCCCGGTGAGCGCGACCGCGACCGCCAGCCGAGCGGGCGTCAGTTGGCGCAGCCCGGCGCGGACTTCGGACAGGATGCCTTCGGGAGCGAAGAATTTTTCGCCCAGCTTGCCGAACTTCAAGCCAATCTGTTGGAACCAGGCGAAGGTGGTGTCGTTGAGGAACAGCACCAGCGGCAGGATCAACAAAACCGCCAGCCCGATCACGGCGATCAGTTCACTGCTGCCCAGGGCGAGTGTGAGCAGCGCGGCACTGCCCACCACCAGCAGCGCGTAGAGGTCGAACAGCCGGTCCGCCAGCACGCTCGAAAAGGCCTGCGCCAGCGAGACGCTGCAATCGCGGCTGACGTGCGCCGCCTTGATGAATTCCCCCAACCGCCCCGGCGTGAGGAAGCCGATAAACAGGCTGCCGAAGTAAGCCAGCAGCGCGGGCCGGATCGAGAGCCGGATCGACTGGGCGCGTAACACGCCCTGCCAGCGCACCGTCTTGAGCCAGATCAGCGGCACGATCCCGGCGACGGAGAGCAGCACGAGAACCGGATCGGCATTGCTCATGGCGTCGCGCACTTTACCGAGGTCCAGCCGGGCGAACAGGATCACGAGCAAGGCGATCCCGGCCCAGCGGATCA
>CAYRWY010000200.1:2383-10087 GCA_964427955.1 uncultured Anaerolineaceae bacterium
TAGCGGATAAAGCGGTGCGGCCCTTCGGAATGGTGCGCCCCGAAGATCGCCGCGAGCGCGTGGACCGGCTCCCAGAGCACGTTCGGCGTGGTGAGGATCAGCGTGCCGCCCGATTTGGTGACGCGGCCCAGCTCGTCGATCATCAGCGCCGGTTCGGAGAAGTGCTCGACCGTCTCGAAGTTCAGCACGGCGTCGAATGCGCCGTCCTCGAACGGCAGCTTGTAATCATGGACCAGCACCCATGTAAAGTTCTCGAAGCCGCCTTCGCGCAGCCGCTGCTGGCAGATTTCGCCCTGCTTGACCGAGACGTCCGCGCAGACCGCCGAGCGGACCTTGCCGTGCTGGTAGAAATAGAGCGTACCATTGCCGGTGCGCGCGCAAAAATCCAGCACGTGCTGGTTTTCGGGGAGATCGCTCAGGCGCAGGCCATCCACGAAGCGCCGGAAGTAGGAATAGGTTTCCTCGTTGATGGCGTCGTAATCCTCGGTGTGATCCCAATGGGCGCCGACATCCTCGAAGGTCCAGGTGGAGCGGGTCCAGTGGCCGATTTCCTGGGCCGTCGTGCGCAGGACGTGGATCAGCCCGGTTAGGGCGGATTTCGATTGACTCAGGGCGCGGCAAGCAGCGCCCCTCCGTTCAGGCTGATCAGGTTCGGTCGTCTCGAACGCGGCCTGTTGTAATCCTTGGCGTTTCACGGGTTTGGAAGCCTCCTTCCACTGTTGGCGCAGGGTGTTGAAAGTCGGGCCGAGCACGCGGATCGGGATAAGCTCGACGGTACGGCGGGCGAGCGGGGTTCCGGCGGTCAGGAACAGGCCGGTGATCACGGCTTCGACCAGCTTGCGCGAACGTGGGATCGCCACCGGGCGGTAGCCGTAATCGGGCACCGGCTTCCCTAACGCCTGACGCCAGCCCAGGCGGATGAAGGTGCCGCGCTTCTTGAAGTCGATCATGTGGCCGTGCATGGCCAGCGCCTCGTCGAGCGGCACGTCGTCCAGGTGCAGCACGCCTGCCGCCTGCATGGCGTTCAGCAGCGCCTCGCCTTTTGCGGAGCGCGCGACGACGACCGAAAAGCCCTGGCCCTGCGCTTCATATTTCGGGTGCCAGGCATCTCCGACCGAGATGTCGGTCAACTCGTTGGTGAAATCGACGGACAGCAGCGTGCTGCGTGTGATGAAGAACGGAATCAGGTAGTTGTAATAGAATTTTTCGGCGCGCAAGACCTGGCCGGATCGCGTCTTGATCTGCAAATAGCCTGGCCACTCGCCTTCCCGGTAGCGTAATTCGGTGACGTCTTCGACGCTACGCACGCCGTTCGAGCGGAGATAACTTTCAATCGCGGCAAAAACCATGATCGTGCCGACATACGGCCCCAATATGTAATCGACTTTCTGCGCGCCGGGGTGACCGATCTGCTGCAAGCGCCGCAGCGAGGCGACCTGATCCGGCAGGCCGACGTAGGCCAGCCGCCCCTCGAAGGCGGCCATTTGGGGCAGGATCGTGTTGACCGGCACCGGCACGTACACGCTCTGGCTGGCGGCGAGGATGTCCTCGCGGGTGCGGGCGATCACCGCCTCGGCCAGCCAGGGCTGCGGCTGGCCCTGCCGCACGACCACCGCCCCATCGATCAGGCCGTTTTCGAGCAGGTACATCAGCGTCTGGGTGATGACCCCGCCCGATGCCCCCCGGCGGCGCACTTCCGGCACGGCGGAATAGCCGATCAAGGTATGGCGGTAACAGCCGATCAGCCAGTTGTCCGGCGTCTGGCCGAAGACGACCCGGTTCAGCGCCGGATAAGGCTGCCCCCGGCCCGGACAGGCGTCGAAGGCTTCCGGCGGCAGATCGACCGGCCCGGACGATACCGGCGTTGGGAGGGGGCCGCGCGGCGTCTCGACCATGCGCAGCGCGCCGGACGACAGCCCCGCGCAGGTGCCGCAGTGGGTGCACAGGCCGGGGCGGATGACCTGGGCGTTCAGCCGGTCGAAAACGGAGTCAGACGGCATACGTCATTCCTTGTCGTAGGCATTGGGGAGCCGCTGGTTGATCAATTCGGCCAGCATTCCGATCATGAAGACTTCGATGGCGGTGGTCACCAGGACCATCGTGCTGGTATCGGCCAGTCGCCCAAAGACGATCTTGGTCAGCAGGCTCCAGGCGACAGCCAACAGAAACAGGATCAGGCTGAGCGGGATGAAGATCTTGAGCGGCGTGAAGTACAGGGCGATGCGCGCCACCAACTGCATGAAGCGCAGCGTGTCTTGAATGGGCTTGATCTTCGATCTGCCCTGGCGGGCGTGGTAATTGATCGGGATATAGTCCACCAGATAGCCGTTGGTGAGCATCCCCAGCGTGATGGTCGTGGTGAAGGAGAAACCGTCCGGCAGGATGCCGAAGAAGCGCAGCGCCACGTCGCGCCTGAAAACGCGCAGCCCGGAATTCAGATCGGGGATCGGCTCGCCCGCGACGTAGTTGGCGAGCTGGCCGATCACCCACTTGGCGGGGCGGCGCTTGAGCGGGATCGCGACTTTCTCCCCGGTGCGCGCGCCGACCACCATGTCGTATTCGCCTTCGACCAGCCGCGCGGCCAGATCGGGGATGCGCTCGTTGGGGTACGTGCCGTCGGCGTCGGTGATGCAGATCAGATCGCTGGGCGTGTGCCGGATGCCCGTCTTGAGCGCCGCCCCATAGCCCCGGTTGGCACGGTGGCGGAGCAGCGTCACGTCCGCGTGCTGGGCCGCGATCTCGGCAGTGCGATCCGCCGATCCGTCGTCCACGACGATGACCTCGGTCTGCCAGCCCGCCGCGCCCAGGCTGGCACGCAGGCCGCTCAACTGGGTCAAGACGCCGTCGATCCCGCTCTCCTCGTTGTAGGCGGGGATGATGATCGACAGGTGGTGCGCGGCGAGGGGATCGGCTGCAAGCGGTTGTTCGGACAAAGTAGCGCCTCCGGCATGGGCACTGGACGCCGCAAGCAGCGCCCGTACGACAGCAGATGCCCTTATTCTACCTGTGAGACGCCCAAAATAGCGAGCCGCAGAAAACCGGTGATCGGATCGGGATAGGGCCGGACTTCGACCCCATACGCCGCGCGCAGGTGATCAGGAGTCAGCACCTCGGCGGGCGTGCCTTCCGCGCAGATAGTGCCTTCGCGCAGCAGCACCAGCCGGTCACAGAAGCGCGCGGCCAGTTCCAGGTCGTGGACCGCCGCCGCCGCGCCCAGCCGATCTTCGCGGATCAGCGTGCGGATCATGTCCAGAATGCCGATCTGGTGCTGGATGTCCAGGTTGGCGGTCGGCTCGTCCAGCAGCAGCAGGCGCGGCTCCTGGGTGAGCGCCCGTGCCACGAGCACCCGTTGGCGCTCGCCGCCGCTCAGCGTGCCGATCATCCGGTCGGCCAGGTCCAGGGTGGCGGTGCGGCGCATGGCCTGCTCGGCGATCTGGCGGTCGTGCTCGGTTTCCAGCTCGAAGCGGTTGAGGTGCGGATTGCGCCCCATCAGCACGACCTGCCGGACGGTGAAGGGAAAATCCAGCGCGGTGATCTGGGGCACCTGCGCGATCACCTGGGCCACCTGCCGGGCCGAGTAGCGCGCCAGCGGCCTGTCCAGCAGCGTGATCTGGCCCCGGCTGCCGGGCCACAGCCCGCCGATCACCTTGAGCAGCGTGGTTTTTCCGGCTCCATTCGGTCCGATCAGTCCGACCAGCTCGCCGGGGGCAATCGTCAGCGATACGCAGCGCAGAATGTCGTGCCCATCCAGGCGGCAGTTCACCCGGTCGGCGGTGAGTAAGGGAGTGGGTTGAGAAGACATGGCGTTATTCAGGAGGGGCCTGGTTATCCCAATCCGCCAGCGGGACGGCATCTTTCAGAATATCAGGCGCGATTTCCTCTCGAATAAACTGATTGTGGACCACATCGACTTTGCGGCCCAGCAGTTCTTCGAGGTCCTGCTTCAGCCCGATTTTGTCCCACAGCCGGTAACCAGGCTTGAAGCGCACCAGCAGATCGATGTCGCTGTCGGGACGTGCTTCGCCACGCGCGACCGATCCAAAGACCCGCACATTGCTCGCGCCATATTTTTCAGCCAGGCGCAGAATCTTGCTGCGCCGGTCTTTGAGCAGTTCGTCAATGCCCATCGCCCGCCCTCAAACTGCTTGCTATCTCAAGTATACTCTACTTCGCTTCGAAAGCGTCCGGGTAGAGCGCGTGCGCCACGTCCTCGACGCCCTGCACGATGTACTGGCTGACGTTGGTCATGTGCGCGTCGTTGATGGCGTAGACGTGCCCCGCCTGGACCGCCCCCAGCGTGCTGAACGCGGGGTCCTGGGTGAACCACGTGGAATCGGCGCTCTGGCCGGAGAACCAGCCGCCCAGCAGCACCACGTCCGGATCGGCGGCCAGCACGAATTCGGCGTTGACCAGGGGATAGGCTTCCAGCCCGGCTTCGCCCACGACGTTGATCCCGCCCGCCAGGGTGATGATCTCATCGACCGTGCTGCCGGGGCCATAGGTGATTCCACCCGGCTCGTAGTACAACACGCGCACCGGAGGTTCACCCGCGACCGCTTCCTTGACAGCCTCCAGGCGGGCGTCCATGTCCTCGATCAGCGCCTCGGCGCGGCTATCCTCGCCGGTTACCTGCCCCAACAGCCGGATGTTGGCGCGGATGTCGTCCAGGGTATTGAAGGCGGCGAGCACAAACACCGGCACGTCCGCGTCCAAAAGCTGCTGGAGCACAGCGGGATCGTTGTATGCCGCCAGGACGACCAGATCGGCATCCAGGCTGATCAGGCGTTCCGGGCTGCCCGAAAGGTCGGTATAGGCGATCCCGTCCAGTTGATCGGCAATGTTGCTGATGGCGGGGTCCTTGGCGAAATACGTCACGCCCAGCAGCCGCTCTGGACCGACCAGGGAGAGCAGAATCTCGTCCGATCCCAGCGCCACCGACGCGATCCGCTGGGGCGGCGCGGGGATCACAACCTCGCGGCCCAGCCCATCGATCACCGTGCGCGGGAAGTCGGGCGCGGGCTGGCAGATCTCCTCGAACGGGATCACGGGCAGGGGCGCGGCGTTTTTGTCGGTGGTGTCGCGCCACCACCAGCCCTCGACCGCCCCCTGCGTCAGCGGGAATTGCGCGGCGCCGATCGGGCTGTACTGCCAGTTGGCCCCGTTCAGGTGGAAATAGTTCCAGTAGAGGCAGGTCGAACCGCCCTCACACTGGCAGAAGCACGTGTCGCCGGGCGGCGTGCAGCCGTCTCCGCCGATCCGGCAGACGGTGGTCCCCAGCGGACCGCTCGACGATGCCAGGTCCAGCCCGGTCGCTTGCAAGGCGTCGATCCCGGTGGGCTTTTCTCCGGTCAGGCTGACGCAAAACGTCTGCGGCTGGCCGTCGGCACCCTGGATCACGACGCCGACCTGAATCGGGTCCTGGGCGGCAGAGCGCGGGGCGGCGAGGAACAGCCCGGCGGCGATCCCCATCCCGGCGATCAGTCCCAATATCAGCCTGTAGCGAAGATTCATCGGTCAGCGTCCTTTCTACGGGAAAAAGTGATTAGTGGTTAGTTTTTAGTAACTGACGTTACGCACTTCGCCATTGACCTCACCCCCGGCCCCTCTCCAAAAGACGTGGAGAGGGGAGAATACGGCGGACGCCCTCCCCTTCTCCCTCTCCAGGCAAGTTGGAGAGGGAGAAGGGGGTGGGGGTTGAGGGTGAGGTAAAACCCCCAACAGCCGGGAATAAGGAGCTGCGTAACGTCAGTTAGTAAAAAGCCCCCATCCCCTGCCCTTCCCCAGCCAGCGGAGGAAGGGCGCAGCGGTTTTTGAAGTCGCGCACAGCTTTTAAACTAACCACTAACCACTAAAAACTAAGAACCCCAGCGATCAAAACACAGCAATCGCGCGGCGATTGCGCCACAGCAAAAACAGGAAGAACGGCCCGCCGGTCAGCGCGGTGACAATCCCTACCGGGAGCTGTTCCGGCGCGATCACGGTCCGGGCCAGGGCGTCGGCCAGCACCAGGAAGGCCGCTCCGCCGATCAGGCTGGCGGGCAGCAGCACGCGATGATCCGGCCCGATCACCAGGCGCAGGATGTGCGGCACGATCAGCCCGACGAAGCCCACCGCGCCCGCGATGCTCACCGCCGAGGCCGTCAGCAGGCAGCTCAGCGCCAGCAGGATCAGGCGCACGCGCGGCACGTTCACGCCGAGCGACTGCGCGCTTTCTTCGCCGATCACCAGCAGATTCAGATCGCGCGCGTAGAGCAGCAGTGCCGTCGCTGCCGCCAGGATCGGCCACCTGGCGACGTTGAAATAGGCCCAGCCGCGCCCTTCCAGGCTGCCGACCATCCACGACAGCACGGCGTGCACCGCGTTGGCGTCGGCACTGCGCAGCAGCAGCGACGAGGTGATCGCGCCCAGCACGGCATTCAGCGCGACTCCGGCCAGCAGCAGCGCCGCCAGGTTGACCCGTCCACGCTGCAAGGCCAGCCCGTACACCGCCAGCGCGCTCAGCAAAGCGCCTACGAAGGCCGCCGCCGGGATGCGCCACAGTGCCCCGGCCTGGCTGAACAGCCACAGATCCGCCAGCGCCGCCATCTGGGTGATCGCCACGATCACGCCCAGCGCCGCGCCCGCGCTCACGCCGATGATGCCCGGATCGGCCAGCGGGTTGCGGAACAGGCCCTGCATGGTTGCGCCCGCGCAGGCCAGCGCCGCGCCCACCAGCGCCGCGACCATCATCCCCGGCAGGCGCACGATGGTCACGATCCGATACGTGGTGGAATGCACATCCACCCCGCGGTCGATCCCGGCATATTGCAGCAGCGCGTTAGCGACGTCGCCTGCCGGAATGGTGGTCGGCCCGGTCGAGGCGGCGTAGATCAGCGCGCCCAGCAGCAAGATCAGCAGCACGCCGCACACGATCACCAGGCGCGGCAGCACGCCGAAGCCCGCCAGCAGAAAGGCCGGACGGCGGCGGAGAGTATCGGCAGAAGAGAGCGCAGCACTGCTCATGAATGAACCCTGTGATAGGCGGTGTGGGGGATCAAAAACCCGGTCTGGTGGGACCGGGTTGGAAAGCTGCTGTCGTGGGTGAGGCGAAAAATGCCTCGCAAGCACGCGCCTGGCCAGTCCAACCCCAACCCGCGAAGGTCGAAACTTGATGCGCCGAGGTGATCGACCGGACTTACAGGCAGTGCCTGATTACCGTTGCGGGACAGCGCAGGATTTACACCTGCTTCGTCACTCTTCGACGTTCCAAAGATAGCACCGCGCGGGGCGATTGTCAACCGGCGGAGGGGTGTATCAATTTAAGGGTTTTGATGCGATAACTGCCTTGTCCCGGCCTCACCCCCCGCCCCCCTCTCCATCCGTATTTTGATGGAGAGGGGTCAGGGGTGAGGCCGACCTATGGGACATAATTCACGAATTGCCCCCAAACAGGATCGAGATTACTGGATCGCCAGCGGGACCATCTGAGCGTGATCCGCGCCGCCCTCTTTCAACACGAGGCTGTTGCCGTTCGTGTCCAGCAGAGTCACGCGGAACAGATCGTCGCCGATGCTGTTGGGGTTGGCGAACCATTCCGCCGCCGCGACCTTGCCGCCGTCATACGTCACCGCCAGTTGGAAGAACCGCCCGCGCGAGATGCGCTCCGGGCTGCTGCCCGGCGTGACGACTTTCAGCGTATTCGATTCGATGTTGCCCACGATGTAG
>CAYRWY010000201.1:0-10068 GCA_964427955.1 uncultured Anaerolineaceae bacterium
GGGGTGAGGTAAACCGTGGGCATCAAAAGTTTAGTTTTTTATGCGAGCCTCAGTAAGTGCTCGCTACGGTGATCTACGCAAGGGAGCCGGGCAAGTTACAGCGCGTCCAGCGCGCGGATCGCCGCCACCGTCTCGGCATGATCCCGGATCGTAGCGTCCGGTCGGATCGTGCTTCCCGGCGGGAGCACGGCGTTTTTCCAGTTGTACCACACCGCGCGCAGCCCCGCTTGCTGCGCCCCGGCGATGTCTTTCTCGAAGGTATCGCCGATATTGACTGCTTCCTCCGGCAGCACGCCGCAATCCCGCACCACCGCCAGGAAGAAGTCCGGGGACGGCTTGGCTACCCCCATCGTGGACGAGGCGTAGGCGCGCTCGAAGGGGCCGTCGAGTCCCACCCGGCGCAGCGCGGCGAAGATGTCCGGCGGGGCGGACGCCTGGGCGTTGCTGGCGATCACCACCCGGTACGCCGGGTGCAGCGCCTCCAACACTGCCTGGATGCCGGGCATCGCCTCGACGTGCGGCGCGTCCACCATCTTGCCGTCGAAGTCCGGCTCGCGCATCACCGTATCGCCCCAATCGAAAATCACCAACCGGATCATGTCGGTTCCCCGCTGTTCTTATCTCCGCTAACCGCCCATCTTATCCCGAAACGCGCCCCAAAATCAAGCATGAGCGGTGGTGCAACATAAAGAAAAGGAGAGGATACGTTCTATCCTCTCCGAGGGTGGAGCTACGGTAGACCGCCGCGTGCGCGGTTACTGGCGGACGACGATTGCAGCCTGCTGGAGGACACTGTTGGGGATCTCAAGGCCGAGCGCACTGGCCGTGGCCAGATTGATCGAGGCTTGCGGCTCGGCGATTTCGGTGGGAAGGTCGCCCGGCTTACTCCCCTTGAGGATGTGATCCACCAGCCCAGCAGCCAGCTCGCCGGCCTGGGTAGGGCTGTAGCTGTACGAGCACAAGACCCCGGCGGTCACATGGGCCTGAGAAGAACCTGACGTGGGGAGCTTTAGCTCAATCGATTTGGCCACCCAGTCGGCAACATACGACCCGACCAGCGAGTCTGACGGCAGGAAGATCGCGTCCACGTCGCTGGGAATGTTGGCAATCGCGGCTTCGACAGCGGCCTTGTCCGGCGTTTCGAGCAGGACCAGTTCCACGCCGATTTTTTGGGCGGTCTCTTTCAAGCCATCCAGCGTTTTCACCGGGCTGGGATTGTTCGGGTCATAGGGGATAAGGACCATCTTGATGTCCGGCGCGACGGTCTTCAACCATTCCAGGCGGCGATTTTCGCTCAGGCCGCTCATAACCCCGGTGACATTGCCCCCTGGCTTGTTCAGATCGGTCACAATCCCGGCCCCGATCGGATCGGTGACCGGCGCAAACACGATCGGAATACCGTTTTCGGCGGTCATTTCTTTCGCCTTGACGGAGGGCGCGGTGGTCAGCGTGAAAATAACATCCACTTTTTCGTCGAACATACGCTGAATTTCGGCCTCAAGACCGTCGCTGGCGGTCGGACCATTATAGATATAGGTAATATTTTTCCCCTCAGTGTAGCCCAGGGTAGTCAGTTGCGCCTTTAAGCCATCGATAGCGCTGCTCATAATCGCTGCTGAGTTGACAATGCCGACTTTATAGGACTTCTTAGATTCTTTGTCGTCTTTATTGAGCAGCAGCACAGCGGCTACCGCTACCGCGACCACGATAATCACGCCCAACAAGATGAAACGATCTCTAGGTTTGGCTAACACGACATGTCCTCCTCTAGTGAATTCGGCACGAGAATCATTATGGTTCTGCCGCGTCCACACACTACGCGACTTGTACGCGTCGATGGCCCCATCCCGCAGCCCAACAATATCAATTATCATTTTATCGTCGTTTAATAATACGGGCAACTGGCAGGGAAAATAGAGCCATCATAAACTCCCTTTCCAGCAGGAGTTTAGAATGGCTCTATTGGATTACGAGGTCAGATTGTTATTCTCTCAACCCGATGGGCGGCTTGGGCAGCGTCGGCATCAGCTCGGTGCCTTCGCCGTTGCCCGCTTTGCGCCGGGCCTTCAGGTCCAGGCTGATCGTCGAGTCAAAGGGCGAGATGCGCTTGGCATCTTCCGGCGGCACCAGCGGCAGCGAGATCCAGAAGGTGCTGCCGGGCAGCTTTTCGGAATTGTAGCCCGCGCTCTCGACCCAGATGCGCCCGCCGTGCGCGCTGATCACCCCGCGCGCGATGGTCAGGCCCAACCCTGGACCGGCCCCCATGAACTTGGTCGTGCCGGTCGAATGCAGGCTGGGGTCCTGCACCCGGTAGAATTTCTCGAAGATCAACTCGTGGTTGGCGGAATCGATGCCGATCCCGGAGTCCTGGATCGCGATCAGCACGCTGCTGTTGTCCTGCTGGCCGGTGATGTCGATCCGGCCCCCGTCCGGCGTGTACTTGATCGCGTTGAGCACCACGTTGCGGAAGGCCTGCACCAGCCGCTGCTGGTCGCCCTGGATCGCTGGCAGGTCGCGCAGCCCGCGCGCCGAGAGCATCAGCTTGCGGCTGCGGATCGCTTCGGTCAGCGGCTCGATGGCCATGCGCATGATCTGCTCGACGCTCACCTGGGTGAAGCGCAGGTCCATCGCGTTGACGTCCAACTGGCTGACGTCCAGCATAGCCGCGATCAGGTTTTCCAGCCGATCCGCCGCCTTGCGCAGGTTGGAGGTCATGCTGCCGATCTGGTCCTGATCGAGCATCCCCTCGTCGTTCATGGCTTCCATGATGTCGGTATAGCCGCGAATCTGAGCCAGCGGGGTGCGCAGCTCGTGGCTGGCGATGGTGATGAAGTCGGTTTTCACGCTGTCGAGCTTTTCGAGCTGTTCTTTGGCGACCGAGATCGCCTTGTTGAGGTCGGCCTGCTCGGCTTCGCGGTGGCGCAGATCGTCGATCAGCCGCGCATTACGCAGCGCGACCCCCGCCTGGTTGGCGATGGTCAGCATCAGTTCGAGATCGTGCTCGCTGAAGGGATCGTCGGACGCCTTCGAGCCGCAGCACAGAATGCCGATCAGGTGGCCGTCCACGATGACCGGCGCGTAGGCGCTCATATACATCTGCTTGAAGAAGTGTTTTTCGTCCCCGGACACGCTCGCGTAGGACGGCGAATAGTCCAGGTCGTATTGCAGCAGGGCGGCCCGCTGCTGCACCAGCCGGTTGTAGAGCGGGCTTTTGGTCGAAAGCTGGCCTTGAATGTCGGGGATTTCGCCCATGCCGCGCGTCACCGGCTCCAGGTGCAGCAGGCTCCCGCCCGTTTCCTGGACCAGGATCAGCCCGCCGCGCCGCACGCGCAGCACGTCGCCCAGCGTGCGCAGCGTCACGTCCACCAGCACGTCGAGTTCGACCGCGACGGCGATGTCCTCGCTGTAGCGCCGGAGCTGCCCGGCGATCCCGGTCGGCGTGCTGCCCACCAGCCGCAGGATGAGCCGCTGGGCCATCAGCCGCAGCGGGAGATAGACTATCGACACCGTCAGCGCCAGCACGCCGAGGATCACGTACAGCCCGCTCGTCGCGGGATCGAGTTCCTGGGCGATGATCAGCGCCGCGAAGAAGGCCAGCGCCGTGACGACTGTCAGGATCGCGGTCGCCGCCGTCCGCCGGAAGGTGTGGCGGATGTCGATCACCCGGTAGACCGTCACGCTGTAGACCGACCCGATCAGGCCCAGCGCCACGATGCCCCGGCCCACCTCGGAAAGCACCCGCTCGCCGCTGGTGGTCATCGCGATCCCGACCAGCACGACCGGCACCAGCAGCGCCGCGAACAGCGCGCGGTTGGCGAGTTCGGGCAGGCGGGCTTTGTAGAAGGCAAACAGCGCCGCCAGGATCAACACGGCGCCCATCACCATCCAGCCCCCGAAGGTCACGGTGCTGGGGTTTTCGACCGGGTCATAGACCGTGGAATACCAGCCGGACTGTCCCAGGCTGGGATGTTTGGCCAGGATCGTGAGCGCCGCCTGCGCCGCCCACCAGATCAGCCCGGCCCCCGCCCACAGCCCCGGCCAGCGGGCCTGGATGTAGTACAGGGTATGGGCGCCGAAAAAGACCAGCAGCAGGTTGGCCGCGATGACGACCAGCGCGGGCTGGGTGAGATCGCGCACGAAGAAGGACTCATAGCGGCTGTCGGTCTGCGCGTCGGCAGGCAGCAGGAACACCGCCATCAGCAGCACGGACACCAGCAGCGTCAGGAGCAGCCAGCGCGGCGTTTCGAGACTCTGCGGCGACCGGCTCCGCCCGGCCAGCAAAAGGAGCAGGATTGCACAGGCGGCGGTCAGGCCCACCGCCCAAAGCGTCGTTGTGTCTGGCAAGAGTTCACCCCCATCGAAAACCGGGACGCTATTTTCGCCCCTAATGATAACCAGATTCTCACCGTCTGGCGACAAGCTCGCCTGTAACAAAATACGCCGCTAAACTGACAATATCAGAGAGAGGAGACGCCATGCGCGAGGTCGATCACCGGCAGCGCCTGCGGGACACGCTCGAACGCGACGCTGGCCCGCTGCTCCGTACGCTGCGGCACTACGTGCTGCGGGCGGGGCTGGCCACGCACGAGACCGCCGACACCGCGGCCCAGGAACTGCTCAATCAGGCCGTGGTCGAGGCCCTGGCCGACGCCGACCGCCTGGCCAGCGTGCGCGAGCCTGCCGCCTGGCTGATCGGCATCGCCGCCAACCTGATCAAGCGCCAGCGCGAGGACTGCGCCCGCCTGAACCGCCGCGAGCCGCTGATCCGCGACCTGGTCGCCGCGCCGGACGCCGATCTCAGCGACGGGGAGTTATTCGATCAGTTCGCGCGCTGGGCCGACGCCGGTCCGGGCGACGCCATCGAGACGCAGGAGCAGATCGACCACCTGCTGGCGCACGTCTCTACCGCCGATCAGGACGTGCTGCGGCTGGCGATCCTGCACGATCTCAGCGGGGACCGGCTGGCGGCGGCGCTGGACACGACGCCCGGCGCGGCGCGGGTCCGGCTGCATCGCGCCCTCAGCCGCCTGCGCGCGGCGGTCCGCACCGGGATCACGGACGACGTGCGCCAGGGGCGGATAGGGGGGTAGAAAGCACGTTTTACCTCACCCCCCCGGCTCCCTCTCCGAGAGCGGAGAGGGGGAGCACGGGCAAGGCCCCTCTCCAGACTTGGAGAGGGGATTTAGGGGTGAGGTCAGGCACCCGCACCACTGACCACTGATAACTGAAAACTGACGACTGCTAACTGTCAACTGTCAACTGATCGCTCTTGAGGTCCGCCATGAACCACGAAAAAATCCTGTACCTGTACAGCCGCGCGCTGGAAAACGCCGACTTCGAGACGATCAGCCAGATCATGCTCCAGGCCGCCAGCGATCCCGATCTCAAGGCGCGGCTGTTCGATCTCGAAGCGGCGTATCAGGCCGAGCTTCCGGCGCCTGATCCCGCCAGCTATCCGCCCACCCTATCCGGATCGGAGGTTCCCATGCTCAACCCCACCCTGTCATCGAACGGTTATCGCCCGGCGCTCCGGCAGCGGATCGCCCGCCCACGCCGCCTGGGAGTGCGGCGCGTCGCGGCAGCGTTGGCCGTGATCGTGCTGGCGGCGGTCCTGGTCGCCCGTCATGCGCTGGATCAGACTCCCGGCGGGATCAGCACCACCCGCATCGCGCCCCATTTCGGCGGGTTCGCCTCGACGCCGACGCCGATCCCGCTGGCCGGACACCCGACGATCACCGCCCAAAACGCGCTGCAACTGGCCGAAGTCCGGCGCTTCGGGTCCGGGGTCGTGCGCGACATTAGCTGGTCGCCCGACAGCCAGACCCTGCTCTATGCCGGGGCCGGATTGTGGTTCTACGACGCCACGACCTACACCGAGACGCGCCGCCTGGACACCGGGACCCTGGTCGAAAAGGCGCTGTTCAGCCCGGACGGATCGCGCATCGCCACGGCCAACCAGGACGGCACGCTCCGCCTCTACGACGTCGCCAGCGGCGCGGAGCAGGTGATCATTCCGTTCAGCCCTAACTGGATCGACCAGATCGCGTTCAGCCCGGACGGATCGCTGATCGCGGCCAGCGACAGCGAGGCCGCCGTGCGGGTCTGGGATACCGTCACCGGGCGCGAGCGGCTGGCGCTTCGCGACATGATCGGCACGGTGTACGATCTCAAGTTCAGCCCGGATGGGACCATGCTGGCCGCTGCCGGAAATGCCTACGTGTTCGACAATGGCACCACCTACCAGGGGCCGCAGGTCAAAGATGCCGTGCAGGTGTGGAGCATCCCCGGCGGCGAAGACCTGTTGACCCTGTACGGGCCTGCCGCGCGCATCGCCGAGATCAGCTTCCATCCCAACAGCCGGGAATTGATCGCGGCCAGTTGGGACGGCTTGATCCATCACTGGTCGCTGGAACGCAGCACCCCGGTTGGCGCTTACGAGATCAGGCTCGACGACGAAAAATACTACGATAAGGCGCTGAGCGCGCAAGGCGGCGGGCAGGTGGGCATGGTGCCGAGTGCCGCTTACAGCCCGGACGGGACGTGGATCGCCTCCATGCACACGGCTGATATGCAGATCCGTTTCTGGCAGGACGGCAAAGTCAAGGCGCAGTTCTTCCCCACCCCGGACGGCGACAGCAGTTGGGGCACCCCGGCGAGCCTGACCTTCAGTCCGGATGGGCAGCGCCTCCTCGTCAGCCTGGGCGTCGGCACCCCCGTCGTCTGGGACATCAGCGATCCCCTGGCGGCCAGGTGGATCGCCAGGCTGGGCAGCGATCATGAACCCGCGTTCACGGCGGTCGCGCTGAGTCCGGATGGATCGCGGCTCGCCGCCGCGGCCTCCTACAACGGCGTGCGGCTGTGGAACGCGAACACCGGCACCGCGGTGGAGTGGCTCGACTACCGGAGTGGGCCGCCCGTCAACGACCTGGCCTTCTCGCCGGATGGACAGTGGCTCGCCCTGGCTCAAGACCCCGAAGCCACGTACTACGGCACGTCGCCATTCGAAGCCAACTACCCGCTGCTGCTCTGGAACACCGATCCCGCCGTCGAGCCGCTGTTCCTGACCGTTCCGGGAGGTCGCCCCATGACCGCGCTCGCCTTCAACGCCGACGGCACGCGCCTGTTTGCCGGCGGGCAGCAGGGCTGGGTCCAGGCCTGGGATGTAGCTTCTCACACCAAAGTGAGCGAGATCAGCATCAACCCCGATCAATCCTTCCTCTCGCTGTGGGCGTACCGACTCGCGTCCAACCCGGCGGGCAGCGTGGTGGCCTTCCTCGACTTCGAGCGCAGCGTCCGGCTGTGGGACGTGGTGAACAACGTCGAACTCCCCGCCCTGACCGGCCACAGCGAGAGCGTCCAGGCGGTAGCCTTCAGTCCCGACGGCACCCACCTGGCCGCGACGGACCAGGGCGGCACGCTGATCGTGTGGGATACGGCCACCTGGACCGAAGTGTGGTACCAGCGCGAGGCGGGTGGCAGCGCGGCCCTCGCCTACAGTCCGGATGGATCGCTGCTCGCCGTCGCCGGATATACCGAGGGCGTGACCTTCTGGGACACCGCCACCCGGCAAAAGATCTTCACGCTCACCCAACAACCGGGCGGAATCCCCGATCTCGCCTTCAGCGCCGATGGCACCCTGCTGGTCACGGCGGGCGGGGATGGCACCGTGCGCCTGTGGGCCGTACCGTAAGGAGATTGCGATGCTAACCAAGACTCTGCGCCAGAAAAGTGCTTACCGCCTGATCCTGCTGATCATCCTGCTGCTGTCACTCGTCGAGACGGCCCAGGCGCGCCAGACGCCGATCACCGCCCAGAACGCGTCCCAACTGGCCGAAGTCCGGCGCTTCGGGACCGGTGCGCTGTACAGCGTGTCGTGGTCGCCGGACAGCCAATCCCTGCTCTATGGCGGGGCCGGACTGTGGTTCTACGATCTCGCGACCGCCGCTTTTACCGGCCACCAGGACACCGGGACGTTCGTCGAAGACGCCCGCTACAGCCCGGACGGCACCCGCATCGCCACCGCCAACCTGGACGGCACGGTCCGCCTGTACGACGCCGCCAGCGGGGCAGTCTTGTGGGCGGTCCAGGCTTATCCGCGCTGGGCGCTGCGCGTCGCCTACAGCCCGGATGGATCGCTGATCGCCGCGACGGGCGGCAGCGAGGACCCGACGGTGTATGTCTGGGAGGCGGCGACCGGGCGCGAGCGGCTTGTCTTCCACGATTTCCGCAGCACCGTCTGGGATCTCAAGTTCAGCCCGGATGGGACGCGGCTGGCGGCGGCAGGCCCCGCCGAGGTCCGGATCGAGGACAGCCCGTCGCAGGTTGAAAACGTCGTGCTCGTGTGGGACGTCCCCGGCGGCGATCTCCAGTCCACCCTGTACGGGCCGGAGGGGCAGATCGACCGGATCGACTTCCACCCGGACGGCCAGCAGATCATCGCGGCCAGTTGGGACGGCATTCTATATCACTGGACCCTCGACGGCAGCGCGCCGGGCGGGTCCCGCCGCTACGACGACCGTTACGCCGATCCGGACCGGCTCGCCCCCGGCAGTCAGGACGTCGGCAACGTGTTGGGAGTCGCTTACAGCCCGGCAGGCTGGATCGCGGCGCTGAGCGACAGGGACCTGGTCGTCTACTTCGAGCAGGACGGGGCGTGGGTCTCCCGGGGTTACCAGGACGCCTTCGCTGCCCCGGCCACCTTCTTTCTGAATTTCGCGGACCTGGAATTCAGCCCCGACGGCCAACGGCTGCTCGTCAGCCCCTATCCGGGGATCGCCGGGCTGTGGGATGCGGGTGATCTGACGACACTCCACTGGATCGGCGCGATAAACGAGGGGCATAACGACCGGTTCGCGCGCGCGGCCCTGAGTCCGGACGGATCGCTGCTCGCCGCCGCCGAAGTAGATCGCGGCCTGGGGCTGTGGGACACCGTCACGGGCGAGGCGGTGACCTGGAACACGGATCAAGCCGGAATGTCGGTCAACGATCTGGCGTTCGATCCCGGCGGACACGCGCTCGCGCTGGCCCAGACGCCCGCCATGCTGGGGTACGGCGCGACGCCCACCGCCGCCAACTACCCGCTGCTGCTGTGGGAGCGCGATCCCGCCGTCGATCCGCTGCCTTTGACCGAGCCGGGCGGACGCCCGCTGTACGCGCTGGCCTTCAATGCCGACGGATCGCGCCTGTTCACGGGCGGGGATGGCGGGCACCTGCGGGCGTGGGACGCGGCTTCCCGGTCGGTGGTGGCCGAACTGGACCTTAGCGACGAGAGCACATTTTCGGTCGAGAGTGTGTACGGTCTCGCCGTGAACCCGGCGGGCAGCGTGGTGGCCTTTCTCGACGGCAGCCGCAGCGTCCGCTTGTGGGACGTGGCCCATAACGTCGAACTCCCCGCCCTGACCGGCCCCAGCGAGAGCGTCCAGGCGGCGGCCTTCAGGCCGGACGGCACCCACCTGGCCGCGGTGGACTCCGGCGCGACGCTCATCGTGTGGGATACGGCGAGCTGGGCCGAAACGTGGTATCTCCCCCAGGCGGGCGGCAGTACCGCCCTCGCCTACAGCCCGGATGGATCGCTGCTCGCCGTCGCCGGGGATGGCGGGGTCACGCTGTGGGAGATTGTGACCCGGCAAAAGGTCTTTACGCTCACCCAGCAGCCGGGCGGGATCGCCGATCTCGCCTTCAGCGCCGATGGCACCCTGCTGGTCACGGCGGGCGGCGATGGTACCGTACGCCTGTGGGCGGTGGCCCCCGGCGCTTACTGATCAACTACTGATCCTTGCATTGATTTCTATAATCTCCTCCCCCATGATGTGGTTTAACCATTGAATACGGAGATCCGGCCTCACCCCTAAGTCCCCTCTCTAACTTCGTTGGAGAGGGGACTTGCCCGGCGTGGACGCTTACGTCCCGCTGTAGTCGTAGAAGCCGCGGTCCGACTTGCGGCCCAGGTAGCCCGCCGCCACCATCATCTTGAGCAGCGGACAGGGGCGGTAGCGGGGATCGCCGAACCCGGCGTGCAGCACGTTCAGGATGTCCAGCACCACGTCCAGCCCGATAAAGTCGGCCAGC
>CAYRWY010000202.1:0-10047 GCA_964427955.1 uncultured Anaerolineaceae bacterium
CTAGCGTGCCTTGCTCGCAAACTGAATCAAGCCATAGCGCCCGCTGGATCGCCAGGTGTTGTCAACCGCATCCAGCGGGTCGGTTTTTTCACGGGGGACGCCGACCAGCGAGTCGCATTTGCTGCTGCGCAGCGCCAGCACCGGGGCCGGGAAATAGTCCATCACCTGCGCAAAGGTGACCGCCGGGTCCCAGATCGTGTCCCCAATCGCCCGCCGGTAGTTCACATCCCCTTTCAGGATCACCAGCCGGGCCTGCGTGAAGGCGCGGTGAAGTGATGGCGGCATCTCCCACAGAAAATGGCCGCTGTTCCAGAACGGATGCCCGACGACGTGCAGCCGTGCGTGCTGCCAGGCCAGCCGCAGCCGCTGCGCCAGCGCGGCAGAGCGGGGATCGTGCGCCTCCATCGCGTCGAGCAGCGTCCAGACGTCGGGCGGTGTGGTGTCGCTCATGAACGTCGGATGGAACTTGACGTGCAGGACGACCGCCTGGTCGGGTGTTCTGAGCAG
Organism: uncultured Anaerolineaceae bacterium; assembly: GCA_964427955.1. Lineage (GTDB taxonomy): Bacteria > Chloroflexota > Anaerolineae > Aggregatilineales > Aggregatilineaceae > JACRBK01. The sequence continues at coordinate 508 of CAYRWY010000202.1, forward strand.
CCGGTCGATCAGCACCAGATCGATGGCCAGTTCCGTCCCGGCATTGTCGGCGATCAGGTGGATCGCGCCCGGATTCGCGCCGGAGGTCAGGTGCTCGACCACGCGCGCCCGGTCATCGACCAGGAGTTCGTCTTCCGCCGCCGATTGGACCGCCAGAGTCCCTGCCGGATGGCTGAGATCGACCCGGTTGCCCCACAGGTTGAGGGACAACAGCGCGCCCAGGCTGTTCTCGGAATCGCCGTCGATCTCCAGCGCGGCGGCGAGCAGCGGCCACAGCCGGTCGCCGTCCAGTTCCGCCTGTTTGTACGAGATGAAGGGATCGCGCCCCGTCTCGAACCAGCGGACCGCCTGCATGAAATGGCGGTACAGAAACGTCTCGGCGAAAAACCATTCGTTGTGCTGCCAGGTGAGCGGGTGAATTTTCTGCTGCTGGGCCTGGTAGAGCGCGGCCCAATCCTCGTCGCCAGGCACCGGCACCGCGTCCGAACCGGGCAGCGTGATCGGCTCATTCTGGATCAGCGCCGCGTGCAGCCGGTCGAGCGCGTGGTGGATGGCGGGCGGATAGTCGGCGTTGGCGGCCTGAACCGAGCGAATGATGCCCGGAATACGCCTCGTCATGGTGTCGAAGGCGAAGGCATTCGTCATGTCGAGGGGGTGAGAATGCTGGGCAGCGAAGTCCATAAGCACCTTAGGCGTAGCCGCGTTTTTTCGCGTCTTCCAAAATGGCTTCGGTCGCCGTCGCGCCGATCCGGGTCACGCCCAGCGCGCGCACCTTCAACAGGTCGTCCAGGCTGCGCACCCCGCCCGCTGCTTTGATCTGGACGCCGGGCGCGCAGTGCTGCCGCATCAGGGTCAGGTTGTGTTCGGTCGCCCCCTGGTAGCTGTAAAAGCCGTTGGGCTGCTTGACGAACCCGTAGCCGGTCGAGGTCTTGACGAAGGCCACCCGGTGCTGGGAGCAGATTTCGCACAGGCGGATGATGTGCTCATCCTGGAGGTAGTCGGTCTCGAAGATCACCTTCAGGATCGCCCCGCCGGATACCGTCGCCGCGTTGATGGCGTTGATCTCGTCGGACACGTACTCCCAATCGCCGCCCAGCGCCTTGCCGATGTTGATCACCATGTCGATCTCGGTGGCCCCGGCGGCCACGGCCTGCTCGGTTTCGGCCACCTTGATGGCACGGGTGCTGTTGCCGTGCGGGAAGCCGATCACCGCGCAGATTCCCACGCCGGAGCCGTCCAGGATCTGCCGCGCCAGGGGGATCGAGTACGGTTTGATGCACGCCGTTGCGACGTCGTATTTTTTAGCCAGCGCGCAGCCCTCACGGATGATCGCATCGGTCATGGTGGGATGCAGCAGCGAGTGATCGATCATCTTGGCAAGCGTTCGCAGCGTAATTTTTTCGTCCATAAGTTGTTCCCTCGATTAAACGAGCAGCAGCACGAGCGCCGCGACGACCAGCCGGTACCAGCCGAACGGCGCCAGCTTGTGGGTCGCCAGCAGGCGGATGAAGAATTTGACGGCGAACCAGGCCGAGATGAACGCCACGACGAAGCCGATGGCGAAAATCGGGATGTCGGACGTCCCCAGGTCTCCGATGCTTTGCAGCAGGTCGAAGCCGGTGGCTGCCATCAGTGCCGGGACTGCCGCGAAAAACGAATATTCGGCAGCGGTCTTGCGCTCGACGCCGATGATCAAAGCGCCGAGGATCGTCATCGCCGAACGCGACATGCCCGGCCACAGCGCCAAACACTGGAACAACCCGATGATGAGCGCGTCCCGCCACGTGATTGAATCCAGTCCGACTGTTCTGACGGCGGGCACACGCGGCTCGACCAGCAGGATCGCCAGCCCGCCGACGGCCAGCCCAATCGCGACGGTGCCGGGGCTGAAGAGGTCGTTTTTGATGGTGCTGTGACCGATCGCGCCCAGGCTGACGGCAGGGATGGTCGTGATCGCCAGGAGCAGCAGCCCGCGCAGCCCGCTGAAGCCGTCGTCCTCTTTCATCTCCAGCCGGGTGGGGATCAGCCGCCAGAACCGGTCGAAGTACAGGACCACGACGGCCAGAATCGCCCCCAACTGGATAAAAATCTCGAATGTCGAAGCGCGGTCGCCTTCAAATCCGATCAGGTGGCCTGCAATAACCAGGTGGCCGGTGGAGGAAATCGGGATGAACTCAGTGATGCCCTCCACCAGGCCCAGAATAATCGCCGCCAGCCAATCTGCCATCGTTCTATCTCCAATCTTACGTGATCTGCCGTCCACCGGGCCGTGGATATCCGTGCCGAAGAAACAACGAAGAAGGCTTGAACACCTTCTTCGATGGTCTTCCTGCTGTATCTAATACGGCCCCGATCATCCGGCTGTTGCAGAAATCCGCTTCTCAAACTGCTCTATGGTATTGCGCACGCCCTCGGCCAAGGGCGTTTGAAAGACCTGGGCAAAGTGCTGCTTCAGCGCCTGATCGTCGAAGCCCTCAGGGAAGGGGAGGACCGTCTCCGCGCACGTCACGCGGGCGCCGGGCCGGATCTGTTGGATCAGGCGCACCAGGTCCGCGATGGCGACGACCTCTCCGCCCAGGTTGAAGGCCAGGGCCCCGTCGCCCGTCTGACGTGCGGCCTCGATGAACTGCCGCGCCACGTCCGACGCCCACTGAAACTGCATCTTGCCGCCGAAACCGATATGATAAGACTGACCGGCGGCGGCTGCAAACATTGCTTGAGTGGCGTCGCTGGTCAACCCCTGATCGCGTCCGACGCCATAAACGGTGTAGGGCCGCAGGGCGACGCTGCTCAGGTGATAGTCCTGCCAGTAGACGCGCGCCAGTCCTTCGTCGGCCTGCTTGTAGATGCCGTACAGGTTGCGCGGGGACAGCGGGGCATCCTGCGCGATCAATCCGGGCGGATAGTCGCTGGCGGGACCGTAGACGGCGATGGACGAGGCATAGGCGAGGTGCGCGACGCCCGTCTGGCGTGCCGCTTCGAAGATGTTCACCGTGCCGACGACGTTCACCTGGGCACCTTTGACCGGATCGGCTTTGCAGAAGGGAATCTGGAGCGCCGCCAGGTGGATCACGTGCGTCACGTGGTGATCCTGGAAGGCTGCCAACACCTGGGCCGGGTCTGCCAGGTCGCCGCGCACGAAGGTGATGGCGGCTTTTTCGGCGGGCGAGAGCAGCAGGTCCAGCCGGTGCCCCCGGTCGCCGAGATCGAAGCTGACGACGCGCTCGCCCTGGCGCAGCAGGTGGTAGACGGTCCACGCGCCGATGCAGCCCAGTGCGCCGGTGACGAGATAGGTGTGCGGCGATGAGTCGGCCATCGCGTTCAGCTTTCGACCACGCAGGGATTTTGCAGGCGTCCGATCCCTTCGATTTCGACGGCGACGGTATCGCCGTGCTGCATGAACAGCTTGGGATCGCGAAAAGCGCCGGTGCCGTGCGGCGTCCCGGTCAGGATCACGTCGCCCGGTTCCAGGGTGAAGGCGTGCGAGCAGAACGAGATTAGCGTCGTGACCCCGAAGATCATCTCGTGGGTGCTGCTGTCCTGGACGTGCTGGCCGTTCAGTTCACAGCGGATCGCCAGGGCTTGCGGATCGCCGATGTCGTCCGCCGTGACGAGCGCCGGTCCCAACGGGCAGAACGTATCCAGGCTCTTGGCGCGCACCCACTGTCCATCGCTGAACTGCAAATCGCGGGCGCTGACGTCGTTGGCCGCGGTATAGCCGAAGACGTGATCGAGCGCGCGTTCTTCCGGCACGCGGCGCGCCGTTCTGCCGATGACCACCGCCAGTTCGGCTTCGTAATCCACTTCGTGCGTCAGGGCGCTGGACCACGTGATCGGCACGCCCGGCCCGACGATGGCCGTCGAAAACTTGGTGAAGACGATGGGACGGTTGGGCGGCGGCGTATTGGTTTCGCGGCAGTGATCCCAATAGTTCAGCCCAATCGCGACCACTTTGGCCGGGCGTTCGACCGGCGCCAGCAGCCGCGCCTGGTCCAGCCGGATCGGCTGCCCGCTGTCGGGCGCGCGCCCGGCGAGCACGTCGGCCCACGTGAGCGTGGTGGCTGTGATGGTCTCCTGGTGCAGCACGCCCCAGCGCGGCGTGCCGTGATCGTCAAAACGAACCCATTTCATTGATGCCCTCCTAACAACTTTTGATAGTCATGCCGCCGTCGATTTTGACGACACTGCCGGTGATAAAGGTAGACTCGTCGGATGCCAGGAATACGATCAGGTCGGCCACTTCTTCGGGCTTGCCCATCCGTCCCAGCGCGTGCTGGTTGTTCCAGGTCGCCAGGAGTTCTTCGGGATTATTCGTTTCTTCGCGCAGCCGTTTTTCGTTCATCGGCGTCATGATCGCTCCCGGCGCGATGGCGTTCACCCGGATATTCTGCGGTCCATAGTCGATGGACGCCTGCTGCGTGAGGGCCATGACCCCGCCTTTGGCCGCGGCGTAGCCGGACCAGCCGTTGAAGCCGATCAGGGCCTGGACGGAGCTGACGTTGATGATCGACCCGCCGCCATTTTGGATCATGTGGGGAATCGCGAATCGCATCCCGCGCCAGGTCCCGTTGAGATGGATGTTGATCAGGCGCAGCCAATCGTCCTCGCTGATGTCCGTGACCGAGCCTGAGATCGCGATCCCGGCATTGTTGACCAGCACGTCCAGCTTACCATAACGCGCGACGGTCGCTTCGATCAACTGCTCCATGTCCGCCGTCACCCCGACGTCGGCCCGTTGGAAGAACGCGTCGCCGCCCGCGGCTTTGATCTGCTCGACCGTGGCCTGTCCCTGGGCCTGGTTGATGTCGCTGACCGCCACCTGCGCCCCTTCACGCGCCAGGGCGAAGGCGGTCGCCTGGCCGATGCCCATCGCGGCGCCGGTCACGATTGCTACTTTGCCATTGAGCCGTCCCATGCGCTTGTCTCCTATTTTCCCTCGAACTTCGGATCACGTTTTTCGACGAAGGCGCGGATGCCTTCGGCGGCATCCTGGGTGGTGTAGAGCCGGAACAAGACCTCCTGTTCCAGCGACAGCCCGGTTTCCAGCGGCGCCTCGACGCCTTCCCGGATGAGCCGTTTCATCTCGTGGGCCGAGAGCGGCGCGATCTTGAGCATATACTGCGCTTTTTTGATCGCGCTGTCTAACAACTGCTCCGGCGCGCAAACCTCGGCCACCAGCCCCAGGTCGTAGGCGCGTTCTGCCGACAGCCGCCGGGCCGACAGCAGCACGTCGGCGGCCACAAAGCGCCCGACCGCACGTGTGAGCCGCTGCGTCCCGCCGCCGCCGGGACTGAGTCCCAGCGTGCCTTCGGGCAGGCCGAAGCGAGCGTTGGTGCTGGCGATCAACACGTCGCAGCACAGCGCGATCTCGAACCCGCCGCCCAGCGCGTAGCCGTTGACCGCGCCGATGACCGGCTTGGGGAAGATGTCCAGGCGGCTGAACAGGCGCCGCGCGTACTGCTGGTAGGCCACGAACTGGGCATAATCCTGCCCGGCGTATTCGCCGATGTCTGCCCCGGCGACGAACGCTTTATCGCCCGCCCCGGTCAGGATCACCACCCGCAGCGAGGGATCGTGCTCGATCTGGTGCAGATGATGCTCGAACTGGTGCAGCAGCGCCGTGCTCAGCGCGTTCATCTTCTCCGGGCGGTTGAAGGTGAGCACGGCCACCGCCCCCTCGCGGATCTCGAATTGGACCAGCGCCGTCTCTGCCATCAGATCACCCCTTCCCGGCGGAACCCGTCGATCTGGTCCGCCGAATAGCCGAGTTCGCTCAGCAGGGCGTCGTTGTGCTCGCCCACGCGCGGCGGCGCCAGCCGGATCGTGCCGGGTGTCGCGCTGAACTTCATCGGGATGCCGATCACGCGAATGTCGCCCGCGTCGGGATGGTGGATGGTCTGGATCAGGTCGTTGTGCGCCACCTGGGGATCGTTCAGCAGATCGTCGAAATTCTGCACTTCGGCGCACCAGACGTCGCGCGCCAGCAGCCGTTCCAGCCAGTAGGCCGTGGTCTGCGTGATCAGCCGGTCCTGGATCAGAGGGCGGATCGTGTCGCGGTGGGCATAGGCCAGCCTGGGCGCGTCGTATTCCTTGAGCGCCGGAAGTTCCAACACCTCGCCGACCACCGCCAGCGACGAAATCGACAGCGCCATGAAGCCATCCTGCGTGCGGTAGATGCCGAATGGGGCCGCCAGCCAGGGCGCGCCGATCCCACTCGTGCTGCGCTGCCAGGGCAGGCTCATGTTCATGAAGGCCGAGAGTTCCTGGCACTGCAAGGCGATGGCCGTGTTGAACAGGCTCACGTCGATGCGCTGGCCCTCGCCGGTGCGCTGCTTGTGGAACAGCCCAACCATCGCCGAAAACGCCAGCAGCAGCGCGGTGCTCGCATCGACGAAGGAGGTGGCGGTGGGCGTCGGCACGTCGTCGTAGCGGCCATTCTGCGCCGCCAGGCCGGACAGCGACTGGATCAGCAAATCCTGGCCCGGTCGTGTCACGTAGGGACCATCCGGCCCGTAACCGCTGCCCGCTACGTACACAATCGACGGGTTCACCTTTTTGAGGTCTTCGTAGCCCAGCCCCAACCGGTCCAGCACGCCGGGGCGAAAGTTCTCGGTGACGAGGTCGGCGGTCGCGGCCAGTTGGGTGATGATCTCCTTGCCGCGCGGATCTTTGAGATCGACCGTCAGGCTCTTTTTGTTGCGATTCATCGCCAGAAAAAATGGGCTGGTGCCGTTCAATAGTTCGCCCATCGCGGCCAGCCCGCGCTCCCACTCGCCCTCGATGGGACGCTCGATCTTGATCACCTCCGCGCCCATGTCGCCCAGGAATTGGGTTCCCCACGGCCCCAACATCATCTGGGTGAAATCCAGGACGCGCACGCCCTCTAATGCCATCATCATGATCAGCTCCTCACAGTGTTGGTTGAATACCTGGGGGCGCTGTCTGCCGCGCCCATGCTTGACTTTAGCGAATGGAATAGCTCTCCGGCCCGACCTGGCGGATGAAACCGCGCGCCAGCAGATCTTGCACATGCGCGTTGGCCATGTTCAACGCGCGGAATTCCTGCTGCCGCTCCATGCGCGCGCACAGGTCGGTCCACAACTGCGCCAGCGTCACGGACGGCTGGCTGGCCAGGATTCGGATCAGGGTGCTTTCGATTGCGTCGATATAAGCGGCGGCGCGGGCCAGCAGGTCGTTCACTTCGCGCGGGATCATCGGCGGAAAGTGCGCGAACAGCACCCACTCCACGCCCAGTTCCGGGACCAGCCGCCCGATTTTCGCCAGAGTATCACGGTAGCCCTGGACCGAAAGGTGGCTGTGAAACAGCGGCCAATCCAGCCCGGTGATCGCGTCTCCCAGGATGAGCGTGCGCGTGGACGCCTCGAACCAGCCCAACTCGGCCAGCATGTGGCCGGGAAAACGGTAGGCGGTCAGCGTCACGCCGCCGCCCAGGTTGAACCGGGTCCCTTCGTCGATGATGAGGTCCAGCGGGCGCGGCGCATCCAGAATGCTCAGGACTTCGTCGCGCAGGGCGGGCGTATCCGGGATCAGGTGGGGGAAGGGGCGGGCGAATTCCTGGTAATGTCGTTCAAAGTCGGCGTGCCAGGCGGCGTAATGGCCCGGCGCGGCGATCAGACAGCCGGTGAGGTCCTTCAACTGCGCGTTGCAGCCGATGTGATCGTGGTGGGAGTGGGTGTGCAGGATGAAGCGCAGATCGGCCTCCTGCACCCCGGCGCGCCGCATCGTGTCCTGCAACTGGGCGAACATGGGCTTGGTGCCGCTGTCGATCCAGACGGCGTACTGGCCGCCTTTCACCAGGTAGACGTAGAGCGGGATTACCTCGGAGAGCATGATCTGGGCACGGTAGATCGGTCCGTCGAATTCCATCGGAGCTTACCCCCAATTAGCGTGATTTCGGAAATGATAATCATAATAATTTTGGCAAAGAACGTTCCAGGTGGCTGGTGCAATCTCCTATGAAAGTGGTTAGCCCGGAAGATTTTGGTGGTAGAGGTCGTTCAGCGATTGCAGGCAGCGTTCGACGGTGTCCTCGCCGCGCAGCAGGGCGTGAATGGCCTGCCCGGCGGCTTCCTGGAAGATCACGAAGCCGCTGTGACGTGGACGGACATACGCCTGCTGAAGCGTCTCCCACGTGTCGCGGAAGAAGTGATGCGTCAGATCGTTCGCGGCGGCATCCAGCCAGGGCGTGCGGTTGCCCGGCTGTCCCCCCTGTTGGAGGTACAGTGAATTCTGGACTTTGGCGCTGCACAGCCAGGCGCCGTAATCACACGCGGCCTGCGGATGCTCCGTAGCGGCGGACACGGCGAAGCCCGCCCCGCCCAACAGCGATCCCTGTACGCCAGGGATGTTGTGAAACTGGAGGAGGTGCGGGGCGTAGCCACGGCGAGCATAGTTGGTGTAGCAGAAGGTGAGCGGGCAGTAGACCACGTCGTCGGCCCGGCTCATGTGATCCAGCATTCGGATCGGGTTCCAGGTCAGGCTGTCGGGATGGCACAGCGCGGCAACCTCGACCAGCCAGTGCAGCACGGATCGCCCGATGGTCTCGTTGACAAGTTCGCCGCCGCTGCCGGGCGGGCTGCCGAGATTGGCGCACAGCGTCAGGAATGAGCAGATACAGTCGGTCGGGACGAGCGGGATCGCCAGGCAGCGCCCGGTCTGGTACAGGGTGTATCCCAGCGCGAGCACTTCCTGCCAGGTGCGCGGCAGCGGTTGATCGAGCAGATCGGGGCGGTAGGCACTGGCCTGCATGGCGGCGTCCACCGCCAAAGCCCACTGGTGTCCTGCATAGGTGTAGCTGGCGTGGCTGGGTCCGGCGCTCTGAGCGGCCAGGGTGGCCAGTGTTTCATGGTCGAGACAGCTATCCAGCGGCAGCAAACAGCCTGACTCCGCCGCTATGCCGACGTGGGGATGATCGACGATCAGCAGATCGTAGTCGCGGGCCAGATCGTCGAGCGGCGCATCGCCGAAATCTTTGAGCGAGCGCCTCTCCCACGTGACCTGGACCCCGGTCTGGGCGGCATACGGCGCGACACTGGCCGCCAGAGGTTGGTAGCCGCGCGGATGATCCCAGGTGATCCCGCGTAACGCGATCATGCGTTACCCCTTGGTGGCTCCTGCCGTCAATCCGGCGACGAAATAACGCTGCAAGAAGAAGAATAACACGATAATCGGCATCGACACCATGACCGAGCTGGCCATCAATTCGCCGTAGCGAATGCCGTACTGCCCCTGAAAATCGGCCATCCCCACCGGGATGGTGCGCATGTCGCGGGTGGTGGTGAAGGCCAGGGCGAACAGGAATTCCTGCCAGGTCACGACCGCGATCCAGACGGCGGTGGCCGCGATGCCGGGCCGCGCCAGCGGTACGATCAGCCGCCAGAACGCTTGCAGGCGGGTGCAGCCGTCCACCATCGCCGCTTCTTCCATGTCCGCTGGAATATTCTGAATGAACCCGCGCAGCATCCAGATCGACACCGGCAGCGTGAGCGTCATATAAGCCAGCACCAGCGCCGGATAGGT
>CAYRWY010000203.1:0-9992 GCA_964427955.1 uncultured Anaerolineaceae bacterium
CAGCGCATCCCCATGCCGCCCCAGCGCCAGCAGCGGCTCGACCTGGTTGATCCAGTACCATATGCTGGACGAATCTTCCTGCGACGCCCGCTCGTAGCTGAGCAGCGCCTCTTCGCGGCGATCCATCGCTTCCAGTGCCAGCCCGCGCCCATTCCAGGCCCAGGCGTAATGCGGCTCCAGCTTGAGCGCCTGGTCGTAGGCGGCGACGGCCTCTTTGTAGCGCCCCAGGCGGCGCAGCACCTGGCCGCGCTTGGCCCAACTTTCGGAGTGATCGCGGTTGAGCCGCAGGGCGCGCTCCAATGGGTTGAGCGCATCCTCGAACCGCTGCAAGGCGATCAGCTCGTCGGCCTGGTTGTACCAGAACCATACGTCGTCCGGCTGCAAGGTGGACGCCTGCCGGAAGCACGCCAGCGCCTCTTCGTGGCGGCCCAGGGCGCTGAGCGCCAGCCCGCGTCCATTCCACGCCCAGGCGTATTCGGGCGCGAGTTCGACCGCCCGGCTGTAGCTCGCCAGCGCCTCTTCGTGGCGGCCCAGGCGGCGCAGTGCCTGACCCTGCTTGGCCCAGGCGCGGATGTAGCGCGGATCGGCTTCCAGGGCGCGCTTCAGAATCTCGATAGCCTCTTCCTGGCGCTTGAGCAGCACCAGCGTATCGCCCAGGTTGTACCAGTACAGCGGGTTGGACGGCTCCGCCTGCGCCGCGCGGCTGTAGGCTTCGACCGCTTCGCCGTGCCGCGTCATGCCTTCGAGCGTGACGCCGCGCTCGTTCCAGGCCCAGGCATAATCGGGATCGAGCTTGACCGCTTTCGACAGGCACGACAGCGCTTTGCCGAACTGGTCCAACTGGCGGTAGGTGTTGCCCAGCCGCGCCCAACTCCGCGCGTGTTCGGGGCTGACCTGGATCGCCTTTTCGAGCAAAGGGACGGCTTCGGCAAAGCGGTTGAGCAGCGTGAGCAGGTTGCCCTGGTTGTACCAGTGCCAGACGTCATCCGGCGCGAGATCGGAGGCGCGGTGGTAGGTCGCCAGCGCCTCGTCGTAACGCTTGAGCCGTTCGAGCACGATCCCCAGCCCATTCACCGCCCAGGCGTAATCGGGCTTGAGCCGCAGCGCCCGCTCATAGGCGTCTACGGCATCCTCGAAGCGGTCCAGGTAGCGATAAATCTGGCCGAGCTTGGCCCACGAATAAGCGTGCGCTGGGGCGACGCGCGTCGCCTGCTGGGTGGGGGCCAGGGCTTCCTGGTAGCGTCCCATCTCGACCAGCATTTCGGATTGGTTGTACCAGTGCCAGACCTCGCCCGGCTGGTGGCGCGACGCCTGCTCGAACGCTTCCAGCGCCTCTTGCAGGCGGTCCATCGCCTTGAGCGCCAGCCCCTTGCCGTTCCAGGCCCAGGCGTAATGCGGATTCAGTTCCAGCGCCCGGTTGTAGGCGTTCAGCGCCTCCGGGAAGCGTTCCAGCGCGCGGAAGACCTGGCCGCGCTTGGCCCAACTTTCGGCGTGGTAAGGATCGATCTCCAGGGCACGATCCAGAATGGCCATCGAACCATCGTAGTCGCGCAGGGTATGCAGTGCCTCGGCCTGGTTGTACCACGCCCACACGTTGCCCGGCTGAAGCTGGGTCGCGGTCTGGTGCGCCGCCAATGCCCGCTCGATCTGGTTCATGCGTTCGAGCACCTGGCCTTTGCCGGTCCAGGCCCAGGCAAAGCGCGGATTGAGATCGAGCGCCCGGTCGTAACAGCCCAGCGCCTCTTCCGGGCGGTTGAGCAGGCGCAGCGTCCGGCCCTTGCGCGCCCAGGCCCAGGCCGAGAGCGGTTCAAGTTGCAGCACGTGGCTGTACACCGCCGACGCCTCTTCGAGATAGCCGAGTTCGGTCAGGCTGTAAGCCTTGTCCATCAACTCGCGCATTTCCATCGCCGGGCCATCCGCCTCCATGTCCGGCGGCGTGCCGGTCGCGGCTTCGTACAACTGCGCGAGGCGGCTCACGACGTCGCCCCAGGTTTGGGGGCGGTTGGCCGGGTCTTTTTCCAGGCAGGCCAGCACCAGATCGCGCACCGGCGGGGTGACGTGCGTGGCGGTTTCGGGAAAGGCGGGCTTTTTGGTCAGGTGCGCGTAGACCCACTCGGTCAGCAGCTTGGCCTCGAAGACGGTCTGCCGGGTGAGCATCTCGTACAGCACGCAGCCGAAGGCGTAAATGTCGGCGCGGGTATCCACCGCCGCCGCGCGGCACTGCTCCGGCGACATGTAGGGCGGCGTGCCGACCACCATGCCCACGCGCGTCAGCCCGCTGTCTTTGGGACTTTCGTCGGCGACCGGCGGGCTTTCTTCCAGGTCGAACGAGCGCACCAGCCCGAAATCGGTCACTTTGGCGATGCCGTCGTGCCGGATCAGGATGTTGGCGGGCTTCAGGTCGCGGTGGACCAGGCCGGGAATCTGGCGCACGGCGTGCTGCATCCCCAGCGCGATGTGCAGGCCGAATTCGAGCGCGGTGGGCAGATCGATACGGTTATGCCGAATCCAGCTCCGCAGGTCCGGCCCCAGTCCTTCCGGCCCGGAGATCTGTTCCAGGATGATGTGCGGGCGGCCTTCGAACTTCTGCACGCGCCGGGCCTGGACGATGTGCGGGTGTTTTTCGAGCATGATCCAGGTGCGCGCCTCTTTGGTGAAGCGGGCGACCGCGACCTCGTTCGAGAGCAGGTTGGCCTGGAAGGTCTTGAGCGCCACGGCCTGGTGATCTTCGTGATCGAAGCACAGGTACACGATCCCCATGCCGCCGCGCAGCACCTGCGCGACTTCGTAGCGCCCGTCGATCTTGTCGCCGTAATTGAAGTCGCTGCCTTCGACCCGCCGCGCCGGGGCCGCGATCACCGGGGGGACCGACGATAAGCGCGGGCCGTGGTGGGTCTGTTCCGTTTCGACCTGGAAGATTTCCGACTTGTCGGAGCGCGTCTCGTTCAAGGGCGCGGGCATTTCCTCGGACGACAGCGACAGCACCGCCGATTCGAGATCCAGCCCTTCGTCCAGGTGGGTGACCAGCGCCTCCGGGTAGATTTCCGTTGCGGCTTCCACGGCCTGCTGTGGAGTGCGGTGGGGCAGGGGGGTGGCGTCGTCGCTCTGGGGTGGCGAGATGTACCACAGCGCCAGCAGTTGGGCGTCGTCGTGCAGGCCGGAGACACCTTGCTCGCTCGCTTCGGCCACCGTCCACAGGGCGACGGCGATATTGCGGCGCGAAGGCGCAGCACGGGCCGCCTGCATGATCCAGCGGGCATACGCCTCGTACGCCGCCACGCCCAGCGCGCGCTCCGGGCTGTCCAGCGCCGCCAATCCCTGCGCCGAGCGGTAGGCAAACAGCGTCTTGCCGACGTAGTACACCAGCAGCCGCCGGTCCGGCTCGACCAGTGACAGCCGCGCGCACAAATCGCCCAGGGCCAGGTAATCGTAGGGGTGGGGCAGATCGCGGCGCAGCGCCAGCCGTCCTAAGCGGCGCACCTCGTCATCCGGATCGGTGGCAAAGGGATCGGTCTGGTCCGCTTTGCGGCGGCGGTTGAGCAGCCGCTCCTCTTGATCGAGCGGCAGTGCCAGCGGGATCGCGCCGCTCTGGGGGACAGGAGGAATCTCGTTTGAAGTCATAGAGGTAATTTCGATTTACTCAAGATGGAGATATTCCCTAAACTGGTTGGTGATATGCTCCGGAATATCGTGATACGCTAACCCCAAAAGCATCTACAACTTCACGCGAGTCGGTGCGAAGTATCACACATTCCAACGCTGACCACCCTCAGCGGTCTTGAATTCCTGAACGGTCAAATACCAGTTGGCGAGATCGATTGCCTGGTCGAGTGACTCAAGATGAGTTTCTTCAAGCCAACACCATTCTCGCACGATCTCACTCCACCTGACTCTTTGCCTCTGGCCGGACCGGTTCGGGACCGTCCACACTCCTGGTTTCAGAGGCTGCCGGACCACCCTCCGGCGTGCTGGCCGCGCCCGGCGGCTCGGTTTTGCGCAGGGCCAACTCGTCGCCCTCGATCACGACCCGGATCACGTCGCCCGGATGGAAGGTTTCTTCCAGCAGCGCGGTGCTCAGCGGACGGGTGAGCAGGCGTTGGATCGCGCGGCGGAGCGGGCGCGCCCCGTTGGCCGGATCGTACCCTTCGCGCAAGATCAGTTCCCGCGCATCCTCGTCCAGCGTCAGCGTGATGTTCTGAGTGGTCAGCCGCTCGGTCACTTCGCGCATCTGCAAGTACAAAATCCCATTCAGCGCCTCGGTGGTCAGCGGTTTGAAGACCACCACCTCGTCCAGGCGGTTCAAAAATTCTGGGCGGAAGTGTTTCTTGAGATGAAAATCGTAATCGGGCAGTTGATCCGGCGTGGCGGTGAAGCCGAAGCCTTTACCCACGTCGCCCGTGCCGATGTTGCTGGTCATGATCCAGGCGGCGTGGCGGGCATCCGTCGTCACCCCCTGCGAGTCGGTCAGGCGGCCTTCGTCGAAGACTTGCAGGAAGATGTCGAACACCTCCGGTGCGGCTTTTTCCACTTCGTCCAGCAGCACCACGCTGTACGGCTTGCGGCGCAGGGCTTCGGTGAGCTGCCCGCCTTGTTCCATGCCCTTGTAGCCGGGGGGAGCACCGATCAGCCGCGCGACGGTGTGCTCGTCGTGGAATTCGGACATATCCAGGCGGATGATGGCGTCGTCGTCGTTGAACAGGAACTCGGCCAGGGCTTTAGCCAGCTCCGTTTTGCCCACGCCGCTCGGCCCCAGGAACAGGAAGACCCCGATCGGGCGCTTGGGATCGCCCAGTCCGGCGCGGTTCATCTTGATGGCGTCGGAGACGATGTTGATGGCGTGATCCTGTCCGATCACCCGCTGGCGCAGCGTGTCGCCCATGTGCGAGAAGCGCAGCCGCTCGTCCGCCGTCAGCTCGCTGACGGGGATGCCGGTCCACTCGCTCAGCACTTCGGTGATCGTCGCCGACGTGACCTCGAGCAGCGGCGCGCCCTCTTCGACGACCTGATCCGGGCTGTTGGTCTGGATCACCATCCGGGCGCAGGCTTCGTCCAGCAGATCGAGCGCCTTGTCGGGCAGGCGGCGGTCGCGCATGTAGCGATCCGAAAGCCGCACCGCCGCTTCGCGCGCTTCCGGCAGAATCTTGACTTTGTGGTGTTCCTCGTAACGCGTGTAGACATTCTCGACCACGACCAGCGACTCGGACACGCTTTGCTCGCGAATCTCAATCGTACGGAAGCGGCGATCCAGCGCCGGGTCTTTGGCGATGGCTTTGCGGTAATCTTCGAAGGTCGTGGCGCCGATGCAGGTGATCTCGCCGCGCGCCAGGGCGGGCTTGAGGATGTTGGCAGCGTCCAGGTTGCTGTCGATGGTATCCCCCGCGCCGACGATGGTGTGAATCTCGTCGATGAACAGGATCACATCCGGCGCGTTTTTCACTTCGTCGATGATCCCGACGATCCGTTCCTCGAACTGGCCGCGCAGGCTGGTTCCGGCGACCAGCATCCCCACTTCCAGCCCGACCAACCGGCGGTTGTGGAGGAATTTGGGAGCACGGTCGTGCACGATGTCGTAGGCCAGCCCTTCGACCACCGCCGTTTTGCCCACGCCGGAATCGCCCAGCAGCAGCGGGTTGTTTTTCTTGCTGCGGCGTAGGGTGCGGGCCAGCATCCGGATTTCCAGCTCGCGCCCGATGGCCGGGCCGATTTTGCCCTGCCGGGCCTGCTCGGTCAGGTCGCGCCCATATTTGTCCAGCAGCGGGGTCGGCATCCGGCGGCTGGCTTCGGTCTCGTCGTCCAGCAGCGCGTGCGTGTGCGGCGACTCCAGGTGATCGAACATCAAATCGCCGAAGGCATCGCTGCTGCTGCCGACATCGTCCAACAACCGCTCGATCCAGCGCGCGAGATCGATCCCCTGCCGGATCAGGACGCGCGCCGCGACGCCTTCGCCCTCCTGGAGAATGGCGACGAGCGCCTGCGTCTCAGTCACGTAGCGATCTCCGGCATCGTCGGCCAGGTAGACCGCCATCGCCAGCACGCGGTGCATTCGCGGCGTCAGCGGGGGCCAATCGCTCACCATATCGTCGCCCGCGCCCACTTCGCGCCGGATCAGGTTGCGAATCTCGCGCGGCTCCAGGCCGGTCTCGACCAGCAGACGAGCCGCCGGACTGCCCGGCGTTTGGGTCAAAGCGTTGAAGAGGTGCTCGGTGCCCAGGTAATTGTGCCGCAGCCGGACCGCTTCTTCGACCGCACCGTCCAGCAGCATTCCACACCGCTTGCGGATTTCCTGTTCACTGATATTCAGGGGTGATTGTGACATCCCGATATTTCATCTTTTCGCCGAACTATCCGATTTGCCCCAAGTATACCAGGACTCGGCCCACTGTCGGCACTTTTGGGACGACTTATTTTGACGCCGCTTGTCTGTTGGCGAAGTTTGAGTACACTCTAAGCAGTCGCGAGGAAGGTGAATCTGAAGGAGGTCCGATGACCGACGAAGCCTTGACTATTCAAGAAGTGGCGGAGATGACCGGGTTGAGCGCGCACACGCTGCGCTATTACGAGCGGATCGGCCTGATCCAGCCGGTGGATCGCGCCGCCAGCGGCCATCGCCGCTACTCCCGCGATGACCTGGGCTGGATTGAGTTTCTCAAGAAGCTGCGCATGACGGGAATGCCGATCCGCGAGATGAAGCTGTACGCAGATTTGATGTGGCAGGGCGATCATACGACCGTGGCCCGGCGGCGGCTGCTCGAACGCCACCGCGATCGGATGCAGCGCAAGGTCCAGGAATTGAACGAAACCCTGGAATGCATCGAGTGGAAGATCGCGCATTACCGGGAGCTGGAGCTGCCCGAACCGGTGAACGAGCTGGTCGCCGCCGGGTAGCCGCTATTTGCTCAGCTTCGCCACGGCCTCGTCCGCGGCACTGCGGGCCGGGATACCCTTCAGCACCGCTGCCAGGCTTTCCTGAAGCGCCAGGGCGGCGGTGTTGCTGCGCTGGGTGTCGGGAATGACCACCGCCGTGGTCAGCATGGTTTGGGCGAAGCTGGCATAGGTCTGATCGTCCCACAACCGCAGCGCCCGTTTCTGCGAAGGCAGAATTCCCAGAGCTTCGGTGAAGAGGCTCTGCTCGCCGATACGCATCATCCACGACAGGAATGCCCGTGACTCGTTCTGATGATCGACGTCCTGGGTGACCAGGACCCACACCCACCCGTCCAGCGCGGTGAACGCGTCCCCGCTGGCCGTCGGCGTGGACGCCAGCCCGATGTTGTGCAGACTGGTCTTGCGGCCCAGGTACGTGACCGAATCGACAGCCGCCATGTCAATGCCGGTCGATAGGAATTCGTTCCAGTAGCTGTTGAAGTCAGTGTAATCCAGCAGCGACGCGTCAAAGATCCCCGTGCTAACGCCCTGGGCATAATAATCCAGCACGACCAGCAGCGGATCGTAATCCAGGGTCGTGCTGCCGGTGTCGTCGATCAGCCGTCCGCCTGCGGCCCGGTACTGGAGCAGCGCCGTCCAGCTCACGGGGACGGTTCCGGCAGGAAACAGGTAGGTCGGCTGCTGGTCGAGGACATCGGTAAAGGCCAGCGGCGGCGTGCCAAAGGCCGAGGTACGGTAGACGATGTGGTAGATATTCAGGGTATAGGGCAGCCCGTACAATACGCCGTCGATCTGCCCCAGGGCCAACGCGCCGGGCAGCAGGTCGTCCGCCAGATCGGGCGGGAGCCAGTCGGTCAGGGGGACGATCAGACCCTCGGTGGCGGCGGTGACCATGTCCGCGCGGCGCATCAGGGTCAGGTCGGGCAGCGCCTGAGGAGCCACGGGAGCGGCGGTGCGCAGCGTCGGCAGAATGCCGCCCTGGCCGCTGCTGTGTTTGCGCCGGATTTCCAGATTGTAAGAGACGTAAGTCTGCCGGAAGTCCTCGAACTGCGCCAGCAGAATATCTTCGGCAGCCTGGTTGCCGTCCGGATACAGTTCCTCCGGCCACCACACGCGCAGCATCGGAACGGACGGGGTGTCCTGGGCCGCCGGCGTGGCCGTCGGTTCCTGGACATCGGTTACCAGGCTGATCTGGCGCGACACATCGTCCGTGCTGGGCGGAGTCGGCGAGGGGAAGATCGTCCCGGTGGACTGGCCGGTACACGCCACCAGACTCGTGGTCAGGATCACTCCCAGCGCCGTGAACAGCGCCTTATGCTGCTTCATGAGCGGCCTCTCCGGCTATTTTAGATCGCGAAGAACCCGGTCGATCATCTGATTCAACGTATCGAGATTGTCCACCGTCAGGTCCGGGTCCGGGATGTGGACGCCAAACGTCTCTTCAGCGAATACGCCGAACAGCGCCAACGAAAACGAATCCACCAACCCCCCGGTGATCAGCGGCTCGTCGTCCTTGAGGTTGTATTTCGGCATCCGGATCATGTCCTTCAGGACGAACGGTCTAAGTTTTTCTCTGATTTCGCTGCGATCCATGCTTCACTCCATCCTAGAACCCTTGATAGACAAACGGCACGATGGTGCGCGATTGGCCGGACAGAAAGATCGCCAGGATCGCCACCGCCAGCAGCGCGGCCTGCACCAGGCGCGGCCAGCGCAAAAAGACCAGATTGTCATTGTGCCGGTATTGTACCCAGTCTATCCAAAGGGGGGGAATCAAGGCAAACAGCACTAACCCTGACGGCCAGCGCAGTTCGCCAGACCAGTCGAAATCCCGCGCCAATAGTCGAGCGTGAGCGAGAGACTGCCCACCCGGAACGGCACCCAGGCGAACATCACCAGGCAGAACGTGATCAGCATCGCCGCTCCCTGCCGCCAACGCGGCGGAAGACGGGGCGGCCCGGCAGGCTTCCACAGCGAAAGCCACCAGATACAGGCCGTGCAGCCACTGCGAGAGGGTGATATGCCAGCGGTTCCAGAATTCGGTACCGCTGCGCGCGAAGTAGGGCACGTTGAAGTTGGAGGCCAGCTCGATGCCAAACAACCCACTCTCCTGACTCTCCGCGCTGGCGGCGACGCTTGCGATCAGGTCGTGATAAACGTTTTCGTCGAAGAGTGCCGTGTCGGAAAAGCGAGTTGGTAGCCGGACCAGGCGCTCGAAGCTGGTCAATGCCTCTGGCCCGATGATGAGTCCGAGTGCCTGCCTGGCGTCCAGTTCTTGGAGGTTGTCCGGCACGACGAAAATTCCCTTGCTGGCTTTCCAGGACCCGCTTCATAGACGCTCTCGTGAACCCAATGGCACGTAGAGCTGCGGAGGCGTCAAAAATGTTGAAATGTCGGCGGTAAGATGGAAATCAGAGATGGCGAGGAGAAAAAAGGCGGAGGGGGTGGGATTCGAACCCACGGTAGGGCGGACGCCCTACAACGGTTTTCGAGACCGCCCCATTCAACCACTCTGGCACCCCTCCGTATGCAGTTGTTACTTCTGACCTTCCGCCCGCAGCCCGGCGAAAAAGCTCCGGATCAACGCTGCCGCTTCGTCGGCCAGCACGCCTCCCAGCACGTCAACCCGGTGGTTGAGGCGGGGATGGTTCAGCAGGTCCAGCACACTGCCACCGGCTCCGGCTTTGGGATCGACCGTCCCATACACCAACCGGGGGAGCCGCGCCAGGACCATCGCCCCCGCGCACATCGCGCAGGGTTCGAGCGTACAGTAGAGCGTCACGTCTTCCAGCCGCCAATGGCCGATGAGCTGTGACGCCGTGCGGATCGTCAGCAGTTCCGCGTGAGCGGTGGGATCGCCGTCGATCTCGCGCCGGTTGTGCGCCCGGGCGATGACTTCCCCCTTCCGAACGGCCAGCGCGCCAATCGGTACATCACCATGCGCGAGAGCCAACTGCGCTTCGTCGAGCGCCAGACGCATCCAGAAGAGATCGTCCATCACGCGGGGCATTATATCATGGGCCTGCCGGGAGGGGAAGAGCCATTTTGTGCGCCACCACAAAGTATTTATTGACGTGCCTTCGCATGTTATGGTACTATGTAAATGC
>CAYRWY010000204.1:0-9991 GCA_964427955.1 uncultured Anaerolineaceae bacterium
ACGACAAGAGGGAATCGACGGGGTGAACCGGCTCTTCGACCGCATCGAAGCGGAGTTCTATTTCGACCGCAGCAAACACTTCGTCTCGGCGGAATTGAGCGGCGGCACCCTGGTCGAGCGCGAAGATTACGACGACTTCCTGGCCGCCTCCGCCCCCAAAAGCTAGCTCGCGCGTATGGACCTGATTCTCTTCGACATAGACGGCGTGCTGGTACACCCAATGGGATATAAGGCAGCGCTGCGGGCCACAGTGGATCGCTTCGCGGCTCTGATGGGCCAGCCCGCGCCCGGCGTGACGGTGGACGAGATCGCCGTACTCGAAGCGTGCGGCATCACCAACGAGTGGGATTCGGGCGCGGTGTGCGTCAGCGAGATTCTGCTGGCGGCGCTGGACCAGCGCCCCGCGCTCCGGCGGGATACGCTGGAGGACACCTTTGCCGCGATCCGGGCGGCAGACCTCACCCTCCCCCGCCCGGACTTCGTCCAGGCCGCGCGGGAGGTCGCCCAACACACGACTGATGGACAGATTCCGGCGCGCGTCTACCTGGCGCTGGCCTCCGCCCGGACCGATCCGGCCAACGGGCCGCTGCTGCACGCCCTGCTGGGCGACGTCTACAACGTGGCGGGAACGCCGACCACGCTCGTCTTCCAGACGCATACGCTGGGCCACGAGCGCTTTGCCGCGACCTACGGGTATGCGGCTCCCTTCGCCAGCGAGAGTTACCTGTCAGTCCACGACCAACCCTTGATCAGCCCGGCGAACCGCGCTCGCCTGCGCGAGTGGATGCAGTCACCCGATCACGGCGCGTCGATCTTCACCGCGCGGCCCAGCCTGTATCCCGCCGATCTACCCCCCGATCAACGCGGCCAACCGGCGTCCGGCTACGCGCCCGAAGCCGAACTCGCCGCCGAACTGATCGGGCTGGACGGCCAACTGCCGCTGATCGGGCAGGGGCGCATCGGCTGGTTGGCCTGGACCGCCGGGCGCGGCGCGGCGGAATACCTCAAACCCTCCCCGGTGCAGGCGTTGGCCGCCATCGGTGCGGCAGCGTCCGGATCGGAAACCGCCGCCCTGCAAGCCGCGGTCAAATTCTTCGAACGCGGGGAATTGACCGGGCCGCTGGCGGCGCTGGATCGCCCTACGCGCGTGATCGTGTTCGAAGACTCCGCCGGGGGCATCCGGGCCGCGCGCCGCGCCTGCGAGCTGTTGCAGCGCGCCGGGCAGGCGGTATCGTTCCGCGCCATCGGGGTGGCTCCCCAGGGTCACAAACGCGAGGCGCTAGGACCCGTCGCCGACCAGATCGTGGACGACATCAACGCCGGGTTGGCGCTGCTCTGGGACTGATTTTCCACCTGAGGAGAACGTAATGAGTGTCTTGACGACTGAAGAAACGGCGCAACGTGCCCGCGCCCTGTTCGAAACCGGCGGCTATCCTTGCGCCGAAAGCCTGCTGCTCGCCATCGCCGCCAGCCAGGGCATCCAGTCCGATCTGTTCCCCCAGATCGCCAGTGGGCTGTGCGGCGGCCTGTCGCATACCGGTGGACCATGCGGCGCGGTCACCGGTGCGATCCTGGGACTCGGCCTGATCGTGGGCGTGCACGAGCCGGGTGTGGATCACAACCCCACCTACGCCGTCACCCAACGTTTTATGGAGGCGTTCAAGGCCCGTTTTGGCTCGATCAACTGTGCCGATCTCACCGGCTGCGATTTCAACACGCCCGAAGGACGGGCTAAATTCAAGACGGAAAAGGTCATCGACCGCTGCATCGAGTACGTAACCGTGGCTGCCGAGCTGGCCCTCAACGCCATCGACGACCCCGACGCCTGATCGGGCTACCCCTTCCAGGTGCGGACCATCAGCCGTTGAGGCTCGGTTTCCGGCGATTCGGTCAGTCCGCCGCGCAACTGGGCGATGGTTTGCAGCGCCTCGGTGCCGGTCTGGCCGTGCCGCACCAGGAAACAGCCGATCACGGTCCCGGTGCGCCCGATGCCGCCCATGCAGTGCACGTACACGACCTGCCCCTCGGCCAGCGCCGTGTCGATGGTGTCCAGAATCCGGACCATCTGCGACGGCAGCGGCACGTCCATGTCGGGGATCGGAAAGCGGTGGTGCTCGACGGTGCGGCCCTGCTGCTCCGCTGCGCTGTTCAGCCGGGGCAGATAGGCATGATGCTCGTCCGATTCCGTTAGATCGATGATCGTGGTGATGCCCGCCGCCAGCAGCTCGCGGGCTTTCCGCTGCGCCAGGTCCTCGCCCCACGCGCCAGGATACGGTCCCGCCAGCAGGCGTCCCGGCTGGACCCAGTAGCTGCCGCGCAGCAGTTTCTCCGATTGGTCCGGCATGTGATCGCGCTCCTTTGATCTGTGGGTATCCATCCCAATCTTAAACAAAATCGCCTTCCCGCGAAACCGGCAAGGCGACAAAATCATTCAAGGGAGGAAACTCTGTTTTTCCTCTGTGCTCTCTGCGTTGAAATGCTTTTCAGGCGGAGAGGGCCAGGATCGCCACGATCAGGGCGGCGAAGGGTACCCCGAACACGAAGACGGCGGCATACCACCGGCTGTCATAGCGCAGGTGCATGAAATACAGCACCACCAGCAGCACTTTGGCGGACGAGAGTGCCACCAGCAGCGGCGTGGGCGAAAAGGGCAGGTTCGCGTAAGTGACGGCCACTTCGACGATGGTGATGATCGCCAGTGCCACGAACACGCCGATATAGGTCATGCGGTGAGAATGCGCGCGCGACGCGGGCCAGAAATTGGCTTTGAGGGTAGCCGCCAGGGCGTTGACCGAAGCTTGCGCCGATACCGTCCCCCCCACGGCGGCGGCATCGCCCAGGCTGAGCGCGTCGCGCTGCCACGGCGTCCGGGGATCGGCGTTGGCTTTCTGCGCCAGCACGAACGCCCACAGCGGCAGCAGGAGCACCACGTTGCCCACCGCGCCCAGCCCCACGCCGAGGATCATGCTCAGCCAGTCGTTGAACTGCCGTCCACTCGCCAGCACCGGCGTGACCACGCCGCCGATGAAAGCGCCGCTCGCCAGCCACAAGGTTACGAAAGTCCAGGTATCTTGTCCCATAATCCGCGCGTCCTAATGGATCAGATAAATGACCGTGAACAGCACGATCCAGACCACGTCTACGAAGTGCCAGTACAGCCCGAACATCTCGACGCCCAGGGTGTTGTCGGCGGAATATTCGCCGCGCACCGCCCGGATCATCAGCAGCACCAGCCAGGTCACGCCCCCCAGGACGTGCAGCCCGTGAAAGCCGGTGGTGGCGAAAAAGGCGGTGCCGAAGATGTCCTTCGCCTTGATCCCCTCGTGCATCAGAGTCGCCCACTCGACCGCCTGGATGCTCACGAACGTCGCCCCCAGCAGAATCGCCAGCCCCATCCAGTTGAAGAAGACGCGGCGGTCGTTGGATTGCAGGGCTTCCAGGCCCATCACCACGGCGAAACTACTGACGATCAGGACCGACGTGCCGAGCGTGGCCAGCGGCAGGCTCAGAATCTCGTGGGCTGCTTCGAAGTCTTCGGGACGCAGCACCTTGAAATAGATGAACGATCCGATCAGCCCGGTGAAGAACATCACCTCGGACCCCAGAAAGGTCCACATCCCCAACTTGCGGCTGTCCAGTTCCAGGAAGAAGTGCGGGTGCAGATCCACTTCGGGGAAGCGCGCCATCTTCAGCCCGCCGAACAGCGCGATCCCCAGGCCCAGCACCAGGAACGGCTTGAACAGCACGCCCAGCAGCAGGAAGGTCGCCCCCACCGCCACGATCAGCGGGGCAAGGCTCGACGGCGGCAGATGAATCTCTTCGTGCTCGTCGTCCTGCGGGATATCCGGAGTCATTTCGATCACGGCGTCGCTGCTCATAGCTTATTTCTCCCCCGGGTTCAAACCCAAACGCAGATCGCGCGCCGGACGGCGGCTGTGCACCACCGGCGTCTTATCGAAATTGTGCTCCGGCGGCGGCGACGACGTCGTCCACTCCAGCGTATCGGCTTCCCAGGGATCGTTGCCCGCCGGAACGTGGTGCAGCGCGCTGCGGATCATATTGGTGATCAGGATCATGACGGAGATGCCCATGATGATCCCGCCCACGGTCGAGAGCAGGTTCAGATCGCCCCAGCCCCGGTCGGCGGGGTAGTTGTAGATGCGGCGCGGCATCCCCATGATCCCCAGGAAGTGCAGGGGGAAGTAGGTGATGTGGAAGCCGAAAAACAGCGTCCAGAACTGGAGCTTGCCCAGCCGCTCGTCCAACTGGTAACCGAACATCTTGGGCCACCAGTAGTACATCCCGGCGAAGGTCGCGAAGCCCGCCCCGCCGAACACGGTGTAATGGAAGTGCGCGACGATAAACTGCGAATCGGTGACCAGTTCGTCGATGGGCAGCACCGCCTGGAAAATGCCGGTGATGCCGCCGATCACGAAGGTGGCCAGGAAACCGATGGCATACAGCATCGGCGTCGTGAAGCGCAGCGACCCGCCGATCATGGTGAAGATCCAGTTGAACATCTTCACGCCGGTCGGCACGGCGATGATCATCGTCGTCAGGACGAAGAACGCTTCCAGCGCGGGCGGCAGGCCGACGGTGTACATGTGGTGCGCCCAGGTGGCGAAGCCCTGCGCGCCGATCAGGGTGGTGGAGATCACCATCGCGGTATAGCCAAACAGCGGCTTACGCGAGAACACCGGGATCACTTCGGAGATGATCCCCATCGCGGGCAGCACGATGATATAGACCGCCGGGTGCGAATAGAACCAGAAGAGCTGCTGCCACAGCAGCGGATCGCCGCCCCCGCTCACGGTGAAAAACTGCGTGCCCAGGTTGCGATCCAGCAGCAGCATGACGCCCGCCGCCGTCAACACCGGCGTCGCCACCAGGATCATGAAGGCCATCGTCAGCACGGTCCAGGGGAACAGCGGCATCTGCATCAGCGTCATGCCGGGCGCGCGCAGCCGGAGGATGGTCACGATGAAGTTGAAAGCCCCGATTAGCGACGATGTGCCGACCAGCGCCACCGCGATCAGCCACAGGTCCGTGCCACTGCCCGGCGAAAATTGTTTGCTGCTCAGGGGCGGATACGCGGTCCAGCCGTTGGCGGCAGCGCCGCCTTTGGTCAGGAACCCGGCGTACATCGTCAGCCCGCCCAGCAAGAACAGCCAGTAGCTCAGGGCATTCAGGCGTGGGAAGGCCATATCGCGCGCGCCGATCATGAGCGGCACGGCATAGTTCGCCATCCCGGCCAGGATCGGGATGATGAACAGGAAGATCATGGTCGAGCCGTGCATCGAGAAAATCTCGTTATATTCTTGCGCCGTGACGAACTGCCCGCCCGGCTGGGCCAGCTCGGCCCGCATAATCTCGGCCAGGCACACGCCGATCACGAAGAAAGTGAAGGTCGTGAGCACGTACATGATGCCGATTTTTTTGTGATCGACCGTCGTCAGCCAATCCATGATCCCGGACGGCCTGTGAACCGCCGGGCGTGCGGTGGTGGCAATGCTCGCCATAGGTTATTCGCCCTCGCTCTCTTTCAAATATTCGATCAGATCGGCGACACCCGCCGCATCCAGTTTCTCGCCATAGCCGCTGGCGTCCATCATGTTGCAGTCGTAGCCGGGCACCGTATAGGCACAGGGCAGCAGGATGGATTCGCGCAGGTATTGGTCCACCGTGTAGCCGGGCCGCCCTTCGGCCCCTTCGGCCATGCTCGGCAGTGACGGACCCACACCATCGTTCGGACCATGACAGCCGGAGCAGCCCATCTGCGTGAACAGGGCCGCGCCCCGTTGGGCATCGCCCGGCGGCAGTGGCGATTCCATGTCGGTGCCTATCGGCTTGAACTGGCTGGCCGCGGCGATTTGCTGCGCGAACCAGGTGTCGAACGCGGTCGGGTCCAGCGCCACGACCTCGATCAGCATCTCGTCATGGGAGACGCCGCAGAATTCCGCGCAGTTGCCCAGGTAAGTCCCCGGCTTGTCGGCGGTCAGCCACAGGGTATTGGTCCGGCCCGGCACGGCGTCCACCTTGCCCGCCAGGTCAGGTACCCAGAAGCTGTGCTGGACATCTTTGGACGTGATTTCCAGGTACACGTGGCGGCCCGCCGGGATGGTCAGCGTCTCGTTGGCCGTCACCCCGGTCCGTTCGCCGTCTTCGGTAAAATACTCGTAGTCCCAGGTGAACATCCGCCCCACCACGTGCACGACCAGGTCGCGCGGTTGATCGTCCCGGTCGGCTTTGACCGTATAATCGGATTGCATGGCTTTATACGTCAGGGCAAAGACGACGGCGATGATCACAAACGCAAAGACCGTCCACCCAATTTCGAGCGGGTGGTTGCCTTCGATCTGCTCCGGGTCCTGGTGAGGCTTCAACCGCCGGACGATGGCGTAGAGGATCAGCCCTTCGACCAACAGGAAAACGGGCACGGAGATGGCGAAGAGAAGGGTAAACAGGCTGTTGATGTCACTTGCCTTAGCACCCCCGGTCGAGTGATCGTGCCCTTGCGCGAAGACCTGTACCGGAAGCGCCAACGCTAGCAAAACGATCCAGGCGGCAGCCAACCCGGTCCAAAAGAGAGAAGCGTGTCGTTTCATACGTTGTTCATCCTGGTCCACAAGCGGTGTAGAAGTCACCGGGGCGGAATAGGGGTGCGGCGGGTGACATTTTTCACAAAACCAATCACTCATAAGATTCTCATTTTACACTATATACTATATCTTTTTATTGTAATTTCGCCCACAAAATCTACAAGAATCTATCATTCCCCTGGCAGAGCCGATAGATTAAAAGCGAACCTTGATTTTCAGAAACCTCCACGGCCTGATGTCGTATAATATCAATGTGAAGCTTGATTTTATTAAGGTGTAGGACAAGATCATGGCAAACCGTCAAACCCTGCGCACCTTCTACCTCTTGATCGCCACCCAGACTTTTTCGCTGATCGGCAGCCAGATGACCGGCCTGGCCGTCGCGATCAAGGTCTTCAAAGACACCAACCAGGCCACTCCCCTGGCCGTCACCGCCTTTTTCTCGGCGCTGCCCGCCCTCGTGTCGGCCAGCGTCGCGGGCGTATTAGCCGACCGCTGGGACCGCCGCCGCGTCATGGCACTGTCGGACGCCGGGCAGGCCATCGGCACGCTGATCCTGCTGATCAGCTTCGTGACCGGGGCGTTCGAACTCTGGATTCTGTACGTGGTCTCGTTCATCCAGGCGGTCTTCGGCACCTTCCAGCAGCCCGCGTTTGGCGCCGCCACGACCATGATGGTTCCCGACGACCATCGCGACCGGGCCAACGCGATCCGCGAACTGGTCGGACCGATGTCGGGCATCTTTGCGCCGGTTATCGCCGGGCTGCTGTTCGCGCTCATCGGTGCTTCGGGCGTGATGGCCATCGATCTGTTCACCTTTGCCGTCGCGGTGACCGTCGTGCTGCTGGTGGACATCCCCCACCCCGCCAAGACCGCCGAGGGTCGTGCCCTGGAACAAGCCGCGCAGGTCAGCACGCCCCAGATCGCCGCCCGATCCAGGCTGCGAGCCTGGCTGGCGCCCTCCATCGCCCTGTGGAAAGAAGCGACCATCGGCTTCCGCTACCTGTCCACGCGGCATATCCTGATGTTCATGCTGGTGTACATTTCCCTGGTCAACTTCTTGATCAGCGGGGCGTTCGTGCTCAACACGCCCTACATCCTGAACATCACCGGCAAAGAAGCGGCACTGGGTACGTTGATGGGCGTGATGAGCGCCGGGGCCATCGTGGGGGGCGTGATCATGGGCGCCTGGGGCGGCACCCGTCCGCGCATTCACACCATCATGCCCGGCATCGCCGTGACCGGGTTGGGCCTGGCGCTGTATGGCGTGGGCCGCGTTCCCCTGACGATGGGCGTCGCGCTGGTCATCCTGATGCTGCCCATCCCCATGATCAATGCCTCGTTCATGTCGATGATGCAGGTCAAAGTCCCGCCGGACCTGCAAGGGCGTGTCTTTTCGGTGCTGGGCCAGATCTCGACTCTGCTCACGCCGGTGGCCTACCTGGTTTCCGGGCCGCTGGCCGACAAGGTCTTCGAACCCGCCGTCAAGAAGTCGGGCTGGGACGCCGTCGCCCCGCTGGTGGGCAGCCAGTCCGGATCGGGCATGGGCCTGATCATGGTGATCGCGGGCAGCCTGATCACGCTGGTGACGTTGGGCGTGTACGCTGTCCCGGCGGTCCGGCGCATGGAAGCCACGCTGCCCGATTACCATCCGGTGGCAAGCGAAGCCGCGCCCGCTGAGGAAAGCGCCAGCCTGCCCGGCGCTGCCGAAGCCGCCGCGAGCTAGAGCCTGAACTTCGAGGGATAGTTTCCGGCCAGGAAGGAGTCTGAGCATGTGGAACATGGCTGCGATGCTCTGCGGCGGAGTCCAGCTCACGGCCAGCATCGCCGGGTGGCGCCACCGGCTGCTGTCACGCGGGGATTTCGTCACGATGGCGCTGGGCAGTCTGCTGTTGATCGCAGGCAGTTGGCTGGATGGCCAGCAGCGAGTCGCCGGAATCATCCTGGCCGGGATCGGCCTATACCTGATCAGCGACAGCGACTCCTACGTGGGCACCCGCCAGGCGGCTGGCCCGCGCCGGAGCCATCATCTCCTGCGTGCGGCAGTGGGAGTCGTGCTGCTGGCGGGGTTGATTTTTTCCTGACCGGCTCAGGCCACGCCGATATTCGAGGTAGGCGGCATACGGTTCTGAGCCACCCATTCCAGGTGCTTCGGCCATACTTTCGACCACAGCGGCGAGATCGACGCTTCCGGGAGGTGCAGGTCGAACTGCTCACGCAGGACCTGCCGGTAAGCCGCTTCGCTTTCGATCACCGTTTCGGTCAGGCCGCGCGCCGTCACCCCCCGCAAGACGGCCCCGCGCAGGCTGATGATCCCGTCGGGTGTAAACCGGTGGCAGACCGTCAGGTGAACGAAATTCGAGGCGGGCGAGGTCTGAAGATCGTGGCTTTTTTCGCCGAAATCGGTCAGGGCGTGCGGCGTCAGGTCAAAGTCAAATCCCGGTCCGCCGTACGCATGGTTGTGAAACTGCCAGCGGTCGGCTTCCTGGGCAAGCTGGTAGGTCAAATGCCCCTGCGTATAATGGCCCGCTGCGAGCGGGAGCGGGAGCAAAAAGCCGTTGCCAAACCCCACGTCCGCCAGGTAAGGACGCTCCAGTTCGACCAGCAGCGCCAGGTGATTGGCGTCGGCGCCGGGACCCAATGCCGGACGGTTGACGGCCCCCGCCAGTAACTTCACCGGAAATCCGATCTCGCGGAGCGCCCACGCGAACAGGCCGTTCATCTCGTAACACCAGCCGCCGCGGCGGGCGGTGACCAGCTTGTCAAAGATGGCCCGTTCGTCGAGCGCCAGGTACTGCCCCAGGTGAATATCGAGATTCTCGTACGGAATCGCCAGCAAGTGCGCCCGGTGCAGGGCCGCGAGGGTGTCGTCATCCAACCGGAGCGGGCCGGTATAGCCGATACGCGCCAGGTAATCGTTCAGGTGCATCACGCCTGATCCGCCCTGGGCTGGCGTTCCGCCGGGGGTGCGCTGATGTAGCGCAGCGCGACATACAGGGCCGCGATGATCATCACCAGCGCCGCGACAAAAGCCGCTTCATAGCCCAGGTATTCCACGATCAGGCCGCCGGTGAGCGGGGCCACGAACAGGCCGACTGCCGACACCGAATTGAACAACCCCGAATAGATCGGGCGCTGCTCGGCGGTGGTGTAGGTGATCAGCCAGTTCAAGAAGCTGAACATCAGGCAGCCGTTCATCACCCCGGAGGCAAAGAAGCCCAGGTACAGCGGCGCCGGACCGGCCACGCTGGCGACCAGCGCCAGAATGGGCAGCAGCATCCCGATGGCGAGCGTGCCCCGGATGAACTCCAGGCTGCGGCGATCCCCGTAGCGCGAAAACGTCAGCGATCCCACTACACTGCCCAGCGTTTGCATCAGCATCAGGTGGCTGA
>CAYRWY010000205.1:0-9987 GCA_964427955.1 uncultured Anaerolineaceae bacterium
CTCGAAGCCGACCGTTGGCAGCCCGCCGTCGGGATCGGTAGTCGTGATGCGCAGCAGCCCCCTGGTGTAATCGGCGGTGGGCAGCACGGCCAGGGCGCGGAGGTCGGCCAGCGTCACCGCCGTATGCCAGTCCGCCAGCAGGCGATCCGGCGCGAGATAGAGCGTCACGGCGTGGTGGCGATCCCAGCGGCCATAAATGTCCTGGTGAGCGAGCAGGGCGCGCGCCGGGCCATAATCCGGCTCGGTCGCCAGCGGCGCGAACGGCTGGAGCGCCTGGACCAGCTCGGTGAGCCGGTCGGTGGCGATCACGGTCAGCCGCCATTCGTCGTTGAGTTCGCGGTAGATCGTCAGCGCGTTAGCCTTCACCGCCTCCACGCCCAACTGGCTGATCCAGCGGATGGTGTTCAGCGGGATGCTGATCTCGAATCCGGCGCTGCTCATCCCCACGAACCGCAGGTGATCATCGACCACGCCCAGCGCGCCGCGATCCGGGTCCAGGGTGTTCATCTGCCCCGTCATTTCGCCGTGATACCGCCCGGCGACGGGACCAAACACCACGGTCCGGCCCTCCGTGCGCCAGCGGGCTTGCACGCGCTCGACGTGAGCCGCCAACTGGTCCGCCAGGCGGGCTTCGGCCCTGGCGTGGTTGCGCGCATAGGAGTTGCTCCAGAACAGACTCGTATCCGGCACGCTGCCCTCATCCCTGAAGATGGCATACACGATCAAGCCGACCAGTTGGACTCCCAACAGGACGATGATGGACAACTCAGTCGACACGGATCAGCCCTCCTCTGCGGACTCTTTCTTCTTGCGGCCCTCCACGACGTTCAGCGGAACCTGCGTGCGCTGGTGGAGCGCCGCGCCCCACTCCCGGGCCTGATCGGGCGGCAGCACATAGCCGACGGTTTGCAGCCCGATCCCCTCTTCGATATGCGCGATCCGCAGCAGCAGATCAGGCGACCAGCGCGCCTTGGGCACCGGCATGATCGTCAGCTCGCGGATGTGATCGAGCAGAATCGCCGTGTGCCAGTTGGACAGCAGGCGATCCGGCGCGAGGTAGATCGTCCAGCTTTCGCCCGGCCACCAGACGCCGTAAATGTCCTGGCGGTAATGCTGCGCCGCCATCGGGCCGAGGTCTTGAGAGGCCACCACGGTCAGGCCGCTGATCTGCGCCAACGTCTTCAAAAACTCCGGCTGTTTGCTCAGGCCGAAGGTGTAGATCTGCCAGCCGTCCGCGCCCGGACCGTACAGCGAGACCGAATACCACTGGTAGACGTGGGCGCTGGCCCGGCCCAGGTAGTGAATCTCGGCCAGCGGGATGCGGACGGCGACTCCCGTCTCGCCCGTCCCGACGAAGACCAGCGTGCTCCCGGTGCCATCCACCAGCAGGCCCAGCATCCCCGGCTCCGGCAGCGCGTCCGGCGGGCGGTGCTGCCAGTCATAATAATAGTAGGCGGGCAGCGGCCCGGCGGCAACCGTCATCGCGCGCAGGTCGGGCTGCTCTGGGAGGGCCGCCTGCTGGGCCGTCTCCCGTTCGCGGTAGGCGGTCGCGTAGCGCACGTACCAGATGATCCCGGGCAGCAGAAACACCGCCAGGACGACCGCCAGGCGCAGCACCTCCTGGATGATAGACAGGGTCGTTGACGCGAGCACTCTCCCCCCTTTCCTTCACAGATCGGACTCGTGACTGATCGAATCGTACACCCGGTTGGCGGCTGTCAGGAATCTGGGAGCGGGATGTCGGCGGGTGGACAGGGAGTCAGGGGCCGTGTAAGTCCCCTCTCTGGCTGGGCCGGAGAGGGGATTTAGGGGTGAGGCCGGAACTCCGTATTCAATGGTTAAATCACATCAATGCGCCCCTACCACGACGTTTCCCCTGCGCCGCTCCCCCTCGCCACCGGGTGGAGAGGGGGTCGGAGGGTGAGGTAAACCACCCCGGATTTTCGTTCGCGAAAGGCTTCCCCCTGTTTCCCCTTCCCTGATTTGCCCAATTGCTCGAACCCGCATAAACTACTAGCGTGTCTCATCCCGGTTTGAGTGGGTCGGATAAGCTATGGCTACTATTCAGCGTGTAACATTGGGACCTGAAACCAGCCCCGTTCAGCAGGGGCGCGGCACGCATGGACGCTGGCGGATGGCCTACCAGCAGCCCGGCGCCGCTCCTGAAGAGGGACAGCCCGTGCCGGTGATCCTCACCTTCGTCCAGGACGCAGACCGCCTGGCGTTCGCCCTGGCCGAAGGGCCAGCCGCCGACGAATTGTCCCACCAACTGGGGGAATACTTGTGGATGCACGACAGCGCCAACGGTGACTGGCCGCTCAATCTGCGTGAGTGGCTGGCCGATACCGCACGCTGGACCGGGGCCTCCGCGGGCCGCACGACCTTCATCTGTGGGCGGCTCGAACGCAACGTCGCCGGAGGGCGGGTCTATCTCGCCTGGCTGGGGATGAGCGGCGTGCGCCTGCTCGACCGGAGCGAAGGCGACGTCACGCTGGACACCATGATCGGCAGCGACGAAGGCTGGACGCCGGACCACGGCCCGGAGCCGGTCGGCCTGGGACTGCACGCCTACCGGGGCAGCCTGTTCAGCCTGGACCGGCTGATCGTCGTCAGCACCGGCGCCTTGCCGCTGCGGGATGATCTGGCTGATCTCGCCACTCGCGACCTGGACCAGGCGCTGGCGGATTGGAGCGAGGAATCCGACCGCGCACTGGTCGTGCTCGACCTGCGGCTGAACCAGGTCCTCAGCAAGCCCAACACCACCACCCTGAGCTACAACTGGATCGGGCCGGACCTCTGCCTGCTGTCGTGGCATCCGTCGCCCAACGTTACCGGCTACCGTGTGGAAGAAGCCTCGTCGGCAACCTTCGACGATCCGGCGCTGGTGGCCGAGATGACCGACGGTCGGCAGGTCCAGTACCGGCTGTCGCCGCCGAGCAGCGGCGCGCGCTACTATCGCGTCACCCCGCTCAACCAGGGGGTGCCCGGCCAGCCCAGCGAGTCGGTTTGTCCGATCCCCATGATTCTGCCCTCGCCCGTCCTGGAGCCGATTGTCTGGGCCACCGACGGCGGCTATTATCTGCATTGGACGACCATCGCCCAGGCCACCAGCTACGAGGTCCAGCGCTCGACCGATGCCGATTTCGACCCGAACACCAGCGAAGGCGTCTATCGCGGCGAAGTCCCCGAAGTTTATCTGCCACCGGACGCGTCGCCTAACCTGTTCTATCGCGTGCGGGCGATCAACGTGCTGTACGCCCCCAACAATCCGTCGCCGTGGAGCCAGCCGGGCCGCAGTCCAGCCCGCCTCGATACGCCCACCTTTACCCGCGTGACCCAGAAGCGCATCGAATGGACCCCCATTCCCGGCGCGCGGCAGTATCAGGTCCAGGTCGGCGTGCCCGGCGAAGATCCCGCCCAGGCCGAAGAGATCGCCGTGATCGATCCGCTGTGCGGCGTGGCCGACCAACCGGCGACCTACCGCGTGCGGGCGCTGCGCCGCCCCGACGATCTGCGCACGGTCAGCGAGTGGAGCGAGACGATCACCGTCACACCGCCCAAAGTGGGCACCGGTCCCCGCCGTCCCGATCTGCGCCCGATGCTGCCCCTGTTGATCGGCGCGGCGCTCGTCGCGCTGATGGTCGGCATTGGCCTGGGGTTGGGCGTGCTGCGGGCGTACCAGGAGGCGAATGCTACTTCGACGCCTACCCCCCTCCAGGCGGCGGCCCTCCAATCTACCTACGTAGCGGCCACGGACAATGCCATGAACGCGACCAGCGTAGATCGCCTGGAAACCCAGGTCCGGCTCACGTCGATCTCATTCCGCGATCAGACGGCCACCGCTGCCGCCTGGACGCTGACGCCCACGCCCACCTTTACCTTCACGCCGTCGAATACACCGAATCTCACCGAAACCATCGAGCTGGCGTTCCAGACCGGGCAAACGGCCACCGCCGCCCGGTGGACGTTCACGCCCACGCCCACCCTTACCTTCACGCCGTCGATCACGCCCAATTTCACCGAGACCATCGAGTCCGCCTTCCAGGCCGGACAGACGGCCACCGCCGCCGGATGGACGTCTACTCCTACCCCCACCGCCACCTTCACGCCCTCCAACACGCCGACCGCGACGGCCACGCCCTCCAACACGCCGAACATGACGGCGACGCTGGACGCGATGGTCCAGGCCCAACTGACCGCCATCGCCGCCGGGTGGACGCCCACCTTCACCGCGACTCACACGCCGGTCCCGACCGAAACGCCGGACATGACGGCGACGCTGGATGCGATGGTCCAGGCCCACTTGACCGCGGTTGCTGCCGGGTGGACGCCGACCGCCCTACCGTCGCCGACCACCCTGCCGTCACCGACGTCACGGCCCTCCCAGGCCCCGCTGCCCAGCGAGACGCCCAACGCGACGGCGACCGCGGCGGCGATCATTCTCAGCCACCTGTCCACCGGATGTTTCGTGATCAATCTGCCGGACCTGGCGCTGCCGGTCTACACCGCCCCGCGCGAAACGGGGACGCCGCTGCTGCCCGCCGTGCCGCGCCTGGCCGCGGTCACGCAGCGCCGCGAGACGCCGGAGGGATCGGGCATCTTCTGGCTGCAAGTACGCATCGCGACCGGCGGCAGCGAGATCGTCGGCTGGGTGCGCGTGCCGGACGGCGTCGCCGAAGCTGACCTCTACACCGGGCACGACTGCCCGTAGATCAGACCGTTTTCGTCGTAGGAGGACTATGACTGGCTCAACGGGTGATTCACACAAGGACCGGATTGCGCGTCTGCTGCTCTGGCTGATTTTGCTTGCCACGCTGGCGCTGGTGGGCGTGACGATCTGGATGGTCGCTCTCCAGATCCAGATCGCCCACAACAAAGAAAACCGCGCCACCGAGCGCGACGTCTCGATCAACGTCGTGCTGCCTACCCCGCCGGAGGGCACCCCGGCGACGGTCCAGCTTGATCCGACCCAGGCCGCCGACCTCAAGCTGGGGGCAGCAGCGCAAATCCTGGAGGAAGCCGATCAGGCCAAGCAAGACGCGCAGGATTCGGTCAACACCGTATCGATGCTGCTCAGCTTTCTGGAAGGGGCCGCTGTGCTGGCCGGTTTGGCGCTCGGCGCCGCCGCCTATTTCGGCTTCCGCAATTCGAGCGAGTCGAAGGAAGATGTCGATAAAGCCCTGGGCCAACTCGATGACTTCAAAACCGGCCTGAATACACAGATGGAGGCGATCAAGACCGAAAGCGCGTCCCAAAAGAAGTCCCTATCTGAAGAAGTGGAGATCGTGAGGACCAACAAAACGTATCTGGCCGACCTTCCACAGCAGCTAGGCCGTCTGGAGAATTTGAAGAATGATCTGGCCCAGCAGCAAGGCCATTTCGAAGCCAGGCTGCAAGCGACGCTGCAAAAGGAACTGCAAAACACCCGTGATATTTTCATCCACCTGGTTCAGGCCAACCAGGAACTCACGCTCAAGAACTTCACCGAAGTCTATCGCGCCGTCAGCCGCGTGCTGGACATCCAGCCCGATAACTCGCTGGCGCTCTACATGGCCGGGTGGATCGAGCTTCAATACGTCGAGCACAAGCTGGACGACGGGATCAAACACCTGAAACGCGCCTGGGAACTCGATCCCGACTGGCCCTCGGCGGTGGCCGCCTATGGGGTCGCGCTGCGCCGCCAGGCCCTGCGTCTTGATGGGAACAAGCGTGACGCGTTGATGAGCGAAGCCGAAAGTATGCTGCGCCGCGCCCTCGAGATGGACCACAGCTTGCTGGATCTCAACATGGAATCCTTCTGGGGACCGGTCGCCGGGATCAGCCGTGACGAGAACGAGATCGACAAGGCCATTTCCTCTTACGAGCAGGCGTGCCGGGTGACGCCGGGATCGTCGTACCCGCATGGCAACCTGGCGGCGTTGTACCTGCGCAAGAGCAAAGAACAGGCCGATCCTAAAGCCAGAGACCGGGCACTGGACTTCTTCGAGAAAACGGCGCGGATGGCCGAATCCGAGCTGTCGATCATCCCCAACGATTATTTTCACGTCATGGACATTGCCATGTCCCGCATGATGCTGACTCAACGGGACGCCGCTATACTGCGCGACGCCAACGAAAAATTCGACGTGGCCCTGGGCCTTGAGCCGACGGCGGAAATGCTCACCGTATCGCAGCGCGGCTGGCGGAATCTGGTCGATTACTGCCCGGACGACTGGTCCGACCTCAAGGAGCGGCTGCAAGAGAAGTTGAGGCAAATTACGCGGGCCATTGGTGACGCCCAGTCCTAGAAAGGCAGCGATCTTGAAGCGAACTTCTGCTCCTCTCCGCGCCCTGGCGCTGATCGCGCTGGCCGCGATGCTGGCCGGGTGCGGCGGTGACAAGAAAAAGGAGTCGGCTCCGCCTGCTCCCCCGCCGACCAGTCCCGCCACGGTCCTGCCCAGCGTGACACGCACGCCGCTGCCGCCCACCTGGACGCTGGCGCCGACGCTCACCGAGCCGCCGCGCGTGACCATCGAGATCGACTATCACCCGCCGACGATGACGACCTTCGTCCCGCCGACCTATACCCCGTCTCCAATTCCGACTGCCCTACCGCCCAGCGCCACGCCGGTCGGTCCGGTGATCATCCTGACGGCGTCCGTGCTCACCGATACGCTGGCGTCCCAACTGCCAGCAGAGGCGCTGCAATACATCGACGGGCCGCGCGTCGGCTTCGAGGACAACCAGATGATCGTCACGCTGAATGTGCTGCGTCTGCCGGGCGATCTCACGTCCGCGCGGGCAGTGACGATCCAGATCGCGGTCACCCAAGACCAGGGCAAGCTGGTCCTCAGCAAAGCCGACGCCTTTTACGGCGACGATCACAGCCCGTTCACCGACGCGCTGGCGGACCAACTGATCCAGGTGATGCAGGGCATCGTGGACGAGACTCTGGTCACGCTCTACAACCAGGCCGCGCCCACCCAGCCGCGCTTCTATGTGGATGAGATCCTGGTGTCTACCACCGGCTTGACCGTGCGGACGGTGACGATCCCGTAGAAGAAGTTGTCAGTTTTTAGTGGTCAGTGGTCAGTTTTCAGCCCCGCTTCAGGTCGATAGGAAGCGGGGTATTTTTTGAGGGAAATAGCCCGGGGGATGGGTTTTTGTAGGGGCGTATTGCAAGGCGTTAAGTTAAGCATCTGATCCGGTGTCATAGGAGAAAAATCGGCCTCACCCCTAAATCCCCTCTCCATTGTGTTTTTTGAATGGAGAGGGGGTTGGGGGGTGAGGTAAAAAACGAAAAGAGCGTGCCCCGTCACATCCTGGCGCGCCCTGTCTTTAGCTGAAAACTGATAGCTGATAACTGATAACTCTACCGCGTGCGCGCCTGCTGCTCCTGCCAGGCGATGTGCCGCGCGGTGATCGTCTGCGGGCTGGGCACCGCCGCCGCCCGGCGCTGCCGCCGGTCGTAACGATCCAGCAGCTTGAGCAGGTGGGCGGCCCAGACCGCCTGGGTGAGGTGGTATTCGACTTCGTGGCGCAGCGCCAGCCGGATCGTGGGATCGAACAGCCGCGCCGGATCGCGCCGCAGGGCTTGCATCAGCCGGGCCTGTTCCTGGAGATCGATCCGGGGTGCGGGCAAACACAGCCGCAGCACCGGCATCTGCCACACGCGCATGACCGGCGCAGGCCGACGGGGGGCCGCTCGCCGGGCCGGGCGCACCGGGGCCGGGGGATCGAGATGGCGCTGGCCGACCTGGTGACGGTCGATCACGCCCAACTGCCACAGGCGCAGCCCCGGCTCATAGGCGGAGCTGGGATACGGCCAGGGGGTGTGCGTCAGTTCTTCCCAACGCGGCCCGGCCAGCTTGGCGCTCACATATTTGACGAACTCGCGCCCCTGCGGGCCTACAATATTGTACAGGCTGCCTTTGCGGCGAATCGAATAAGCGTGGGGATTATCCGGGCGCGCGTGATCAGACACCAATCCGCTCCTGTCCTGATCCAACAGTCTATGGGTATTGTACAGGAATTATGGGTGCGCGTGGGTTAGGATCAGGTTGAAAAAAACTTACTTTGCAAGTCCGACATTGACAGGGCGCTTGAATAGGAGTACACTACGCCTTGTAGTGGAAAAGTTGTTCGCGTTACCGAAACCGAACTCCGGCGTGGTGCAGCAACACCCCCTCCGGAGTTTTTTGTCTGATTTAGGCGACTCCGATCCCTACACATCGCACGGAAGTTATACTAGGTCAAGGAGTCTCTACAATGGGACAGCGTATTACCGGCACGGTCAAGTGGTTCAACGCCCAGAAGGGCTTCGGTTTCATCGCTCGTGAAGGCGGCCCGGATGTCTTCGTCCACCACACCGCCATTCAGTCCGAAGGTTATCGTGAACTCGTCGAAGGCGAGCGCGTCGAGTTCGAAGTCACTCAAGGCCCCAAGGGCCCGCAGGCGAGTGAAGTCATTCGCCTCGGTCGTTAGGTTCAACCGACTCTAACGCCAGTGTCGCGCCCCGGATCGGCTGATCCGGGGCGCGTTTTATTTATAGCTTCTTTACCGGGCTATCCTCTACAATCCTGATTATCGCGCCCTGATTAATAACTGTCGTGAGGATGCATGATGAGAGCCAGAATCGCCTTGTTTACCTTCATCAGCCTGATGGTCCCCGGCCTGTGGATCGCCACCGCTGCCGCCAGCTCGCCCGCGCCGGTCACGGTGAAGGCCCTGCAAGTGGCCGAGGTGATCGAACTGCCGCTGCTGGCCGGTCCGGCCAATACCGGGGCCTACCTGGCCCCCGAAGGCGAGCGGTTCGCCTACGTCAATGGCGGGGAACTGTGCGTGCTCGACATCGACAATACCGACGCCTTCATCCGCACCGCCACTGCCGCCGGGGCCGTGCCCGCCGATGGTTACAGCACGGCGCCCGATCAGATCGCCGGGGCCGCGTGCGTGTCGCTGGAACCGGTCAATGCGGCGAATCGCGAAACCATCTCGTGGTCGCCGGATGGGCGCTACCTGGTGATGACCCAGGATTTCTTCCGGTACCTCAAAGATGCCGATCTGTGGGTGGTAGATACCGAGAGCATGACGCTGACGGACATCACCAACGACGAGCGCGACGATTATCCCCTGAACGCCGCGGCAGGCGACCTCCCGCCGGTGGACGTGTGCCCGCGCTGGATGGCGGATGGCCGCCTGGTCTTCCTGCGCTACGGCGACGATCCGACCTCCCCGTATATCTACACCGTCCAGCCCGACGGCAGCGATCTCCAGCAGGCCGGCCAGATCACGACGTCGCAGAAATTCGCCGTGTATGCGCTGGCCGTCTCCCAAGAGGGTACGCTGGCGTATAACTTCTATACCAACGACTCCGATTTTCAGGATCAGAACGGGGCCTGGATCAGCGCCCTGGATGGCAGCAGCCCGCGTCAGGTGTGGCACGCCGATCTGCCGGTCCTGGTGCCGCTGGCCCTGGAATGGTCGCCGGACGGGCAGGTTCTCGCGCTCAACATTCCGAACGGCAGCTACGGGATGGACTATACGCCGGAGACCAGTTTCTGGCAGTTCGTGCGCGTCAGCGATGGCCAGACCGGGCTGTTCGATCCCGATCACTTCGTCTTCAGCGCGGGCTGGTCGCCCGATGGCAGCGCGGTCGTGTATACCACCCACAACCCGCTCGACGGGGCAGGACAGGGCTTGTTCCTCTCCGCCGCGCCGGGCACGCCGGGACGGCTGCTGGTTCCCGCCGAGACGGACGAGGGTGGAGCGTTGATGGGGACCACGCCGCGCCAGAACCAGGCCATCGCCTGGACGGCCAACAACACCCTGATGGTCACGCGCGGCGGGCGCCCGTCGCTGTTGATCATCCGGCTCGCCGCGCCGTAGACGCCATTTCCGCGTAGGGGCAGGGCAAGCCTCTCTTACTTCGAGATGCGGTTCTTGTAGGGGCGTATTGCAATACGCCCAATAGGCGTCAAGTTAGGCATCTGATCGGGTGTCATAGGG
>CAYRWY010000206.1:0-9965 GCA_964427955.1 uncultured Anaerolineaceae bacterium
AGGCGCGCGGCGTGCTGCCCTGCCCGATTCCGGGCATTCCCGAAGCGCGGGGGGTGAGCAAGCCGTAAATGAGAGCGCCTATGGCGAGACTATTTCGGGAGAAAATCATGCTCAGACGAATGATTCTGGCCGCGCTGGCCGTGACACTGTTCGCCGGGCTGGGCACGGTCCGGGCGCAGGAGGGGACGGAGCGTTCCTGGTGTGTATCGGTCTGGTATCCTTCCTCGGATCAGCCGGGCGGTATGGACTCGATCCTCAACAATCTGGACGTGATCGACGAAGTGAACCCGTTCTGGTATTCCGCCAATTCGGACGGGACCCTGGGCCTGCTGCCGGGGGCGGAAGATGCCGACGAACTGGCCGCCTGGCGCGAGGCCGGGCTGCACGTGATCCCCACCATCGCCAATGCCTCCTACCTGGCCATCGGGCCGGACATTCGCCCGGCACACATCCAGGCTATCGTAGACCTGGTCGAACAGTGGGATTATGAGGGGATCGACATCGACTACGAATCGTTCCCGCTCAGCACCCGTGACGATTTTTCCACCTTCATCGAAGACCTGGCGGCGCAGCTTCACGACCGGGGGCGGCTGCTCTCTATCGCCGTCCACGCCAAGACGGACGATCCGGGCACCTGGGAAGGCCCGGCGGCCCAGGACTGGACGCGGCTGGCCCCGGTGGTGGATATTTTCCGGATCATGACCTACGACTACCACAGCCGCGCCAGCCAAGAGCCGGGTCCGATTGGCCCGCCGTTGTGGAGCCAGGACGTGCTGGCCTATGCCGCCCGCCTTACCGACCTGGGCAAAGTGCGGCTGGGCGTGCATTTTTACGGCTACGTCTGGCAGCGCGGCAAAGTGACGACGACCTCCTGGGCCAGCGTGCAGCGGTCGGTCGAGTCCTTCAAGCTGCCCATCGTGCGCGATCCGGCGGATATGGAAGCGCGCATCGACATCAAGATCACCGGGCTGCCTGCCCAGACGGTCTACGTGGCCGACGCCGAGGGGATTGCCTATAAGCTCGATCTGCTGCGGGCGGCGTATCCGGACCTGGGCGGCCTCGCCATCTGGGGCCTGAGCGGCGAAGACCCGGCCAACTGGGACGTGCTGCGCGGCTACTCGGCACCAACCTGCAATATGCAGTAGAATTCGCCCGCAAGGAGCGAACGATGATTTTTCGTAATTCGACCGGCAAAGCCACCCACAGCCAACTTCGGCAGCACAACCGCCAGCTCTTGCTGCGCGCCATCTACCAGGGGGTGGCCGATAACCGCGCCGCCCTGGCGCAGCAGACCGGGCTGGCCAAACCGACCGTCTCCGAGTTGATCGGGGAACTGATCGAAGAAAGCCTGCTGGTCGAGGAAGGGTTGGGCCAATCCACTGAAGAGGGCGGCAAGCGCCCGCGCCTGTTGAAGTTCGTCCCCACCGCCCGGCACGTGATCGGCGTTTCGGTCAACGACGAGCGGGTGTTGGGCGCGCTGGCGACGCTGGACGGCCAGATCGTCGCCCGGCATTTCATCGATCTGGACGGCATCCAGGGTGAGGCGATTTTGCCGCTGCTGCACGAAGCGATCAACGGCCTGCTGGCCCAACTGGACGCGCCGCTGCTGTGTATCGGGGTCGGCGTATCGGGGCTGGTCGACGCCGATGAAGGGATCGTCCATTATGCTCCCCACCTGGACTGGGACCGGGTGCCGCTGGCGCAAATTCTCAATGAGACCTACGGTGTGCCGGTGTACGTCGCCAACAGCACCGAACTGGCGGCGATGGGCCAGTATTTTTTCGGCCAGACCGGATCGGTCAGCAGCCTGGCTGCCGTGCGCGTCGGATCGGGCGTGGGCGTCGGGCTGGTGATCAAGGGCGCGATCTATCACGGCGGCGGCGAGATCGGCTACCTGCGGGTGGCGGAATATAAATCCAACGGCGGCGAAGATCGCCTGGAGACCTTCTTGAGCTGGCCGCACGTCAAGCGGCGCGCCTACGAACTGCGGACGGAATATCCCGGCAGCTTGCTCCCTCAGAATGGCTTGACCTACCTGCACCTCCGCTGCGCAGCGGCCCACGGCGATCCGGCGGCGCTGGCGCTGCACGACGAACTCAGCCACTACCTGGCGCAGGTTTTCGCCTGGATTATCGGCCTGCTGCGTCCCGATCACGTGTCCCTGGCGGGGCCGATCACCGACCTGGGCGAGCCGCTGCTGGAGCAAATCGTGAGCAAAACGCGGCGGTTGATTCTGCCGGAACTCACGCAGAAAGTGACTTTTTCGTTGATGGAATCGTCGCAGGTGGTGGCCGTGGGCGCGATTGCCCAGGCGTTGCAGTTGGAATTAGGGTTGGTGTAACGATGCGGCGACCGGTGCTGGGCATCATCACGAACGATCAGACGGCGGTTTTCCAGCGCAATACCATTGCCGGGGTGCGCGAAGTGGCGGAACAGCGCGGCTACGATCTGTTGATCGACTCCTATGCCGAAGATCCCGACCACCCCCAGCCGATCACGCTGGACCCCCATGCGGTCGCCGGGATTCTGGGAATTGCCAACGCCATCCCGCCCGCCCTGCTGCGCAAGTATTGTGAGTCGGGTGTCCCGCTTTCCCTCGCCAGCCACCGCGACCTGACGCTGCCTGTGCCGTCGGTTTTTGCCGACAACCGGCAGGGGACCGAGACCCTGTTCCGGCACGTGGTCGAAAACTGCCAGCGCCGCCGCCTGGTGTACATCCGCGGCGTGCAGGGGCAGCTTGACAACGAGGAACGCGAGGCCGCTTTCGCTGCCGAACTGCTGCGCTACAATCTGCTCATCGCCGAGCATTATTATCTGCGGGGCGATTTTATCCCTGCCGTGGCAGCCGAGTCGCTGCGCCAGTTGATCACGTCCGGGGCGGCCTTCGACGCTGTGATCGCCGCCGACTACTTGATGGGCATTGCGGCGGTCGAAACGCTGCGCCGCGCCGGGCGGCGGGTGCCAGAAGATGTCTCGGTCGTCGGATTCGGCGACGCGCCCGAAGCCGAAGCTGCCGGGTTGACGACGGTCGCCGCCGACGTGGTGGAACAGGGCCGCCGCGCCGCGCGCCAGTTGATCAGCCAGATCGAAGGCTTGCGCATCACCGGCATCACCATGTTGAGCGTGCGGCTGATGATCCGTGAGACGTGTGGCTGTCCCCGCTAATGTATTGATCTTTGTTGGTCATCCGCTTAAAATATCCCCGAAGATGCTATAATGTAGATACTCATCTTCAAAATTAACATTCAAGGATGATCGGATAAAGTTCGTGAGCAATGCCCCTTCTCAGACGTCCCTCGTCGATCAGCTTCAGCGTCCCTTTCGCGATTTGCGTATCTCAGTTACCGACCGGTGTAATTTTCGCTGTACCTACTGTATGCCCGCCGAAGTTTTCGGCGAGCGTTATCGTTTCCTTCCCAAACAGAAACTGCTGACCTTCGAAGAAATCACCCGGCTGGTCCGCATTTTCACCGGCCTGGGCGCGGTCAAAGTGCGCCTGACTGGCGGAGAACCGCTGGTCCGGCAGGAGATCGAGATCCTGGTGGCCCAGTTGGCCGCGTTGGGCGCGATCGAGGACCTGGCCATGACGACCAATGGCTATCTGCTGCCACAAAAAGCCCAGATGCTCAAAGCGGTGGGCTTGCAGCGCGTGACGATCAGCCTGGACAGCCTGGACGATGCCGTTTTCCGCCGCATGAATGGCGGGCGGGCTGAGGTGAGCGAGGTCCTGGCCGGGATCGCTGCCGCCGAGCAGGCCGGATTCGCGCCGATCAAGATCAATACCGTCGTGCAGCGCGGCGTCAACGATCACACGATTGTGGATCTCGCGCGCTACTGCAAAGATCACGGCTACATCCTGCGCCTGATCGAATACATGGACGTGGGGACGCTCAACGGCTGGCGCATGGACGACGTGGTGCCCGCCGACGAGATCGCCGCGCGGATCGATGCCGTCCTGCCGCTGGAGCCCATCGAGCGCCGCTACCACAGCGAGGTGGCCTTGCGCTACCGCTACCGCGATGGCGGCGGTGAATTAGGGCTGATCGCGTCGGTCACACGACCGTTCTGCGGAGCCTGCTCGCGGCTGCGCCTCTCGCCTGAAGGTGAGTTGTACACCTGCCTGTTCGCCGTCGAAGGGACCGACCTGCGGGCATCGCTGCGCGCCGGGGCCTCCGACGAGGAGATCGCTCAGATCGCGACCGGGGTCTGGAGCCGCCGCACGGATCGTTATTCCGAGATCCGGTCGTCGCTGACTGCCGCGCCGCTGCGCAAAGTCGAAATGTTCCACATCGGGGGGTAGGAATCATGCAGGTGCGCGTCACCTTCTA
The DNA here is from genome assembly GCA_964427955.1 of uncultured Anaerolineaceae bacterium. Classification (GTDB taxonomy): domain Bacteria; phylum Chloroflexota; class Anaerolineae; order Aggregatilineales; family Aggregatilineaceae; genus JACRBK01. The sequence goes on from CAYRWY010000206.1 coordinate 4,329, forward strand.
CGGAGGGCTGAAACAGGATGTCGGCGCGAAGCAGCAAACGCTGAACCTCGACGCCGTATCGATCACAGTGGCCGAACTGGCCGGAATTCTCACGCAGCGTTATCCGGCGCTGGCGGCCCGGCTGAGCACGGTGGCGTATGCCGTCAACGACGAGTTGGTCGAGGCGGATTACGTGCTGCACGATGGCGACGAGGCGGGCCTGCTGCCGCCGGTGAGTGGAGGGTAAAATGGGCCGCTGGATGGTCGAAGCACCCCTGGAACTGGAGCCGCTGCTGCGTGAAACCGAAGACCCGGCCAGCGGCGCGTTGGTTATTTTTTACGGCACAGTGCGCAATGAAAATGACGGGCGTCCCGTGCAGGCCATGACCTACGAGGCCCATGTTGCGCTGGCCGAAAAGGCGCTGCGCGAGATCGAAGCCGAGGCCATCATGCGCTTCGGCGTGCAGCACTGCCGGATTCAGCACCGGATCGGCCTGCTGCAACTGGGCGAGCCGAGCGTGTTGATCGTGGTGCGCGCCGGGCATCGCGACGCGGCGTATGCGGCGTCACGTTATGCCATCGACGAGGTGAAGCAGCGCGCGCCGATCTGGAAAGAAGAACATTATGCGGATGGCGACCGCCGTTACCTGGACGGCGTGCCGCTGCAACGGAAGGATCGGACTTCTACATGAAAGACGTAACTGCCAAGTCGGCCACCCTGCGCGAAGCGGTGGCCCAATCGAAGATCACCATGCTGCCGGAAATTCAGACCATGCTGCGCGAGCGGCGGCTTGAAAAAGGTGATGCGCTGGAAATCGCCCGCGTGGCCGGGGTGATGGCCGCCAAAAAAACCTGGGAAATCATCCCGTTCTGCCACCCCCTGCCGATCACCGGGGCCGACATCACCTACAGCTACGAGCCGGACGGCGTGTGCGTGCAGGCGCGCGTGCGCACGGTGGCCCCTACCGGCGTGGAAATGGAAGCCCTGGCCGCGGCCAGTGTGGCCGCGCTGACGCTGTATGACATGCTCAAGCCGCACACCAAACAGCTTGAGATCGTGTATACTCGCCTGCTGAGAAAAAGCGGCGGCAAGAGTGGCGATTATGTCTATCCGGGATCGGGAGTGTAGCCGCGCCGATCCCGATCCGGGCGCGGATCATGCCTCGTTACCTGCGAACGTCTGATATTGCGAAAGCGGTGGGGGTTCACCCTAACACCGTGCGGCTGTACGAGGCCTGGGGTTTTCTGCCGCCGGTGCCGCGCAGCAAGAGCGGCTACCGCCAGTACACCCAGACCCACCTGGACACCATGCGGCTGGCCTGGATCGCGCTCAAGTGGCCGTATCCGGGCGGCAAAGGGATCGTGATCGATCTGGTGAAAAAGGCCGGGGCGGGCAACCTGGGCGGGGCGCTCGAACTGGCCTACCTTTACCTGGCACGCATCCGGGCCGAGCGTGCCCAGGCCGAAGCGGCGGTGGAATTTCTGGAACGCTGGGCGCAGGGCTATCTCACCGACGCGCCCTCGACCTCGCTCTCTATCGGCCAGATGGCGCGCTGGTTGGAAGTGACGCGCGACCAACTGCGCAACTGGGAGCGCAACGGCCTGCTCGACGTCCCCCGCGATCCGCACAGCGGCTACCGGTGCTACGGCGCGCGGGAGATCGGGCGCGTGCGCGTGATCCGGATGCTGCGCCAGGCCGGCTACAGCATGATGGCGATCTTGCGGATGCTGCTGGTCTTCGACCAGGGCCAGCGCCACAACCTGCGGCAGGCGCTCGACACGCCCCGTCCGGACGAGGACGTCTACTCCGTGGCGGATCGCTGGCTGTCCACGCTGTCCGCGCAGGAACGCCGCGCCCAGGAGATCATCGCCCTGCTGGGGGAGATGATCTCCCACGCACGCTAGCGTCTTAGAGCTTCTTCGCCATGATCAGATCGGTCACCCTGTAACCCTGCTTGTCGTATAACTCCCGCGCCCCGTGATTGTCTCCGAAGACGTGCAGGGCGATGCTGTCCGTGCGCTTGTTCCTCGATGGCGTTCAACGCCTGGCGGGCATAGCCCCGGCGGCGGTAGGGTTCGTGGATCAGGATGTCGTAGATGAACGCGCCGGGCTGCGCTGAACGCCGCATTATGGCCCATCTCCGCAAATTCTCACCACCTGAATCTACTCTCCATTTGTTTACCAGGGTCATTCGACCAGTTTTTTCCCGCGCCGGTCGCTTAACCCTCCATTTGCCCACCAATGGGTTATGATGAAAAAGGTTCGGGTTCACACGAGGAGGATGATCCGATGAACAAACCTAAAGTGGTCGTCTACCAGGTCGCTTCGGTCGATGGCCGGTTGGCGCTTTCGCCCGACAAATTGATGATGTTCGGGGATGATCGCTGGACGGCGGTGGCCGGGTCCGGCACCGAGGTCTGGGACTCGCTCAAAGCCCTGCACCAGCCCCAGGCCGTCCTGGAGGGCAGCGGCTCTTTTATCCTCGAAGGGCAGACGTCCGATCCGCTCCCGCCGGTCGAAGGCGATCCCGGCCTGCTGTATCAGGACTTTCTGCCGGACAGGATTCTCCATCGTCCGGGGCACCAGGGCTGGTTCACGACAGTGGATGGCCGGGGTCGCATCCGCTGGATGTACAAGGAATTCCCGGACCCGGCGTGGGCCGGATGGCACCTGTTGGTGCTGGTCTCACGCCGGACGCCGCCGGAATATCTGGCCTATCTGCGGCGTGAGGACATCCCCTACCTGGTCGCCGGGGATGGGCACGTCGATCTCGGCGGCGCGCTGGAAAAAATGGCGGCGCTGCTGGGCGTAGCGACCCTGATCTCGACGGCGGGCGGCAAGCTGAACGGGGCACTGCTGCGCGCCGGGCTGATGGACGAAGTGAATCTCAACGTCTTCCCGGCACTGGTGGGCGGGACAGTGACTCCGTCCCTGTTCGATGCGCCGGAACTTCGCCCCGACGAGTGCCCGACCCGGCTCAAGCTGATCGCTGCTGACGTCCGCGACGACGATCACCTTTGGCTGCGGTACGAGGTCGTGCGCGGATAGGCGTAGTTCATGAATTGCCCCTGGCTAATCGCTAAGCCTTCCCTTCCTCTGCGCAGAGGAAGGGAAGGGGACGGGGGTATCGGAAGAACATCCGGCTTACCTGGGTACTTTGTTCTCGCTGAAAGCTGCAATCGAGGAAACCCTATGATCACGGTTCAAAATCTCTCCAAGACCTACCGGGTGCCGCAGCGCGATCCGGGACTGGCCGCCGCGCTCAAGAGCCTGGTGCACCGCACGACCAGCGACGTCGAAGCGGTGCGCGGCGTGAGCTTCACCATCGACGCCGGGGAAATCGTCGGGCTGATCGGTCCCAACGGCGCGGGCAAAACCACCACCCTCAAAATGCTGGCCGGGCTGCTGCACCCTACCGGCGGCACGGCCTCGGTGGCCGGGTACGAACCCTGGCAGCGCAGCCCGGCGTATCTGCGGCGGATCAGCATGGTGATGGGCAACAAGAGCCAGATGATGTGGGACATCCCGCCGCTGGACACCTTCCGCGTGCTGGGCGAGATCTACCGCGTGCCCAAAGCCGACTTTGTGCAGGCGTTGGACGAACTGGTCGCACTGCTGGACATGGGCGAGCTGCTCACCAAGCCGGTGCGCAACCTGTCGCTGGGCGAGCGGATGAAGTGCGAGATGGTCGCGGCGCTGCTGCACCATCCCGCGGTGCTGTTCCTGGACGAGCCGACGCTGGGGCTGGACGTTTCGACCCAGCGTCGGCTGCGGCGCTTCATCGGCGAATACAACCGCCGCCGGGGGGCGACCGTCATCCTGACCAGCCACTACATGGCCGACGTAGTGGAACTCTGCCCGCGCGTGATCCTGATCCACCGGGGCGGGCTGCTGTACGATGGTCCGCTGAGCGGGCTGGTCGAGCGGCTGGCGCCTTTCAAGCTGATCCGGCTGACGCTCAACGCCGAGTCGGGGAGCAGTGCCGCCGAATTTCCGGCGGGGGCAGACGTGATCGAGCGCGAGAATGGGCGGATCGTGCTGCGCGCCGGTCGCGCCGAGACGCCCGCCATCACCGCCCGGCTGCTGGACACGCTGCCGGTCGTCGATCTGGCCGTCGAGGACCCGCCCATCGAAGCGGTGATCGATCAGGTTTACCAGGAGGCGGCGCTGTGAACCACCGGGGCGGCTGGGCACTCATTCAACGGTCGTGGCTGTCGTGGATTCAATACCGCAGCTTTTTCTTTCTGCTGGCGTTCGGCTGGATGATCCCGCCGCTGGTGTACCTGCTGGTCTGGTCCACGGCGGCGGGCGGTAAAAGCATCGGCGGCTTCACGCGGGGCGAGTTCGTGGCGTACTACCTGGTGCTGATCCTGGTGAACCAGTTGACCTACGCCCAAACTAACTGGACGGTGGGCGACATCATCCGGGGCGGGCAGTTGAACGGCCAACTGCTGTACCCGATGTCGCCGCTGTACCACACCCTGGCGTCCGAGCTGGCGGGCAAAGTCGTCTACATGATCTTCGTCGTCCCGGTGACGGGCGTGCTGGCCGTGCTGCTGCGCCCGGAGCTGCACACCACGCCCGGCGCGGTGATCGCCTTCGTCCCGGCGCTGCTGCTGGCCTGGCTGCTGCGCTTCTTTTGGGGCTACTGGCTGGCGCTGTTGGCCTTTTGGGCGACGCGCGCCGATGCCCTGTTGGCCGTGCAGGATGCACTGGTCTTCCTGCTGGCCGGACAGGTGGCCCCGACCGCGCTGCTGCCGGGCGTGTTGAACAAGGCGGCGGTGGTGCTGCCGTTCCGCTACATGGTTGGCTTTCCGGTGGAAGTGCTCACCGGCCAACTGGATCGCGCCGACCTGCTGCTGGGCTTCGTGATGCAGGGCGGCTGGGCGCTGGCGGCGATCCTGCTGTACCGGGTGATGTGGCGCAGCGGCCTGCGCCGGTATTCGGCGCTGGGAGGATAATGATGCGCTACTACTTGAGACTGATCGGCCATTTCGTCCGCGCCTCGGCGCAGCAGGATCTGGCTTACCGCGCGAATTTCTTCATCAGCATCCTGCACTCGCTGTTGAACCTGGGGACCGGCGTGCTGGGGCTGGCGGTGCTGTTCGACCAGGTGGACGCCGTGCGCGGCTGGGACTTTGGCGCGGCGCTGGCCGTGCTGGGCGTGTACCTGATGGTGGGGGCGCTGCGCGACCTGTTCATCGGCCCCAGCCTGGGATCGATCACCGGGATCGATGGCGAAGTGTGGAGCGGGCGGCTGGATTTCACCATGCTGCGCCCGGTCAACGTCCAGTTTTGGGCGAGTTTCCGGCAGTGGCGGCTGTTCGCGCTGTTCGATCTCGCGCTGGGATTGGGCGTGCTGGGCCGGGCGATCCTGGCGCTGGACACGACGCCGACGGCGGGACACCTGCTCACCTTCGTGGTGCTGCTGTTCGCCAGCGTGCTGCTGCTGTACGCGATCCTGCTGGCCTTCACCGCGCTGGTGTTCTGGAGTCCCGGCTTCCTGTTCACCTGGGTGTTCGACGGCATCTTCCAGATGGCGCGCTACCCGGTCAAGCTGTATCCGGGCGGGCTGCGGCTGGTGCTGACCTGGATCGTGCCGGTGGGGATGATCACCACCCTCCCGGCGCGGGCGCTCACCGGCGACGTGCCGCCCG
>CAYRWY010000207.1:0-1413 GCA_964427955.1 uncultured Anaerolineaceae bacterium
CTCACCAGACGGTGCTGGCCCGCTTTGATCGAGAACTGGTACTCCCCGGCGGCTACACGTTCGGCGGCTATGACGTGCTCGACAGCGCGCCCTTCGCCTCGGTGACGGAATATTCCGAGAGCGGCAAATACCTGGTGCGGACCGGCGCGTTTGTCTACCACTTCACCGCCGCCGAAACCGGGGAGGTGGTCGATACGCTGGCCGTCTCCGCCTACTTCACCGACCAGGGACACAAAGTTTGCCTGGCGTGTGTGCCGGAATCGTTCATGCCTGCCTGGACCGTCTTCGCCAACGAGTGCGATCAGCGATCCGGCGCGCTGGACCCGCTGCCCAAGGTGCGGATCATCGGCGGGCGGACCAGTTCGTTCGAGCCGAACACCGAGTGGGGCGACATCGTGCTGCCGTCCGATCTCAAGGAGACGCTGCTGCGCGACGTGGAGTCGTTCTTCAGCAAGGGGATCGGCATCTACCAGCGGCTCAAGCTGAAGCCGTTCCGCAAGCTGCTGCTGGCGGGCGTCCCCGGCACGGGCAAGACCATGATCTGCTCGGCGCTGGCGAAATGGGCGCTGGATCGGGATTACCTGGTGATCTACGTATCGAGCGCGGATTACGCGGGCGCGGCCTTCTGGAAGATCGAAGAAGCGCTGGAGATCGCCGCCGATTCCAAGCTGCCGACGCTGATCCTGCTCGAAGAACTGGACGCCTTCGTCAAAGAGGAAGATCAAAAGGCGCTGGTGCTGAACGTGCTGGACGGGGCGGAGTCGAAGGAAAACGGCGCGGGCACGCTGTTGATCGCGACCACCAACTATCCCGAAGCCATCGACGAGCGCATCATCAAGCGTCCGGGCCGCCTGGATCGCGTCTTCATCATCCCCGAAACGACCAACCGGGAGGACGCCGAGCGGATGCTGCGCTACTACCTGGGCGAGATGTGGCGTAACGAACACCGGGCGCTGGTCCAGGACCTGGTGGGCTATCCGGGGGCGTTCATCCGCGAGGTGGCGATCTTCGCCATCACGCAGGCGGCGTTCCAGGATATGGACGAAGTGCCGCTGGATTTGCTGACCGACTCGTTCCAGCACCTGCTGGACCAGATCACCGCGCGCGACGACTTCCTGAAGCACCACCGCAACAACGGCTTTGGCTTCGTCGTCGCCAGCAAGTCGTGAGCCTCACCTCCCCTTCTCTCGTACGCAGAGGGAAGGGGATGAATCCTCTACGCAGCGCCGGGCAATCCTCTGGTCTTCAGAACTGATAGCGAGTATCATCGTCACTGAGACAAAGTGAGGTGAATCATGCTCAAGCGTATCTACATCGACAATTACAAAAGCCTGGTCAACTTCGAATTCAAGGCCGACTCCATCAACCTGCTGCTGGGACCGAATGGGAGTGGTAAGACGGCGGTTTTCGAGG
>CAYRWY010000207.1:1513-6692 GCA_964427955.1 uncultured Anaerolineaceae bacterium
CGGCTGACCGACGAACTGCGCGAGATCATGCCCGGCTTCAAGCATTTCAAGTTCGAGGCAGTAGGGGAAAAACACCGCCTCCTGAAAGCCGTCTTTAGCACCGAAGGCGGCAATGGGTTGACCGAGTACCGTTTCAGCGAGTTGTCCGACGGGCAGCGGATGCTGATCGCGCTCTACACACTGCTGTATGCTGTTCAAGGCGACGAGTTGCGGGAAAGTCCCTTGCTGTTGGACGAACCGGAAAACTTCCTGGCACTGCCAGAAATCCAGCCCTGGTTGACCAGTTTGTACATGCTTTGTCAGGAAAACAAAACTCAGGCCCTTCTGATCTCTCATCATCCTGAATTTATCAACTACTTGCTGGCGGCTCCTGTGACCACATGGTTCGAACGTGAGAGCAACCGTCCAACACGCATCAAACCGGTCACGCGCGGGGCAGAAGACGGACTGCCGGTTTCGGAACTGGTCGCACGAGGGTGGCTGTAAATGGGTCAATACACAGAAGTGGCGGTTTTGTGTGAAGACCTCCAACAATATACATTTGTCTACCATTTTCTGATAGGTTGTGGAGTGCATCCCCGGCGTATCAGAAAGGTTCCTTATCCCATAGGTGAAGGATCAGCCGAGCAATTTGTTCGTCAGCAGTACCCCGTTGAAGTGAAAACTTACCGGAGCAAGCGCAATCACTTACAGATTGGCCTCGTTGTGATGATCGACGCTGATGCCCGCAGTGTGCAGGATCATTTTGAAGAGTTGGATGAGGCCCTGACCCAGGCCAGACAGGACAAACGCCAACCCGGCGAGCGGATCGGTATTTTTATTCCGAAGCGAGCGATTGAAACCTGGATTTACTACTTGCAGGGGCGGGCGGTAAACGAGAACGATCCATATCCTCATCTGGCCAGAGAAAGCGATTGTAAGGCGGTGGTCGAAACTCTGGCTGCCCAGCGTCACCAGCCTTTAGCGGAAGATGCGCCGCCGTCGTTGCAGACGGCTTGCGGCGAGTTGAAGCGTATTTTTTAGCGGTCTCTGTACACCATCTCCTGATCATCCTCCGGGTCAACCACTTCGACCGGGATCGGGATCGCCTCGGATTGCACGAAAACCGGGTGGATTTCGTAAGGGACTTCGGCGCGTTCAACCACCACCGGGACCACCGGGTCGGTTTTGGCGGGTGCAGCGTGAGGGATCAGCGTGATGGGCTTGCCGGACAGTGGATCGAATGAAGCGGACATCATAGCACCCCTCCTGACAAGGTTTAGATATCCTCATTGTATTAAGTGTGAATTTATACCCTCTTAATTTTATGTCTGGTTTTTGTCAGGATGACCCCACAAAAATGCGCTGGGGGGAGGACACCGCCAGCGCACGCATGGGAAAGTCGCACGGAATAAAAACTATTGGGCCTTGATATACGCGAGTGCCTCGTCAATGGTCATGAACAACGGGACGTTACGCTGACCGTACTGCTCCTGCTTGAGCGCCTCCGACGTAAGTTGGAGGAGTTCGTGGCTGCCCACCAGCACGTGACGGGTGCGGGGATCGGCTGCCGTCCCCGGCCCGCCCAGCGCCGCCTCACGCATCCCCAGCATCATCTCGCTGAAATTCATCGCGAGTTGAGACAGGTCGTTGATGACGTAGACGGGTTGGACCTGGTCGGCGGTCCGGCCAATTTCGGAAAAAACCGACATCACCTGATCGGGCGCGAACGGATCGGAGTAGCGAATTAAGTAAATGGGCCTATCGGATAGTTTTTCGAGTGTCGCGGGCATCCTGAAGTCCTTTCGTGACGACCTAAGGATCGGCTGCGGCGTGATCCTGGGCGGACGTGTCAGGGGGCAGGCACGTAAGCGGCGATTGCGGACTGTATTGTAATACAATACTATAATAAAATGCTTTACGTTGGCTGTCAATCGCTCCGCGAAAAAAATGGGCGCTCCACGCGGGTGGAACGCCCATACTTCTAAGCTTGAAACTGCCGGGTCTAGCGGAAGTTGCCGCGATTGCTGCGCTCGCCGCGATCCCCACCGCGATCCCCGCCGCCACCGCCGCCACGACGGTCGCGATCACCACCGCCGCCGCGACGATCCCGGTCGCCACCACGCCCGCCGCCGCGTCCACCGCCATGCCCGCCGGACCGTCCGCCGCCGCTGCGCCCACCACTGCCGATCTTGGTATCGGCAGCCCGCGCTTCTTCGAGCGTCCAGCCTTCGAGCACGGCCTGGCGGCTGAGGCGAATCTTGCCGTCGCCGTCGATGTCGGTGATCATGACCATGATCTCGTCGCCGACCGAGACTTCGTCTTCGGCGCGCGCGATGTGGTGGTCAGACAGTTGGCTGATCGGGACCAGCCCATCGTGGCCGGGCAGCACTTCGACGAACGCGCCGTAGTTCTCGACGCGGGTCACACGCCCGGTGTAGATGCGGCCCAATTCCGGCTCCTCGACCAGCGCCACGATCATCTCGCGAGCGCGGTCGGCGCTGGGGCCATCGACGCTGGCGATGAAGACGGTGCCGTCTTCGCCAATGTCGATCTTGGTGCCGGTCTTGTCCTGGATGCTGCGGATCATCTTGCCGCCAGGCCCAATCACCATGCCGATCTTCTCGATGTTGATCTTCACGGTTTCGATGCGCGGGGCATAGGGGCTGAGTTCCGTGCGCGGTTCAGGGATGGCCGTCAGGATCACGTCCATGATTTGCAGGCGGGCTTCGCGCGCCTGTGAGAGCGCCTGGCGCAGCACGTCGTCGCTGACACCCTTGATCTTGATGTCCATTTGCAGGGCGGTGATGCCTTCGGTCGTCCCGGCGACTTTGAAGTCCATGTCGCCCAGGTGATCTTCCAGGCCCTGGATGTCGGTCAGCACGGCGTAGCGTTCGCCTTCTTTGATCAGGCCCATCGCGATCCCGGCCACCGGACGGCGGATCGGGACACCGGCGGCCATCAGGGCCAACGTGCTGCCGCACACACTGCCCATGCTGGTGCTGCCGTTGGACGACATGACCTCACTCACCACGCGGATGGTGTAGGGAAATTCGTCTTCCGGCGGGATCACGGCGCGCAGCGCGGTTTCGGCCAGCGCCCCGTGCCCGATCTCGCGGCGCTTGGGGCCGCGCAGCATCCACGTCTCGCCCGTGCTGAAGGGCGGGAAGTTGTAGTGATGCATGTAGCGCTTGGTATCTTCGGGATACAGGCCGTCCAGCGGCTGGCTGTCGCGCGGGGTGCCCAGCGTGCAGATGCTGAGAACCTGGGTCTGGCCGCGCTTGAACAGGCCGGAGCCGTGCACGCGCGGGATGGTGTCCACCTCGGCGGCCAGCGGACGGATGGTGACGTAGTCGCGCCCATCGGGACGGACGCCGTCTTCGAGAATGCGGCGGCGGACTTCCTTCTTGAGCGTATCGTTCAGGGCTTCGCGCACCTGGGCCAGGCTGACGACGGCATCATCACGGACGCCGGTCGCTTCGTATTCGGCCAGTAGGCGGTCGCGCAGCTCGTCCACGGCGGCGTTGCGGTCGTCGCGGTCGATGTGCGTGGCGACGATGTTGGCGATGTCGGCGGAAATCTTGGTTTCCACTTCGGTCGCCAGCGCCGCGTCCACGATGGCCGGGACGTACTCGCGCTTGGGCTTGCCCATCTGGGCGCGCATCTCGTTCTGAGCGCGGATCACGTCCTGAATGGCGTCGTGGCCGAAGCGCAGCGCCTTGACCATCGTCTCTTCGTCCACTTCGTTCGCGCCCGCTTCGACCATGATGATCGCGTCGGCGGTGCCCGCCATGCGCAGATCGAGCTGGCTTTCGTCCATCTGCGGGATGGTCGGATTGATCACGAACTCGCCGTCGATCATGCCGACGCGCACCCCACCGATGGGACCTTCCCACGGCACGTCCGAGATGGTCAGCGCCGCGCTGGCCGCGATGATCGACAGCATGTCGGCGTGATTTTCCTGGTCATGGCTGAGCGGGGTGACGATGACCTGCACCTCATTGCGCAGATCGTGCGGGAACAGCGGGCGCAGCGGGCGGTCGGTGACGCGCGCGATCAGGATGCTCGCCTCCGACGGACGCCCCTCGCGGCGCATGAAGCTGCCGGGGATGCGCCCCGCCGCGTACAGCTTTTCTTCGTAATCGACGCTCAGCGGGAAGAAATCCACGCCTTCGCGCGCGATGGCGCTCATCGTCGCCGTCGCAAAAACGACCGTGTCACCCATGCGAATGGTGACGGCGCCCCCGGCCTGTTCGGCCAGCTTGCCGCTTTCGAGGATGACTTCTTGCTCGCCCACTTTCGCCACAAAGGTGCGATTTTGGGGCATGTTTCCACTGCTACTCATGTTTAGAACCTCCCTTGGTGCCCGGAGGTCAGGACTTGGAACCTGGTGTCAAGACGTGTGCGACACGGGCTTGACCGCATGTTCCAATTCCTGCGCGCCGGGCCGATGCGATGAACTGTATAAACAGGATGCCGAAAATAAGACGGAAAAAAGAGAGAGGGAACGATGATCACCGCGAGTCCAATTTCGCTGTTTCCGGCAGACTGACCTGTTGCACTGTCCAGAGTCTAACATAGGTGTGCCCCATCGAGCCACCCGTCGGGCGGGGGAGTCACAGGCACGACCATGAGTTGGCAACGGGTGAATACGGGTGATCATAGGTTAAAGCGCGAGTCCGAGGACCCGCGCTTAGAAGTGCTCTTTGATTTTAGCGGCGCAGACCCAGCTTCTGGATCAATTCGCGGTAGGCGATGGGGTCCTTGCGGCTCAGGTACTTCAAGTGGCGGCGGCGCTGGCCGACCAGCTTGAGCAGTCCGCGACGGCTGTGCTCGTCGTGCTTATGTACTTTCAGGTGCTCGGTGAGCTGGTCGATGCGCGTGGTGAGCAGCGCAATCTGGACTTCCGGCGAGCCGGTATCGCCTTGATGGCGAGCGTAGCTGCCTATGATCTCTTCTTTGTTCTCTTTAGGGATTCCCATAGTCCTCAGCGTCCTCTAGTCTTTCATTTCGTATGGATTGCGAATACGTGCCACCAAGCGGGCCGGACGTAGGTCCGCCGGTCATAAATGGGTGGAAGATTTCACCCCACCGCGAGCATTATATCATCCGGCGGTGGGGATGGAAAGGCTCAATGGTATAAGCCCTCGTAAACTTTGGTTAAAGTGCATCAAGGCCGCCGGGACCCGCAGGGGAGCGG
>CAYRWY010000207.1:6792-9918 GCA_964427955.1 uncultured Anaerolineaceae bacterium
GCGGACACATGGGTCCGCCCCTACGATTTCCGTCGTCCGCATCAGGGGTATGGGCGCTACCCCACGGTGAACCGGCAGGTGCCCGTATCCTCCGGGTGGGCGGTGCCGGGGCCGTAATCCGACAGCCCGTCGCTGATCACCCGGCTCCACGTCGCCCGGTAGGTGAGGGTATGCTCCCCGGCGGCCAGCGGACCGACGTGCAGGGTGTAATACACCGTCCAGTGGTTGTCGTTGGCGCTGTCACGGCGGACCGTACTGACCTGGGCGTCACCGGTGGCGAGACTCTGGCCGTCCAGGCTGATTTCGTATTGGACGGAGTTCATGTGATCCAGCACCAGCGGAAGCTCGGTAGCATACCAGCTCCATTCGACATCGAGCGGAGCGGCGGACGTCAGCCCGGTGGGAGCGCCATCCAGCGTGTCGCAGTAGGCGATGACCGACTGTGAAGGGGTCACCGTAGGCTGCGGCACCTCCCAGGCGACCAGCGCGGCGGGGAATTCCTGGGCGGCGATCTGGGACCCGTCCGGGCGGCCCGCGATCGGTTCGCGCGGCGTGTCGCCCCCGCCACCTGCGTTCAGGACATGGACGTTGCGCTGCAAAGTTTGCTCGTAAGTCCCCGCCGGGTCGTACAACACGACGCTGCCCACCGGAATCCCGTAGGTCCCCACGGCCAGGTTGCTCCCGGCGAAGGTGCTGCCGGAGGCATACGCGTTGACCACCACGTAGGCCGGGTCGCCCGGCACGTCGTCCAGGTTCCAGACGGTCGTTTCGGCGGCGGTGAGCGCCAACTGGGAGCCGTCCGCCGCGAAGCTCAAAGACTTGACGTAGCCCCCATAGCTGGGATCAGGACTGCTCAGCCGCCCCACGAAGGCGCCGTTCGCCCGCCACACGTCCACGATCGTCTGCTCCGGGTAGGCGGTGCTCCCGACATTGGCAGCAGCGGCGATGTAGCTTCCGCCCGCGTCGATGGCAACGGCGGTGTAGCCATTGGTGGGCGGGAGCGCGGCATCCGGGGCGAGCGAGCGCCGCAGCGTCGGGTGGAGGCTGCCGTCCAGCACCAGCACATTCTGATCGGTGATGGCGACCAGGGTCGTGCCTGCCGCGCCGAGGTCGTTGATCGTACCAAAGTCGTCTATTGCGGTGCTCAATGACCCGTTCCAGGTGTACAGGTGGCCGTCGGTGATGATGAACAGGGTGTCGCCCGCGAACGCTACCCGCTCCGGCGTGCCTTCCATCGGCACGGCGGCGAGCGTCTGGCCGGTTGCGGTATCCCGCACGCGCACGGTGCCATCGTCGCTGGCCGAGGCGAGGCGCGCCCCGTCCGGGCTGTAGGCGATGTCGTTGATCAGCGTCGTATGGCCGTCAAAAGCCATCCGCGTGGGCGATCCACTCGCGGGATCGAGCAGCGCCAGCCCGCGGCTCGTCCGGTAATACAGGCCGCTCGCGCTGAACTGGCGCGGTTCGGCGTAGCCATCGACCGGCGTCCATTGCAGGCTGGGGGCGGCCAGGTCGGCGATCAGGAGGCCATTGCTGCCCTCGCGCATGGCGGTCATGGCGGCGCGCGCTTCCGCTCGTAAGAAACCCTGTCCCGGCGCATCATAGGTCTGCGGCTCGACCAGGGCGTCACCGGTCGTCGCGTCCCACAGCCCGACCGTGAACGGCCCGTAACCATACGCGATCAGCACCGTTTGTTCGTAGGCGATGAAATGGACATTCTGGGCATCCGGGGGAAGCGTGATGCCGGGCAGAGGGCGGAGCGCATTGCTCGCCAGGTCCACCAGACTCGGCACGCCGTCTGAATCGGGATACAACAGGTAGTTTTCTGACTGCCAGAAGGTGCTGGGAGTCGGGGCAGCCACCGTGGTCGATTGCAGGCTGTGCAGGTCCAGGGCCTTGAATGCACCCTCCGGATCGACGTAAACCACCCAGTCGTAGCCCCGGTAACCGCCGGACTGCTTGGCGACATCGACGCGTGCCCCGGTGCCCAGATCCACCACGGTCAGGTTGCCGGTCGTGTCGAGGATCAGGTCGTTCTCGCGGAGGCCGGGATAGCCGGGGACGTTGTCGAGCCGGGCGACCACTGCGCCGTCGCTGATCTGCATGGCGATCACGCTGCCTCCGGTCGCGACGGCTAGATAATCGTCCGAAAGGCTTATTGGGGTGTCTTCCGTGACCGTCACGCCGTCCAGCGTGAGCAGATCGTGCTGTTCAAAGTTATCCCCGCTGGCGGTGATCGCGTGCAGGACCGGCACGCCGTCAGGCGCATCCACGAACAGCACGTCACTGCTGCGCCGTCGCACCTGAAAAGACGTCTCCAACATCCGGACCTGCCCGCTGCGCGCGTTGATCACGAACTCCGCGCCGCCTGTTAAGGTCGGTCCCACCAGCAGCGATCCGTCATCGGTAAACGCCGTTCCAATCGGCGCGGCGGCGGGATCGGCGATCCGTGCGCTCCACACGCTGTCCCCGCCGGGTACGCGCCACAAGCGCACCGTTCCGTCCAGGCTGGACGAGACCAGCAGCGTGCTGTCCGGGCTGAACGTCAGTCCGATCACTGTGTCGGTGTGCCCGTCCAGACGCCGTGGCGGCGTGGCCGGTTGGGCCGTGTCGTACAGGTACAGCCCGGTGGTGGTGGCGACGGCCAGTGCGCTTTCGTCGGGCGATAGGTGGTCGATGATGAGCGAGCCGAAGCCGTTCACCCAGGCCGGGGTCGTGGGCGACGGCTCTTGCGCCGAGGCAAACGGCACGAGGGGCAGCAGCGCGATCAACAGCGCCGCGAATAGCAAGCGTCGAAGCATCTCGAATTCTCCTGGTCTATACGGTTGGTGTGGGCGGGAATCAGCAGACGCAGGGGCATGATCGCCCGTGCGTCTCTGGCGCAGTTAAGATTATAGCAACCAGCCACCGGACACTAAACAGGAGTTCGATTGACACGGCGAAAATAGTTGTCAATTTAGTCAATTCTGATGTCCTGACCATTCCATTTTTTGATTGTTCAAAGGGCAAAATTAAACAAATTGCAGGAATAGTTCAAGCCCTTTTGACCATTGGGTGAGACAAGACTTACTGACCCTTGCATTGAAATCTAAACCCCACCCCCAGCCCCTCCCCAGGCAAGCTGGAGAG
>CAYRWY010000208.1:0-9878 GCA_964427955.1 uncultured Anaerolineaceae bacterium
CATACTGGCTGAGCACGCCGCCGTTTTCCTTCAGATCGAACGTGTTTTTGATGTCGGCCACGTTGACCTGCGGCCCGTGCATTCCGAAGACGTCCGGGACCAGGCCGGTCGCATTCGCCACGCACGCCATTTCGATCTCGGTCTTCGAGCCATCGACGAATTCGATCAGCATTTCCGGGGTCAGGCCGCGCCGCGCCGCTTCTGCCGCCAGGTCTTCCGGCACGGCATCCCGGTTCAGCGGATTATTCTTCCCCTTGCCTGCCGCCACAATCGTCAGGCCCAGCGCGGTCGCGAAATCGTACAGCTCGTACAGGGCCGAGGGTTCGTCCCCCGCGCCGATGGCATAGATCACGCCGTGCTGGTCCGCAAACCACTTGATCAGCGGGCCAACCGTGATATCCATCTCGACGCTCATCGTGATGAGATGTTTTTTCTGGTAGAGCGTCCGCAGGGTGGAGCGCGCACTGACCTCGGGGTGCCCGGTCGATTCGATCACGGCGTCCAGCGGCGCATCGGTGACCAGCCGGTAATCGGCGGCGGCGACGAAGTGATCGCCTAACCAGGCGCGGTTCACGTCGTCGAGCGTCTCCGCCACGACGACGCGATCTTTGGGGTGTCCGGCAATGGCATAGCACTCGACCGCCCGGTTGAGGTCGATGTCAGCCGCGATCTGGACGCGCAGGGCGGGCATCAGCGACACCTGGCTGACGATGTCGGTCCCCATCTGTCCGGCCCCGATCAACCCCACCCGGACGAAACGCCCGGCGACTTCCAGTATTTTCATGTCTTCTGCGAGTGCGAACATTCGATTCTTCTCTCAGTATGCGGTGTTAGGGGTAAGCACAACTTTCAACTCGGTGGCATTCATCGCGGCGTTGAAGGCGTCCAGCACGCGTTCGATGGGATACGCCGCCGTGATGATTTTGTCCGCTTCGATCAATCCCCGGTCCAGCAGATCCAGCGCCACCGCGTGCATGTCCGGGTGGTACGAGAAATTGCCGGTCACGCTGATCTCGTTGTAGTGAATCCGGTTGCTGTCGAGCGGCGTGATCGGATCGTCCTTGGGCAGTCCGCCGAACAACCCCACGCGCCCGCGCTTGCGCACGACCTCCACGGCCTGCGCCTGGACCGTTTTCACCGGGGCGGCCACGATGGCGGCATCCGCCCCACGTCCGGCGGTCAGGGCGCGCACCTCGGCGACGACGTCCTGCGTCAGGTTGTTGAAGACCTTCCAGGTGCCCAAATCGTTGTTCAGAAACATCTCCAGCCGCCCGCCTGTGATGCCGACGATGATCGGCTTCGCTCCCCGCAGCCGCGCGATCTGGGCATGGAGCGCCCCGATTGGCCCATCCCCGAAGATGACGACGACTTCGCCGGGCTGGATATTCAGCGTTTGCTGGGCAAATAGCACCGAGGAGGCCGGTTCGGCCAGCGCCGACCGCACGTCCGACAGGCTGTCCGGGATGCGGTGCACGATCCCCCGCCGGAGAATGGCTTCGGGGAGCTGCATGTAATCCGCCAACCCGCCGGGATAGTCGAGGCCCAACAGCTTCCACTCTTCGCACAGGTTGAAGTAGGCGTGCTGGCAGTAGTAGCACCGGTGGCACGACACATCCGCCGCCACGGCCAACCGGTCGCCGACGTGGTAATCCGGCACGTCGCGGCCTACTTCGGCGACCACGCCCGAAATCTCGTGACCGAGGATCTGCCACTCGCGGTCGGAGCGCAGCCCGTGCTTGTAGGCGCGCAGATCGCCGCCGCAGATGCCGCACACGGTGACCTTGAGGATCAGGCCATCGACGGGCAGTTCAGGGTAGGGCATATCCTCACAGGCGACGCGGCCTGGCCCACGATAGACGACCGCTTTCACGGGGTGCTGTCCTTTCTGTCAGAGGCCAGCTTCAAGCCTACGGCGCCGCCGGGATGGGTTTGGCCGAAAGACTCCTGCGTGTAGCCGCGCAGGTGGAGCAGCACCACGCACAGGGCGTCCGCCATCGCGCAGACTGTCAGCGAACTCCCGGTCGCGATCATGCCGTAGGGGTCCACGTCCGCCGCCGCCTGGATCGGTAGGACTACGTCGCTCAGTTTTCCCAACGTGGACTCGGGCTTTTCGGTGAACGCGACCAGTTGCGCGCCGCGCTTTTTAGCGATCTTGGCCAAGAAATTGACTTCGGTGGTCTCGCCACCTTTGGAGATCAGGATCAGCACATCGCGGTCGGTGACCGCGCCGGAGAGGCCATGCTGGCTGTCGCCGGGGTGAATAAACAATGCAGGGGTCCCGCAGCACGACAGCAAATGCGCCAGGCGCGCGCCCACCGGGTGAGACGTGCCTGATCCGGCGACCAGCACATGACCCTGGCAGTTCAGCAGCAGGTGCGCCACCTGGCTGAAGCGGTCGTCGAGTTGGTGGGTCAGGGCGGCGACGCTGGCGCTTTCTTGTTCGATTACGGTGCGAGCTATCGCGACGATGTCATCAGTCAACACAAGCAGCTTCTTTCGTGATAGTGAGCATTTGTTCAATAATGATTTTTTGATCGATCTATGAACATCGTATGCTATTCCTGAGATTTTGTCAACAGGTGAACAATTGTGTTTTTATTGACTTGTGTTGCTGAAACGTGATCATTCCAACTCTAGGAGACACGTGCCGAAGAGGGGTGTTTGTAACTGGGAGAAACGGACCTCTAGCGTGGAGCGAGGAGCTGTTGCGCCAGGGCGTGATCGGTGATCAGCACGTCGATCCAGTGCCCTGCCAGCGCCCCGTAGACGGCCCTCAGCTTTTCCACGCCGCCTGCCACGCCGACGACGCGCCCGATCGCGCGTAGTTGGTCGTGATCGATCCCGATCACCAGTTCGTCCAGTTCCGATTGGATCGGCTGGCCGGACGCGTCAAAGAAGCGCAGGCCGATGTCGCCGACCGCGCCGAGGGCGAGCAGCTCGTCCAGTTGGTGGGGCGTGATGATCGTGCCGTCGCGGATGACGACCGAGGTCGGGCAGGGGATGCCGATCCCGACGTAGGCCACCGCGATATTGGGAAACGAGGCGAAGGCGGCCTGCACGTGGCTGTCGGAGAGCAGGGCGTGTTTGATCTGCTGGTTGCTGACCACCCCTGGGGCGGGAATCAGGGTCAGCCGGGCGTTGAGCAGGCGCGCGATCCGGCGGCAGAGGTCGGTAGCGTGGACCTCGGCTTCGGGTGCCCCCAGTCCGCCCAGGAGCTGCACGATCTGCACGTTTTCGACTTCTACCGGGCGCAGGGCGTTGACCATCGCGTTCAGGGTCGATCCCCACGATAGGCCGATCACGTCTCCCGGTTCCAGCGTGCGCAGTAAGTAGTTGGCTGCCGCCTGGCCCAGTTCGTGCGCCACGCCTTCCGGCGACGCCGAGTTTTCGGCTTCGACCACGATGGCTTCCCGCAGCCCGAACTGGTTTTCGAGGGCCTGTTCCAATTCGGCGTAGCTGCCGGGGGGCGAAAAGATAGTGATCTGGATGATCCCCTCGTCTTCGGCGCGTTGGAGCAGCCGCGAAATCTTGGGGCGTGACAGGCGCAGCCGTTCCGAGATTTCCTGCTGGGTCAGCTTTTGTTCGTAATACAATTTGCTGATCTTGCTCAACAGGCGGAGGTCTACCGGATCGGATTTTCTGGGCATCTACGCCTCCTCACGTCAGTCGAGGGTCTGGAGCAAGCGTTCCGCCAGCGCGTGATCGGTAATCAGCACGTCGATCAACCGGCCTCGCAGCGCGGCGCGGACGACGTCCTCTTTTTGAGCGCCGCCCGCCATCCCGACGACGCGCTTGATCTGCTTGAGTTCGTCGAGTTGGATGCCGATCACCCGGTCGTCTACCTCCGAGGCGATGGCCTGCCCGTCCGCCCCAAAGAAGCGCAGGGCCGTTTCGCCCACCGCGCCCAGGCCGCGCAGATATTCCAGTTCAGCCTGGCTCAAGATGTGGTTCTGCATGATGAACGACGTGGGCGAGGCCGAGCCGATGCCGATGAACGCCAGGTTGATCTGGCTGAACATCTGGAAGGCGTGTTGGACGTGGCTGTCGGCCAGCAGCACCTTCTTGACGCCGGGATGATCGACCAGTCCCGGCGCGGGGATGAGCGTGAGTTTGCTGTCGAGCAGGCGCGACATCCTCCGGCACAGGTCGGTGGCGTGCTCCTCGGCTTCGGGTGGACCCAGCCCGCCGATCATCTGGACGACGTGAACGTCGTGGGCCTGGCAGGGTTGCAGCGTGCTGATCATGGCATTCAGGGTGACTCCCCAGAAAATGCCGATGATGTCGCCATCCTGGATCGTGTTCTGCAAGTACCCCGCGGCTGCCATCCCGATCTGTTTGGAGACGGCTTCCTGTGATTCGGCGTTGGACACTTCGATCACCACGGCTTCCTGCAAGCCGAAGCGCGTCTCCAACTGCTGCTCCAGGTGAGCAAAGCTGCCCGGCGGCGACAGGACGCTGATCTGGACGATGCCCTCATCCTCCGCCTGCTGCAACAGCCGGGAGACTTTAGGACGAGACAGGCGCAGCCGTTCGGAAATTTCCTGCTGAGTCAGCTTTTGCTCGTAGTAGAGCTTGCTGACTTTGCTCAACAGTCTCAGATCGACGGGGTTCGCTTTGCGAGGCAAAATAACCTCTTTTTGTCAAATGTTCAACCGTGAAAATATTCTCATTTATCATACGCTGGATCTCTGCGGCTGTCAATCGGCGCGAAAATGAAATGAACCAGCCCACCTGCGGCTGGTTCATTGGCATGGAAGTCAGGAGGACCGTTCGGCTAGCCCTTGAGACCCGACAGCGTGAAGCCGCGCACCACCCAGCGTTGCAGCGACAGGTAGACGAGCAGCATGGGCATGACGATCAAGACCGACGCGGCCATTTGCAGTCCCAGGTTGGACGTGTGCTGGTCGTTATACCAGGTGAGGATGACGGGCAGCGTGCGTACATCGACATCCTGCAAGACGATCAGCGGCCACAGGTAGGCGTTCCAGTTCGACATGAACACCAGCAGGGCATAGGTCGCCAGCACCGGTCCCAACTGGGGCAGCACGATCCGCCGGTAGATGCCCCACTCGGTCGCCCCATCGATCCGGGCGGCGTCCAACAGTTCGTCGGGGATGCTCTGGCAGAACTGGCGGATCAGGAAGATGCCGAACGCATCGAACCAGCTCAGCGCCACCAGCCCCAACAGCTTGTTCGTCAGGTCGAATTTCACCAGGATGAGATAGGCCGGGATCATAGTGGCCTGGAACGGAATCATCATGGTCGCCAAAACGTAGCCAAACAGCAGACGCTTATACTTGAAGTGGTGTTTGGCGAAGACGTACCCCCAGAGCGAGCTGGTGAAGACGTGGATGATCACGTTGCTGAGGGCGACGAAGCCGCTGTTGAAATAGAAACGCGTCAGCGGCAGGTCCTTGTCTTTGAGAATGGTGTCGTAGTTTTGGGTCGTGAAATCACGCGGGAGGAAGCTCTGCTTGGTGGCGTCGATGATCTCGGCGTGAGTCTTGAACGAGGCCAGGATCGTCCACACGAACGGCGTCACCGTCAGCATGGCCCCGGCCACCAGGAACAGGTAAATCGGCGCTTTGCGCAGCATTCGCCGGAGGATTTTGTAACGCACGGAGATCGCAGGTTGAGCGGCAGGGAAGGTGATCTCGGCCATCGCTAATACTCCCAGTCTGAGCGCAGCAGGCGCATCTGAACCCCGGTGACCGTCATGACCAGCAGGAACAACACCAGCGAGATCGCGGCAGCCCAGCCCATCTTATCGTAGCGAAAGGCGCTGTTGTAGATTTCGAGCAGCATCACGTCGGTTTTGCCGATCCGCCCTGGACCACCGCGCGTCATCACCTGGATGATGTCGAACACCTGGAACGAGGAGATCATCGTCAGGATGGAGGTGATCATGATCGTCGGGCGCAGCAGCGGCAGTGTCACGTGGCGGAACACCTGAAAGCTGTTGGCGCCGTCCATCCGCGCGGCTTCCTTCAGACTGTCGGGCACGCCTTGCAGCGCCGCAATGTAAATGACCAGGTTGTAGCCGTAGTCCTGCCAGATATACGCGACGATCACGGCCAGCATGGAGGCCGGGACGCCGAAATACGTCACGCGGGGGTCTTGCAGCCAGGCGACGGGCGTGAGGCCGACCTCCTTCAACCCGCTGTTGAGCAGCCCGTACTGGGCGTTGAAGATGTAGCCCCACATCACCGCCACGCCGACCGACGACGTGACGACCGGGAGAAAAAAGAGCGCCCGAAAGACCGCCTTCAACCGCTCGTGTACGGACTCGATCAAAGCCGCCAGCGGCAGCGTGATCAGCAGGTTGAGCGGGAGCACGATCATGGCAAAGGTCACGGTATTGCTCAGGCTGTTCCGGAACATGCGGGCATCGCGGGACGAGCCATCGGCCATTTCTTTGAAATATTGCAGCCCGACGAAGGGATTATTGCCCCCTAATCCCAGGATGGGTCCGCCCGACCGGCGCGGGCTGTAATCGAAGAACGCCAGCAGGATCGCCCAGATCACCGGAAAGACGCTGAGCACCACCAGGTAAAAAACGAGGGGGCTGACCGTGCCCGCGACCATCCCTCGCTGGGCGTGTGCCAGGTGGGATTGGGGCTTGATCCACGCCCACAGCGGGATCAGCAGGACCAGACCGCCCGCAAAACTCGCCGCCGGGGCGGCATCGGACCAGACTTCAAACAGCACCTTCATGAACAGCCAGCCGAAAATCTGGCCGGAAACCAGCCCGGTGATCAGGCCCCCCACGGCGCCGATCCACGGATTGCGGTTGCGCCGGTCGAACACCAGGGGCGTGACGGCGCTCCCGACCACGGCCCAGATCATGCCCCAATACAGCCGGTAGGCTTGCAGATCGATATTTTCCATGAGCGGCTCCCGATAAAACGAGGCCGAGGCAGATTTTTTTCTGCCCCGGCCTATGAGTCAGCTAGTTTTCGAAGGTGGCGTTGGCGTCTTCGTCGATGAACGCCAGCGCGTCGTCTACC
Organism: uncultured Anaerolineaceae bacterium; assembly: GCA_964427955.1. Taxonomy (GTDB): domain Bacteria; phylum Chloroflexota; class Anaerolineae; order Aggregatilineales; family Aggregatilineaceae; genus JACRBK01. The sequence continues at coordinate 7,008 of CAYRWY010000208.1, forward strand.
GACTGTACTCCTTGGAGCATGTCAAGCACGTTGGGATAGATGATGCTGTAGAATACCAGGTCGCGGTCGGGCATTTCGCCGATATAGGTGCCATACGCCAACTGCGGCAGCACCGCGCCGAGGGCGGGATTGGCTTCAAGCAACTGGGCTTTGTAGTCTTCGTTATCGACCAGTTCCTTCAGGGCCGGGATCGTGCCGGAGGCGGTGTTGAACAACAGGGCGTTGTCGGCTTTGCCCGTCGCGAACTGGACGAAATCCCAGGCGGCCTCGGCGTACTTGCTGTTTTTCGACGTGACCAACCCCCAGCCGGAGTCGGCAGCGAAGACCGGCGTATCCCCGAAGCTCGGCAGCGGCACGTAATCGAACTCGCCGAAGTCGGGATAATCGACGACCAGCGCCGCCGCCCAGGAGCCGATCAGCGCGATGGCGGACTGGTTAGTGAAGAAGGCCGATCCCGACCAGTTGGCCGAGTCGTTGAACAACACCGGGTCTACCACGCCATCGTCCACCAACTGCTGCATGAATTCCAGGGTGGCGCGGGCTTCTTCGGTGTCGAAGTTGAACGCGGTGTGATCTTCGTTCCAGAAATTCCCGCCGCGCTGCAAAATCCCGGCCAGGAACATGAAGGCAATCGCGTCCTGGTTGGTGAAGTGGAAGCCCGCGACCGTCATCTGCCCATCTTTCACCTGGGTCAGGGCTTTGGCATCGCTGATCAGTTCATCCCAGTTCTTCCAGGCGGGCGGATAGTTCAGCCCGGCGGCTTCGAACAGGGCTTTGTTGACCAGCACCGCGCCGTATTCCATGTTGAACTCGAAGGGCAGCCCGTACAGGGTGTCGTCGCAGATGTAGCCATCCAGGGTGGCCTGGAAGAACGTGCCGCGGTCGAAGCTGGCGGCAGCGGCTTCGGGCATGGGCGCCAGCCGGTCGGCGTAGCTGCACACCCACGAGCCGAACAGCTCGATGATGTCGGCTTCATCCCCGGCGGGCATGGCGGTTTGCAGTGTCTGGAGATACAGATTGTACTCGAAAGTCTCCATCTCGATGCTGACGTTCGGGTGTTCGGCGGTGTAGGCATCGATCAGGGCCTGAAGCGGATCGTTGAAGGTCGCCTGCTGGTGTGCCCACAGCCGCAGTTTGATCTGATCCTGGGCGGCTGCTCCCGGCACGAGCACGTTCGTTCCCGCCAGCACCAACACCACCAAAGTGACAAGCACGACAGTCCGTTTTAACATGATCTTTCCTCCCAAAATAGACTTAATCGGTCGAAACACTCACATCAGTTTTGAAGGATCAAGTTATTCCACAGCGTCGGGACGCCCCACTGCGAGTCGTGGGCCGTGGACAGCATGGTTTCCTGGTCGGTTCCCCCCGGCGTATCCGTATCGCTGGGATCGAAGGAAGCGCCGATGGCATGATCGGGGGCCAGCCGCAGTCCGCTGAGCACCTGCGCTGGGAAGCGGATTTCGGCGCTGTAGCCGTCGGCGGTCTGCACGACCGCGTATTCGACGTCGGCGTAGCTGTCAGGCAGTCGCGCCGGAGTCCAGATCACCAGCGCGGGTGGCACCTGGTCGAAATCGCCGGGGCTGATGCCCACCTGGAAATCGTCATCGCTGTTTTGATCGGAGTCGAAGTCAAGCTGCAACTGCGTGTCGAACCACAATTCGACGTGATCGCCGCGCCACAGGTCGCCGCCCGTGTACTGCTGGACGATGGCGTTATCGACCACCGCGAAGCCCACGTACAGCGCCTCGTCGTCCCAGGCGTAACACACGCGCCCGCTCAAGTCCTCCGGCCCGGTCCAGGTGGCCGGATCGCCGTAGATGATCTGGTCGGCCTGGTTGACCTCGGTGCACGGCCCATCGGTGCCCCAATCGTCCAGGCTGCCGTCGATGGTCAGGGGCGCGGCCAGGTGCGTCGCCAGCAGATCGGGGCCATTTTCAGCCGGACGGCGGCGCTGTTGGTCGGCGGGCAGCAGCGGCTCGACCGGGACGCTGTCGGCGTGATAGGTGAATTGCAGTGAGTTGTTGCCAGGATGTTTGTCGTCCAGCGAGAACGCGATCACGCGCACCGAGGCACTTTGCGGCGGGCTGGCCCAGTCGTAGCGCCAGGCGGCCTGCTCGCCGATGCCTAACGCCTCGATGGTATATTTGGCGACCTGCTCGCTGCCGATGCTCAGGCTCAGGTTGACGGGCTTGGTCGTGGCCGCCAGCCCGACGTTTTCCACCGTGATGACCAGCGTGTACGTTTCTCCGTTGGTTTCGACGTCAATCGACCGGATGCGAATGTCCGGCTGCTGCGGGCCGTCCAGGTGATAGTCGGGGATGTCGTCCAGCATGATGGTCGAGACGGCGGGGATGAACCCATAGTCGTGCGCGGCCTGGATCGCCAGATACGCCCCCGCCGGGTTGCTGGGTTCGACGTAGTCCAGCGCCAGGATCACCAGCCCGGTGTCCTGGTGCAGTTGGGCCATCTGCTGCGCGACGTAGGTATTGTCGGCGTAGAGATACTCGTTGTTGACAAAGTCATAGGTGGTCACGAGGTCTTCGAACATCAGCGCGTCCACGTCGCTGGTGGTCTGGTCGATCACCGAGAAGCCCCGGTTTTGCACCAGCAGCGCGTCGGGATACGTCGCGCGCAGGCGGCGGATGATCTCGACCATGCCGGGCAAGGTCTGCGGAAACATATCCACCGTATCGACCGTATCCAGGAACACGCCGTCGAAGCCCTTCGCGATGAATTCCCCGGTCAGCGCGATCATCAAATCCTGCCAGCCGGTCTGGTTAGCGTCGATGAACCGCGATCCCCAGTTTTCGTTGGTGCCCAGTTCCCAGGCCGGATCGACGCGCCCATCCACGTACCATTCGCGCTCCG
>CAYRWY010000209.1:0-9869 GCA_964427955.1 uncultured Anaerolineaceae bacterium
GATCCAGCTCCGGCCAGAAGAGGCCGAGCAGGTGGTCGCGCGTACGGGCCTGCGTCTGGGCAGCCAGGTAATACACCAGGCCGCGGCTCTTGCGCCGCCGGATGGTGAGGGGTTCACCGTCCAGCGCGATGCTGGGTTGTCCTAACAGGCGAATGGATAACATGACCAGGTCCGAGACTCCAAAGGGCGGGCACACTGGCCCGCCCTGATTTTCTGCCCTTAGCATACAGCGAATGACTACCGATTGCCAGGACTAGTTGTTCGTGCTGCCACCCCCGCTGCTGGTGGGCGGCGGGGCGCTCGTCGGCGCCGCCGGGACAGAGGGATTCTCCGTCGCCGTGGCTTCGGTGACCACCGGCGCCTCCGGAGTGAAGGTCAGAGTAGGCGGTACGGGCGGCGTGATACGTTCGAGCACTGCCGCTCCGATCAATTCGACGTACCCCGGCGCTACCCACCCGATCACGCCGTTGTTCATTTGAATCTGGTACCACCCGCTGCCCCCGCTGCTGATGCCGAGCACTTTGGCCATCTCGCCGCTGGCGAGCTGCCCGACGGTGGGGAAGAGCGTGCTGTCCCCGGCGCGGACGTTGAGACCCTTGGGCGCGATCACGATCACACGCGGCACGACCAGATCGGAATTGGCCAGCACTTCGCGGTCGATCCAACCAGTTTTTCCGCGTTCCAGGCCGGTTTTGACCTCCACTTCGCGCAGGATCAGCTCCGGGTGCTCAGGATGCGGCTGCTCTACGTCGCTCCGGACGATGACCTGTGTCCCGGCTTCCAACGTGACTGTCTCGATCACCTGGGGGATTCCTGGCGTCAGGGTCTCGGTCGTAGTCGGCTCGGTGAGCGTGTACAGGAAATAGAGGGTGGTCGGCTCCTTGAGCTGCACGCTTTCCTGGCTCGCGAACATCAGGATTTGCTGTTCGGGCGACAGCGTCGGCGTGGGCGAGGGGCGGGGCGACGGCGTCCACGTAATGATGGTCGGATTGAGTGTGACCGTCGGCGGTTTCACCGGCGTATCCGAGGCCCGCGTGGTCGGGGTGGGCGGTGGCGTATCCGTCGGCGGCAGGGCGGTCGTCGTCGGGGTGCGAGTCACACTGGCTGTGCCGGTGGAGGTGGGCGTCGCCGTGTCCGTAGCCGTCGCCGAGGGCAGCGGCGTGGGCGTTGGCGTGCGCGTAGTGGTCGGCGTGCGGGTCACACTGGCGGTAGCGGTGAGCGTCGTCGTCGCCGTCAGGGAGGGCGTGGCCGACGGCAGCGTCGGGGTAAATGTCAGCGTGTGGATATTGAAGACCGCGGCGGCGGTCGGCGCTGATCCCTGCGGGGTGTCGGATGGGATCGCGGTAGCGGTGACCGTCTCGGATGGCAATCCGGGGACCACCGCGACCGCAGGCGTGGTCGGGGTCGGCGTGGAGTTCTTCGCATCGTTCCCCTGGCTGAGCAGCACGATCGCGGTGCCGATGGCCGCGACGGCGATCAAGGCCAGCGCCCCCAGGACCAGCCCGCGCGAGCGGCGTTGAGGTTTGGCCCCCAGTCGCACCACGATCACCGTCACGTTGTCCGGCGCCCCGCGCTTGCGTGCCAGGTCGACCAGTTTTCGTGTGGCATCCTGCGCGGGCATCTTCTGGACGATTTGCAGAATTTCGCTGGACTCGACCAGGTCCCACAGGCCATCCGAACACAGCACGAAGATGTCCCCCGGCTGCGTCTGGCCGCGCCGGTAGACCGGCTGGACCGGGTTAGGCTGTCCGATGAACATGGTCACGTTGACGTTGCGGGCGATGCGGGCATCTTCTTCCGAAATGAACCCGGCATCCAACTGGTGTTGGAGCACGCTCTGATCGTGGCTGACCTGCTCGATCAAGCCCTGGCGTACCCGGTAGACCCGCGCGTCCCCGACGTTGAACCACATGCCCTCGCCATCCGGCAGCAGCAGCAGCCCGGCGGCGGTCGAGCCGATACGCGGACGGTTGGCCTCGGCAGCTTTGTCGCGCACGGCGACGTTCGCGGCCTCGATAGCCGCTCGCAAGGCCGCCATCAGGTCGGGATTGGCCGATGAATAATACTCTTTCATGAGGATCTGGACGGCGGTCTGGCTGGCAATGTCGCCGCCGCCCATGCCGCCCATGCCATCCGCCACGACAAAAAGTGCCCCCCGCGCGGCCAACGGGTTGCCCTGAGGCGGAATCTGCAACGCGAAGCTGTCTTCGTTTTTCTGGCGCTTCAGTCCAATGTCGGTCAGCGCCGCTGCATCAAGAGTCGGAAGTTGCTGGGCCATAGCTCATCACCTGACCTGGCTGATGTTGACATAGTCGGTCTTATCCGGGTCGATGTCCGGTCCACGTCCCGGCGTTGGGAAGCCACCTGAGACCTTGAAGGTGACTTCGGTGCCCTTCCCAAAGACGATATGCGCCCCATCGTACAGCGCCGTCGGAGTACGAGGAGCCAGGCGCTCGTTTTCCAGGACGGTGCCGTTGCTGCTGCCCTGGTCGGTGAGATAGAACTGGCCGCCCTCGTAGGTGATCACGGCATGGCTGCGCGAGACACTGGTATCCTCGTCCAGCGAGAGGTCGTTCTTTTCCTGCGAGCCGCGCCCGATCTTGAACGGCACTGCTGTGATGGTCACGCTCGATCCGAGCCGTTCCGCCGCGGGCGAGCGGTTGATCGACAGCGTCGCCGTTGGTGTGGCAGGGCCGGTATAGACGTTGGTGGCCTCGGCATTCATCTCCGCTTCGACCATCGTCGCCATTTCGGGTGAGACAGACGGCTTAGGCTCCGGCTTCGACTCCGCCTTAGGCTTGGAGGCTTTGGATGGAGACGCATCCCCGGAAGGCATCTGGTAGAACCCGGTCTGGGCCGACAGGAACCCGGTGCCGGTGGCCGCCTTCTTGCGCGGACGGATCAGCAGCACCAGGACGATGAGCAGGGCGAAGCCGATGATCCCGACCACCAGCGCCAGCGCGGGATTGTCGCGCACGGCATCGGTGACTCGTTCGCCCAGGCCAGGTGCCGGGGTGGAGGTGGGCGTTGGCGACAGGGTGGGCGTCGGGGTAGGCGTCGGCGTCTCCGGCGGCGTATAGGCAAAACTGAGCGGTTCGGCTTCGATGAGCAGGCTGCCATCCGGGGCAAACGCGCGCAGGATGGCCGTATATTCGCCGGGTTTCAGCGTGGACAGCGGAATGCGGATCGTGTCGAAGGGCGGTGGGGTACGGACGTAATTCCCGATCACCAGCCCGGTGTTGCTGTCCCGAAGCTGCAATTCGAAACTGGCGATCCGGTCCTCGTCTTCGGTCAGGATGCCGATGATAACTTCCTGGGTCGCGTCGTCCAGGCTGATCGACCCGATGGCCACCGCGGGAGGCCTGGTAGTCGCCGTCGGCGGTGGCGTGGGCGTCCGGGTGGGTGTGGGCGTGAGCAGCGGGGTGTAGACAAAGTCCTGTTCGTTGCTGCGCACCAGGTTCTGGCCGTTGGCGCCCTGCGCGGTGATGAACACCACGTACTTTTTCATCGGTTTCAATCCTTCAGCCACCATCGAGATGGAATTCGAAGGATCGAAGAGGGATCGATTCGCCAGGAGATTCGTGTCGCCGTCCAGGATGGTGATTTCCAGGCTGCTCATCTGGTCCTGCCCTATCAGATTCAGGTCCAGCGTAATCATGTCGGAAGCCTGGTCATACGAGATGCTTTTGAGTTCGACCCCGACCGGAATCGGCGTATAGGAGGCGGGCAGCGGCGTGGCGGTGGGCCGGACATACGAGAATTCGTAGGTGGCTTTGTCGGTCGTTTCATCGCGTTCGCCGGGCCACGAGATCGGGTTGCCGCCGCTGTCCACGATCCGCAGCTCGACCCGGATTTTGCCGCGCAGGTTCCCCGCCGGGAGCGTGATCGGAGGCGTCAGCGGGGCGGGCAGCGTATAGCGATCCAGCAGTTGGTTGGTGCTTGCGTCGAAGAAGCTGAAACGGTATTCGGCGATGACCTGCTCGCCCTGTACCGCAATTTCGAACGACACCAGGTCTTGCTGCAAGTCGGCGGTCACCGACTGAATTTCCAGGTGCACGATAACCGGCGTGGGCGTGGCGCTCGGCAGGACCGGCACTTTGTAGTCGCGCAGGACCTCAAACGAGACCAGCGCGGGCAGCATGGTCCCATCGTCCAGGGTGACCGTCAGGGTCGCGGTATGGGGACCGTGCATAGGATAAATGAGCGCCTTGGCCAGCCACTGGCTTTTGAGCGCGTCCATGATCTGCTGGAAGAGGTCTTTCAGCGCGGCCTGGTCGCCGATGGCCGCCAGCCCACCGGTGGAAGCGGCCACATTGCGCAGCTCAGAGGCGTTGATATTGGCCTCTTGAGTGGACATCCCGATAGTGTGAATCGGGACGCGCGAATCGCGCTGGTTGGCGAAGTCGATCACGTCGCTCAGGTTGTGGCGGCTGCACTGATCCCCCTGGGCGGTTTCGTCTTTGCCGTCGGTGAACACGATGATCGCGCGGCGTCCTTGCGGCGCATCCTTGATCAGGCGGATCGCTTCGTACGAGGCATCGTACAGGCAGGTTCCCGCCAGGTTGACCGGCTTCACGTCCCCGATCGCGTTGATCGCCCGGTTGCGGTCGGCGGTGAATTCTTGCAAGATGTCGATCTTGTCGTTGAAGCGGATGATGGCGAATTGCGCCTGCTCCGGCGAGTCATTGATCGCCTGGATCGCCGCCTGCCGCATATCTTCCGCGGCCCCGGCCATACTGCCGCTGGCGTCCAGCACCAGGACGATGTAGAACGGGGTTGTGGGCTGTTCCACCTGCGCATCGACGGCGGTGCCGTCGTCGAGCAGCAGCTTGGCCGATTTCACCTTAGCATCGCTGACCACCCGGCCTGAAGTATCCGTTACCGTGAAATAGACCCCTAATTGCAGTGCATCGTTGACGTCGGTCAATTCGGGATAGTTGACGAGGATCTGAGCCGCCGTCTGGGCATGAGTGGCCAGCGGCACAGCAGCTAGAAGCATCAGAAGGAAAACGGCTACCAGCGGAACGATGCGCTTGAACGGGATCATGGGCGACCTCTCTCGTTTTGCATCTCGCTTGACGGGTTTGGGGACAAGCGAGAATTTCTCAAAACTGCTGTGAACCACCTGGTGCTAATTGTGCAATAGGTTCGTGTTTTCTTGCAACCGCCAGCGGTACGGGGGTAAATTTGTTCACGGGATAGGTCGTACCCACCTGTCCCGGCCAGATCGAACATCACGTGAGGGAAAGATGCCAACCTACGAATTTCGCTGTAATGACTGTGGGCGCAAAGTAAGTCTATTTTACAAGACTTATGCGGACTACGACCAAGCCACCCATACCTGCCCCCGCTGCCAGGGCACACGCCTGACGCGCCTGATCTCGCGGGTGGCGATCCGCCGTTCCCCGCTCTCGCGCTTGATGTCGGCGGGCGAGGATGTGGACGATACCGCCTTCGACGATCTCGCCGACTCCGACCCGCGCACGATGGGCCGGGTGCTGCGCGAGATGGGGAGTGAAATGGGCGAGGAGATGGGGCCGGAATTCGACGAAGTCGTCGGACGGCTGGAACACGGCGAAAGTCCCGAAGATATCGAGACCAGTATGCCGGGCCTGATGGACGACAGCCCAGCGCCCGATATGGGCTCCGGCCTGTCGGCGTCCGACGATGAGTGGTCTTAGCGTGTCAACCGTGGGGTGACTGCCGCCCGGATCTGATCCTGGATCGCCGCGCGCTCGCCTACGGCGCAGATACACACCCAGCGGGCGGGATCTTCGGCGATCAGCGCCTGATAGCCCTCATAGACCCGGCGATGGAAGTCCAGAGGTTGGGCATCCAGCCGGTTCCATTCGGCGCCGGATTGGGCCGCCTGTTCGCGGCGGAGCATCCCTTCATCGGCGGAGAGGTCGAGATATACGGTCAAATCGGGCCGCAGCCCCCCTGTCGCGAAGTGCAAGATCGCGCGGAGGGTGCCCAGATCCAGGCCGCGCCCATAGCCCTGGTACGCCAGCGTGCTGTCGGCGTAGCGATCACAGACGACGATTTCGCCTGCGGCTAACCGGGGACGAATCTCCTGTGCAACCAACTGCGCGCGCGAGGCCGCATACAGCAAAATCTCGGTGCGGTCGTGCATTCCTTTGTTTTTGAGGTCGTGCAGCACCGTGCGAATCTGATCGCCGATGGGGGTGCCGCCCGGTTCACGGGTTTGAAACACCGTATAACCCTGCTCGCGTAAAAATTCTACCAGCAGCGGAATCTGGGTGGTTTTTCCGCTGCCATCTGGTCCTTCAAACGTAATGAACATAATGGCCTACCGTACTTTGACCCGGAGATTTTCGCGCCGCGCCTGGGCCATCGAAATCCCGTAGAAATCGCTCTTGACCCAGACTGTAATGTCCCCGCTGTAAGTGCCGGGGTGGACGGCTTGCAGGGTCAGCGTAATCTCCAATTTGTCGCCGCCGAACAGCGTTTGATCGAGCGTGTATTCGTCCCATTCGCCGTACACCGGATAATTGTGTTTTTTGATGGCACGATAGTTCGGCGTCATGCTCTCGATGGACAGTCCCTTGAGTAAGCTCTTGCCCAGGCCGATCCCGGAAATAGTCTCGGAGCCGACATCGACGTTTTCTATGGTGAGCGTGACGGTCAGTGTTTCGCCCGCGGAGAGGTCATAGGTGTTAGAAGCCAGGCTGGTGCGCAGCGCGTTGGGCTGTCCGACGAAGTGCAGCACGGCGGCGACGGCCACCCCGCAGACGACCAGCACGAGCAGCACGATCCCTAGACAGGCACATCCTTTGGCCATGAGGTTCCTCCCAGAGACAGCCATCGCCGGTCAGCCAGGCCAACCGGCGATGGTTCTGAACGCTTGCATTGTACCGGGCACGCGAGCGGCGCGCCACTAGGCGTTGTTCGCCGGTTCGTCCCGGAAGATGCGGACGCGGCGCTGCGGCTCATTCCCGTAGCTGTGGGAGACGAGGTGCGCGGCGCGGGCCATTTCGTGCTGCATCCGCCGGACGTAGGAGTTCTGCGGCGCGAGATCGACGGAGCGCGCCCCGGCCCGAATGCGCCGGATCGCTTCTTCGGTTTCGCGCATCGCGTCCTCGGCTGGCTCATCGGCGTCCTCGGAGTGCAGTTGGAAAATGTCCGCGAGGAAATCTTCCATCTGCGTCACCGTGTTGGCGCGCAGCACGTAGATCGAGATGCCCATCCGCTCGGCGTCCACGATCAGGCGCGGGCGGCGGCGGTAGTAGTTCTTCAGCGTGACGAGAGCCTGGGCCCCGTCGAGGTCGTCCACGACTTCGACCGGCACCCGTAGCTGCTTCGCCAGGTCCATCAGGCGGTTGCGCGCCACACCGTAGGCGTAGACGTTCAGCGTTTTACGCTGCCAGCGCCCGCCGTGTGCTGGGGCGGCCTGCTCGAAGGGTTCCGAGCGCTCGGCGTCCATGCTCCGCGACCGGCCCTCGAAGCGCTCTTTGCCGCGCTTGCTCTCGCCTTTGCGCGGACTCCCGTTGCGGGTGGAGCCGTTACGGTCGCCGAAGGCATGATCGGGCCGGGCGCTCTCGACGGTGATCTCCCCGGCGTCTGTGCGCTGGCGGATTTCGACCGGCAGCGGCTTGTCGCGCAGGTTCGCGTCTACGGCGGCGGCCACGTCTTCCAGCACGACCATCCGGTTGCGGGTCTGGAGTTCGACCAGCACGTTGAAGGTCGGGGGGGCGCGCCGTTCGAGCACGGTTTTCTGCGTGCCGCGCCGCCGCGCTTCCTCGTCCGACAGGGTAACCGACTCGATCCCGCCGACCAGGTCGGACAGGGTCGGGTTGAGCAGCAGGTTGTCCAGCGTGTTGCCGTGCGCCGTGCCGATCAACTGCACGCCGCGTTCGGCAATCGTGCGGGCCGCGCGTGCTTCTAGCTCGCGCCCGATTTCGTCGATCACGATCGTTTCGGGGTTGTGATTCTCCACCGCTTCGATCATGACCTCGTGCTGCAAGTCTGGCGTAGGCACCTGCATCCGGCGCGCCCGGCCCACGGCGGGGTGCGGGACATCGCCGTCGCCGCCGATTTCGTTCGACGTATCGACGATGATCACGCGCCGCGATTCGGCCAGCACACGGGCGGCCTCGCGCAGCAGCGTCGTCTTGCCCACGCCGGGCGGTCCCAGCAGCAGCACATTGTTGCCTGCTTCGATGATGTCTTGCAGGATGTCAATCGTGCCATAGACGGCCCGACCTATCCGGCAAGTCACCCCGACGATATGGCCACGCCGGTTGCGCAGCGCACTGATACGGTGCAGCGTACGCTCGATCCCGGCACGGTTATCTTTGTCAAAGTCGCCCACTCGCTCCGCCACGTAGGTGATCGTTTCAGGCGTGACTTCGTGGTTGTCGAGGGTAACTTCCCCGTCCACGAAGCGCGCGGTAGGCACCCGTCCCAGGTCCAGGATCACTTCGAGCAGGTCGTCGTCGTTGCGGTTCAGCGCCGCCAACGCTTTGACCAGGTAATCCGGCAGGACGGCTTTCAAGCGGTCCAGATCATCAGTGATTCGACGTTCCATAGTAGCCTGTGGTGTTTATTTTCCGTTCCGCTTCCACAGCGGCAAACGGCCTTGCCCGCTCTTTTTGTGTACCGGGCCAAACTTCGGTAAAGGCAGCGGTCCGTCCGCGACCGGGGGCCGCAGACGGCTGGATTCCAGGCCGGCGACGGCGACAGGCTCCATGCGCTCGCCCCGGACGATCGTATACTTAACCATCAATGCTTGGTATGCCCACGGCTGAAATCCCACCCTTTCCAATACGCCGCGCAGCCAGTCCTGGTATGAGCGCGCGTATAAATACACCGGCAGTTGTTCGGCGCGCGAAAGCCGCGCGAGAGCCGATAAGAGAATATCCGGGACCTGGTCATAGGCTTCCGGGTGGAAATACGGCTTGATGACGATGCCCGTCTTGCCTTCCACCACCGCCAGGTACCCGGCGATCTGACCGTTCCGTTCGTAGATCAGCCCATCCCCTTCAGGCAGGCGCAGCGGTTCCGCCTGCTGCAAGAGACGCGGCACCGTGTTGTAATACAGGGTGCTGATCGCGATCCCGTCCTGGCTCATTTCGGGACGGAGCATCACGGATCGCCCACCCCGCGCGGGCTGCGGATCACGCCGCAGCACGACCTGCCGGGAGTAGACGGCGAACCCGGCCAGCCGGAACGCCTCGAAGATCGTGTGATCTTCCGGCACTTCGGCGCTGATCACGTGGGCACCGCGCCGTCCGGCCTCGAACACCAGCGCTTCGAGGAGCTGCGCCCAGGGATACATATCCCCTTCGTGCGGTTCCGGCGCCAGGAAGGTAACGTGCGCCCCCGTTCGCTCGGCCCGCTGGCGAAACTGTCCCACGAAGGCCTGGTCGCCTTTGCGCAGCACCAACGTCGGCGCGCCAAACTCCGCCAGCGGCACGGACGAGAGCATGATCTCTTCCAGGCCAGGGGTCCCGCGCGTGAGGGCCGAGGCCATATCCAGCGGCAGGCACTGCGAAATCACCCGGCGCACCAGCGGCCAATCCAGGGGCGTCACTAATCTTGGATCAGAGTTGCTCATGACCGGCCTCCTCTTTTTCGGTATTCGTGCCGAAGGACGCGCATAGTCTCGAACGTGACAGGGCGGCGAAACACCTGACCGGGGAGCGGTAGCACTGATGACGGGTGGAGAAGACGTGAAACGCGTAGACTCATCTTACGCCCATTGTAGCATCAGAAAACCTCTTCTGACAATAGGCTTTTCCTTTAAGTAATATTTACCTCAGTTCGGGGGTTGTTTATATGTTTTTAAAAAACTTGTCATGCCTATGAAAATAAGTGGGGCCGCACGCGAAGGATCGGCGTGCGGCCCC
>CAYRWY010000210.1:0-9850 GCA_964427955.1 uncultured Anaerolineaceae bacterium
GGTCTGATCGCCGCTCTCGACGGATTTTTGATAGGCATAGGCCGCGTCGTTGATCTCGCCCTGCACGTAGCCGGTTTCGATGGCCCGCCCAGCCCCGCCCATCGCGTCGATGCGCTCGATGTACTCGCACGCCCGCTGCTCGATCTCGTCCGTCAGCGTCTCGATCAGGTAGCTGCCCGCCAGCGGATCGACGGTATCGGCCACGCCGGATTCGTAGGCGATGATCTGCTGCGTGCGCAGCGCGACCTGCACCGCCGACTCGGTCGGCAGCGCCAGCGCCTCGTCCATGCTGTTGGTGTGCAGGCTTTGCGTCCCGCCCAGCACCGCCGCCAACGCCTGGAGCGTCACGCGCACGACGTTGTTTTCCGGCTGCTGCGCGGTGAGCGTGCTGCCGCCCGTCTGCGTGTGGAATTTAAGCTGCCAGCTTTTGGGATCTTCGGCGTGGAAGCGATCCCGCATGATGCGCGCCCACAACCGCCGCGCCGCCCGGAACTTGGCGATCTCTTCCAGGAAGTTATTGTGCGCGTTGAAGAAAAACGAGAGCTGCGGCGCGAAGTCGTCCACCGCCAGCCCGGCCTCGATGGCCGCCTGGACGTAGGCAATCCCGTTGGCCAGCGTGAAGGCGACTTCCTGCACCGCCGTGCTGCCCGCCTCGCGGATGTGATAGCCGCTGATGCTGATCGTGTTCCAGTGCGGGACCTCTTTGGCGCAGTAGGCGAACAGGTCCGTGATCAGGCGCATCGACGGGCGCGGCGGGAAAATGTAGGTCCCGCGCGCGATGTATTCCTTGAGGATGTCATTCTGCACGGTGCCGCGCAGTTTGGACGGCTCGACGCCCTGCTGCTTGCCGACGGCGATATACATCGCCAGCAGGACCGCGGCGGGCGCGTTGATCGTCATACTGGTGGACACCTTGTCCAGCGGGATGCCCTCGAACAGCCGGGCCATGTCGCGCAGGCTGGGAATGCTGACCCCGACCTTGCCCACTTCGCCCAGCGCCATCGGATCGTCCGAGTCATAGCCGATCTGGGTGGGCAGATCGAAGGCCACGCTCAGCCCGGTCTGGCCCGCGTCGAGCAGGAAGCGGTAGCGCGCGTTAGTCTCTTCGGCGGTGGCATATCCGGCGTACTGGCGCATCGTCCAGAACCGCCCGCGATACATGGTCGGCTGCACGCCGCGCGTGTAGGGGAACTCGCCGGGAAAGCCCAACTGCTCCATGTAGGTTTTCGCCGCGTGTTCGTCCGGCACGTAGATGCGATCCAGCGGAATATCTGACGAAGTCGTGAATTTTTCTTTGCGTTCCGGGAAGCGGCTGAAGACTTTCGCCAACTGCTTTTCTTCCCAGTCGCGTTTCAATTGTTTGAGATTGTGTATCATGATCTGCGCCTGAAAATAACCCCAATGAACTAGCTGCTATAACCCCCGCGATGGACTTTAGGCACTCTAGCATAGCGCGGGATAGGGTCTGCGCCAAACGCCACCGCATCACGATCCCCCCAATAATTGGGGGGGGCAGGCGACTCGCCGCGTGAGAAAACGCCCGTCCGCGCCGGAGTCACCGGATGGTCAGAACGAGTGTTGATGAGTTACCAGTAGTGTTTTATAATAAAACTACTATGTTGGTTAGTCGCTGTCTAGCGAACGAGGTCGTTTTTCATGGCGGATCTGTTGGTGAGCGAAGTCGATCCGAGCACCCTGATCGGGCTGTCCGAGCAAGACGTCACGCACAAGCTCGCCGAGGATGGCTTCAACGAACTCCCTTCCTCCAAACCCCGCACCGTGTTAGCCATCGCGCTGGAAGTCCTGCGCGAACCGATGTTCCTGCTGCTGATCGCCTGCGGCACGATCTATCTGCTGCTGGGCGATCTCCAGGAAGCGCTGGTGCTGCTCAGCTTCGTGTTCGGCATCATGGGCATCACGTTTTACCAGGAGCGCAAAACCGAGCGCGCGCTGGAAGCCCTGCGCGACCTGTCCAGCCCGCGCGCCCTGGTGATCCGGGGCGGGCAGCAGAAGCGTATTCCGGGCCGCGAAGTGGTGTGCGACGACATCATGCTGCTGGCCGAAGGGGATCGCGTCCCGGCGGACGCCGTGCTGTTGGCCGCGCAAAATATGACGGTGGACGAGGCGCTGCTGACCGGCGAGTCCGTGCCGGTCCGCAAGACCGCCTGGGACAGCGCGCGGGACATCAGCCGCCCCGGCGGGGATGATCTGCCGTTCGTCTATTCGGGGACGCTCGTCGTCCGGGGCCAGGGTATCGCGCGCGTCACCTCGACCGGCCTCCGCACCGAGATCGGCAAGATCGGCAAGGCGCTCAAAACGGTCGAACCCGAAGACACCCCGCTCCAAAAAGAAACCCGGCGGCTGGTGCTGGAAATGGCGACCATCGGCGCGATTCTGTTTGTGGTGATCGTGGTCGTGTACGGCCTGACGCGCGGCAACTGGCTGCACGGGCTGCTGGCCGGGATCACGCTGGCGATGGCCATGCTGCCCGAAGAATTCCCGGTAGTGCTGACCGTCTTCCTGGCGCTGGGCGCGTGGCGCATCGCGCAGAAACAGGTGCTCACCCGCCAGTCGCCCGCCGTCGAAACGCTGGGCGCGGCCACCGTGCTCTGCACCGACAAGACCGGCACGCTGACCCTCAATCGCATGTCGGTCAGCCGGGTGATCGCGGGCGGCCAGTTTTACACGGTGAGCGGAACGCCGGGCGATCTGCCCGAAGTCTTTCACGAAGTGGTCGAGTTCAGCATCCTGGCCAGCCAGCGCGATCCGTTCGATCCGATGGAGATCGCCTTCAAGGACTTCGGCCAGCGCTATCTCGCCAACACCGAGCACCTGCACGACAATTGGACACTCGTCCGCGAGTATCCGCTCTCGCAGCAGATCCTTGCCCTGTCGCACGTCTGGAAGGCCCCCGAAGGCGGGCGCTACGTGATCGCGGCCAAGGGCGCGCCGGAAGCCATCGCCGATCTGTGCCACTTCTCTCCGGCGCAGATGAGCGACCTGGCCCGGCAGATCAGCACCCTGGCCGGGGAAGGACTGCGCGTCCTGGGCATGGCGAAAGCCTATTTCAGCGCGACCGAGCTGCCGGACGAGCAGCACGATTTCGACTTCGAATTCCTCGGCCTGGTAGGACTCAGCGATCCGATCCGCCCGACCGTTCCGGCGGCGGTCCAGGAATGCTACCGCGCCGGGATTCGCGTGGTCATGATCACCGGGGACTACCCGCTGACGGCGCAGAGTATCGCCCGCCAGATCGGCCTGCAACCGCTCGACCAGGTGCTCACCGGTCCGGAACTGGAACAACTGGACCCCGCCGAATTACAGCGCCGCGTGCGGACCATCAACATCTTCGCGCGCGTGGTGCCGGAGCAAAAGCTGCTGTTGGTGCAGGCGCTCAAGGCGAATGGCGAAGTGGTCGCCATGACGGGCGACGGCGTGAACGATGCCCCGGCGCTCAAAGCGGCACACATCGGCATTGCGATGGGCGGGCGCGGCACCGATGTCGCGCGTGAAGCCGCCGCGCTGGTGCTGCTGGACGACGATTTCAGCTCGATTGTCCAGGCGGTGCGGTTAGGGCGGCGCATCTTCGACAACCTGCGCAAAGCCACCGCCTACATCCTGGCAATTCACGTGCCCATCGCGGGCCTGTCGCTGATCCCGGTCCTGTTCGACTGGCCGTTGATCCTGCTGCCGGTGCACGTCGTGTTTCTGGAAATGATCATCGATCCGGCCTGCTCGGTGGTCTTCGAGGCGGAGCCGGAAGAAGCGAACGTGATGGACCGCCCGCCGCGCCGCCCCAGCGATCCGCTGTTCAGCCGCCGGACGATCCTGCTCAGCCTGCTGCAAGGCGCGAGCGTGATGGTGATCGCCCTGCTGATGTTCGTGCTCGCGCGCGAGTCCGGGCACAGCACCGGGACGTCCCGCGCGCTCTCTTTCACCACGCTGATCGTCGGCAACCTGGGCCTGATCCTGGCGAACCGCTCGTGGACCAGTCCCATCGTCGCCACGCTGCGCGCGCGCAATACCGCGCTGTGGTGGGTCGTCGCCGGATCGCTGACCTTCTTGGGGCTGGCGTTGTTCGTGCCGGGGCTGCGGGGCCTGTTCAGCTTCTCGCACCTGCATTTCGGCGAACTGGTAGCCTGCCTCGTGGCGGGCACACTGAGCATCTTCTGGTTCGAGGCGCTGAAGCACTTCAACCACCATCTCGACCGCCCGGCGCACTAGGCCGATATCTCCGTAGAGGTAGGGCTTGCCCTACCCTATGTGCGTCAATTTAAGGTTTTGTGAGGCCATCACGGTCTTGTCCCGGCCTCACCCCCCGGCCCCCTCTCCATTCAAAAGCACAATGGAGAGGGGGAGAAAACCGAGGCGACGATGCCCCTCTCCATCGTTTTCTGATGGAGAGGGGACTTGCTAGTGCGCCCCCTCTCCGTCCTCGGAGAGGGGGTTGGGGGGTGAGGTAAAGCTCTGAAGCGCGAGAGTTTACTTTTCAGTGCAAGCCTCAGTAAGTTGACGCCTATTGGGTAGGGCAAGCCTCGCCCCTACGAAAGCAGCGGCTTCGGCGTACCAGTCAAGTGAAAGAAGGGACCATGACAACTCGCACAATGATCCTGGTGACGCTCGTCCTCCTCCTGATCGCGGGCAGCGCGCGTGCCCAGGAGGAGACTCTCACCGCGCCCGAACTGGCCCGCCTGGCCGCCGTACAAAGCCTGCTGGCGGATCACGCCAACGAGGTGTGGCAGGGTTGGGGTACGACCCCGATTCCACTGCTCGTGCGCAAGGGGGCGTATGATTACCTGGTCGGCGATCCCGCCCCGCCGGAGGATTTCGAGATCGTGCCCGATCTGCGGGTGGGAGACACGCCGGTCTACCGGATGTCCGGCCACCTGACGCCAGGCCCGGTCGCGACGAGTTGGCCGGTCGGGGACGGGTACGCGGTGGCGATTCCGACGATGGCCGAATTCCAGGCGGCTATCGATCAGGCCCTGGGACCGGGCGTCGTCGTGCTGGACGATGCCACCTACGTCCGCGCCGCCGTGCACGAAGCCTTTCACGCCTACCAGTGGACGGTCCGCGAGGGAATCGAGGGAATGCCGGATTTCGTCCTGAGCGAGGAGGACCTGCCCGACGCGGCGCTAGCAGCGGAAGGACAGGCGCTGCGGGCCGCCCTGGAAGCCGAGTCGCTGGACGATGCGCGCCGGTCTGCCGCGGAATTTCTCGCGCTGCGTCAGGAGCGCCGGGCTGAGGTTACGCCGGAGGCCGGCACGGCGGAGCAAGGTGTCGAATGGATCGAAGGCACGGCCCGCTATGCCGAACTAAGCCTGATGCTCCTGGCCGACGACGCGACTCTGCGCCTCTCGGACGCCGACTGGGCAGCGTTTCTCGACCAGTTGGCCGCCCCGGAGGACATCCCCGGCGGCGTGCGCGACCGCTACTACGTCCTGGGCGCCGGGCAGGGCTTCGTGCTGGATCGCCTGCTGCCTGGCTGGCAGGATCGCGCCCTGATCGACGGCACGCCGCTGGATACGCTGCTGGCGGAGGCGGTGCAGGCGCACGACTGATCCTTGCATAAATAGCTAAACTTTTTGCCAGGGAGATTTACCTCACCCCTGACCCCTCTCCAACTTTGGAGAGGGGAAGTTAGCGCCAGGTATTCTCTCATTCCCCAATTTTTCTCCGCGTGCTCTGCGATCTCTGCGTTGAATCGTTTTTCTATTTTCACAGGCGAGGGGCCATCGGTGGGTAACGCATAGGCGCTGCCCGACTGCCCTGGCTATCACCAGTTGGGCACGATCTCCAGCCAGTAGGTGCCGCCGTCGCCTTCGACCGTCCAGCCGGAGAGATCGCCGGATTGGACCTGCCACCACGTCAGCCCATCGGCGCAGACCGGCCCGCCGATCACCTGCACCTCGGCCCCTTCGGCCAGCTCACCCACGACGGGGGCCGCCACCTGGGCCGCGCTGCGCAGGTTGTTCACACCGAGTCCCGCGATCACCCGCGCCGGACGACCGACCGCCAGCCGCGGCGCGATCCCCTGCGCGCAGAGGTACAGATCGACCAGCGGATAGGGGCCTTCGCCGATCCGGGCGGGATTGAGCCGGTAATCCGTCCCCTCGTTTTCGGGCATCCAGCCGATGTCGCCGGACAGCGTCTTGACCGGCCACCACTGCGTGGCCTCGAGGCACTGGCCCGGCCCGGTGATCGTCACGTCGTCAGGATAAGGCTCGCCGCTGCCGCCCGGCGCATCGTACAACACCAGCGGCTCATAGGCATTATCATGCGAGCGATTCGTCGCGTTCATGCCGGGATGCAAGCGCGATACCACCCCGCAGCGATCCAACGCCAGGCGCGGATCGGGCGCTCCTTCCGGCGAGAGGAAGCTCGAACTATCACTCAGACCTTCGAAGTACCACAGCCGCCGGTCGAGGAGATACACCTGATCGTCGAAGGCGCTCAAGGCCAGGCTGAAGCCGTTATCCGCGCCCACCTCTTGCCGGTAAAATTCGTACCCGGTCCCGCTGCGCGGCAACAGCACCACGTCCGTGTAGGGACGGTTTTCGCGGCGTGGCAGCGGGCTGACATTCGTGATCAGGACGCCATCGACCGACGGCACATCGTCATAAAAAGCGACAGTGACCGGCTGGGGCGCACTGTCCAGCAAACTCCGGGTAAGCAGCCCGCCCGAACCATCCCCCCAACCCAGCAGCGGGTAGGCCAGCCAGTGTTCCAGGCGCGTCTCGTCCAGCGGATAAGTCTCGGTCAGGGGCGCGATCCGGCGTTCCAGGGCCGGGTAGCCCTGGACGTACTGGCGCAGCCATTCCGCGTCGAACGACGCCCGCTCGGGCTGCTGGGCCGCGGCATAGACCGGGGGGCGCAGGTAGCGCATCACCGGCGCGTCGAGGTCGAGCATGTCCACGTAACTGAAATTCTCCAGGGCGGCCTCGGGCTGGCCGTTGGCACTGGCGATGATCCCCAGGGCGAGGTAGATCATGGGGTGCGGCCCGCCTTTCTCTAATGGCAAGGCCGCACTCTCGAAGGCTGTCCGCGCCCCCGCCAGGTTCCCGGTCTGGAACGCGTACAATCCCGCCCGGACCGCCTCTTTCGTGTCCAAAAAATCGACGGAATAGAAATTCCCGGACGGGCTGTACATCGAATCAAACGCCAGGATGGCGGCGGACACCAGGGCCGCGTGATGCTCGCACAGGGTATCCTGCGCGGGACAGGCGTCGAGCAGGGTGTCGAACGCCACCATCTGGCATATCACCTTCCCGTGCTCGTCCGGGTCGCACGCGTGATAGGCGTCGCAGGCCGCGCCATAGTCGAACGCCCCGCTCACCGGCTGGATCAACGCGACAGCGTCCGGCACGCAGCCATCCCTCCACCCGTCGAGTTGCGCCGCCGCCGGATGGACCACCAGACTCAACAAAATCACCACTAACCAGAGAGTTTTCATCCCGCGCTCCTTTCCATTCCACCAATAATAGTATTATAGATGACATCAATGATTTTTATCGGACGCTTGCCGGGCGGCGGATCGACGATACGGGGATGCGCAGGGGGGGAGAGGGGGCGAAAAAAATCAGAGCCGGGCACGGCGGCGCCACTCCCCCTCGCCACCGGGTGGTTCATCGTCCGACACTTTTATTGATCCTTGCACAAATAGCTAAACTTTTTGCCAGGGAGATTTACCTCACCCCTCAATCCCCTCTCCAGCATGATTGGAGAGGGGAGAATACGGCGGACGCCCTCCCCTTCTCCCTCTCCAGGCAAGTTGGAGAGGGAGAAGGGGGTGGGGGTTGAGGGTGAGGTAAAACACGCAACTTTCCGCGTGCTCAAGGCTTTTCACCCACCGGTCCGCCCTCAAACCGCCGGGACGACTGCCGCCTCGACCGGCCCCACCTGCTCGCGCGCGGCGACGATCCGCCACCACCGCCGGAGCTGCCAGATCGTGATCACCGCGGTCAGGCTGCGTCCGGTGAAGCCGCCCAGGTCCTGGAAGAAACCGAACACGACGAAAAACGCCAGGAATCCGATCACCAGGGCCAGGCGGTGGCGGTCATCCCAGGCGGCGCCGCCGTTATTCATCACTGTCAGGACGGTGAATTCCGCCGCGACCAGGATCAGCAGCCCCACCAGCGAGACTTCCAGCGGCGGGCGGTACTTGAACGACGGGATGACGTAGGTCCCGATCATGATCAGCGTCATGCCGACGCCGCCCACGATCCCGAAGGTGCGCGGGCGCGGCGTAGGACGTGACCGCGGCGGCAGCGGCGCCGCCGGGAGGATCAAGGCCAGCGCGATCAGCAGCCCGGTCAGCCCCAGCAGCCCCAGGGCCGCGCCCAGCGGTGGGATGAACGGCACGAACAGGCCGATCACGAAGGTCCAGCCCGGCAGCACCAGCGCGCAGCGGATCAGCTTGCCGGTCGTGATCCACGACGCGTGGCGCTGAGCCGGGAAGATCATCTCAGCCAGCAGGATCGCGCAGATGATGCTGATGGCCGCCTGGAAGTGCACGATCCCGACGGCCAGCGTCCAGTTGACGCCGTAGCGGTGTGAATATTCGCCCAGGTCGCCCAGGTCTTCCCAATGGGGGTTGAAGATCACGCGCGTGACGATCCCCTCGAAAAACAGCCCGAAGGCCAGCCCCAGCAGCACCAGGCTGATCCAGCCCTTCTGGCGGCGGACCAGCAGCTCGCGCACGATCAGCGCGCCGCAGCCGTAGGGCACGACCGTGATCACCAGCTTCAGCGGGTTGAGCATGTCGAATGGGGATTGGTAGGCAGAGACCACTTCGCCCAGCAGCGGAGAGAGGAAAAACAGCGTTTGCGCCGGAGTCAGATGGGCTAAGCGCGTCCTGAGTCTGGCCAGCATCGTCGGCTCGCTTTCTCTTTATCCGTATATACGGTTGAGGCGCTGTCAACGTCGCAGGCGGCGCTACCATTGAAGAATCGGAAACTTGTGACATTTCGAACAAATTCTGACAATTTATCCTCAAGACGTTAATCCTGTTTTAAGGTACGCACGTTATTATTGGCCTAGACAAGGTACGCCCATCACAAATCCTTGTCTACCCAAACAATCACCCAGGAGAAAGTCATGTCGTTTACGATCCAGATGTATCCCGAAATACCCGCTATTCTGCTCACCCTCACCAGTGATTACGATCTGCGCACCGACTTCCCCAAGTCGTATGCCAAGGTCACGCAACTGCTCCAGGGGGCAACCCGCCCGTTGTACTACATCACCGATCTCACCAACGCCAAAGTCGATATGGACCTGATCATGCAGGGCGCAGGCAAAACCAGCCTGGAAAGCGGGGGGACCTTCCATCACCCGATGGTCAAAGAAGTGCTGCTGGTCTCGCCGAGTGATGTGGTTCACTTCGCGGCGGAAGGTTTACAGCACGATGTCTACGGCAACGTGCGGGTGCGGACCTTTTACACGGTTGACGAGGCGCTGGACTACGCCCGATTCCAGAACTGAGCGCTCTCCCCGTCGAAGAAACCTGCCGCCTGCTCAGCCCAACCCTGCTGAGCAGGCTTTGTTTTCAGGGTCTAGTTCTGCTGGCGCAGCCGTTGCGCTTCCTCCGGGTGTTGTCCTGATCGCGCTGCCGCTCTACAATGGTCCTCATCCAGTCCAGCGAAAGGCGGTGAGCGGTGGACAGCACAGCCAGGCTCGAAGCAACGTTTTCAGGGCTGCTTCTGGACGTCATGCGCCAGAGCAAAAGCCCGGAGCAAACCCGCCGCGAGGCGGATTACGTGGAGCTGCTGCTCCACCTGGCGCCCCCCGGCCACGTGCTCGACGTGCCGTGCGGCGGTGGCCGGATCGCGCTCGAACTGGTCGCGCGCGG
>CAYRWY010000211.1:0-3489 GCA_964427955.1 uncultured Anaerolineaceae bacterium
CGCGAGCAAGATGCAGTCTTGCAGCACGGCGGACGCGGTCACTTCCACACCCGCGCCGGGTCCCAGCACCGACAGTGGATATTCCGAATAACGCTGCGTGATGAACGTCACCTGATTCTGGGTGCCGCGCAACTGCGCCGCCTGGCGCTCACCCACCATGCGCAGCGCCACCGATCCGCCCGACGGACTCACTTCGGCCATATAACGCGGCACGCCGACCAGCGCGCCCATGTACGCGGCGAAATCCGCATCCAGGCGCGGCAGTTGGGCCATGAATTCAGTCACGGACAGGGACGCCATCTCCGCCGGATAGAGCGGCTCGACCCGGATCTGCGCGAATTCCAGCGGCCATCCGGCCATGCGCGCCAGGATCAGCGCCTTGCGGGCGACGTCCATCCCGCTCAGGTCGTCGCGGGGGTCCGGCTCGGTATAGCCCTTGGCCTTGGCCATCAGCACCGCCGTCGAAAACGCTTCGCCATCTTCGAGACGGCTGCACAGGTACCCCAGCGTGCCGCTGAAGGCCCCCTCGAGGCGCTGCACGGCATCCCCGGTATCGACCAGGTAACGCAGGGTGCTGATCACGGGCAGGCCCGCGCCGACCGTCGCCTCGTAGCCCGCGCGCGTGCTCTCGAAGAAGGGGCGCGCGCTGTCCCAGGGTCCGGCCAGCGGGCGTTTGTTCGCCATCACCACGCGGCAGCCGAGGTCCAGCGCCCGGCGCAGCGGGACGTCCATGCCGTCCGCCGCCGTCGTGTCGATCACGATGGCGTTTTCGACACCCTGAGCCGCGACCATCTCTACCACGTCGAGCGGCGTCGGTCCCGTCACCGCGTCCGGCTGTGCGCCGACTTTCTGCCCGCGCGCTTTGGCGGCTAGAATGTGCTCGACTTTTTCAGGCGACAGGCCCGCCGGGTCGAAGATCACGCCGCTGCTGTCGGCCAGGGCGGCAGGTTGGAAATCCACGCCGTACCGCCGGGACAGCGTGGCATGGGTCTGCGCCATCTGCGCCAAAAAGGCCCGCCCCACATTTCCCACCCCAAACACGATCAGAGGGATACGTCGTGGCTCGCTCACCGTCATTCTCTCCTGGACACTGTCACTGTGGTGCGTGCTAAAGTACATCGGATGCGCCAAAAAGACAAGAGCGGGAGTTGTACGGAGTCTCTGGTAATGCTATAGTGCATGGGAAAATTTGACCGGGGTGGGATATGGACGCCAAAACGCTTTACCGTGAGGGGATCACGGCCATTCGCGATCAGCAAGACCTGGCACGCGGACGGGAACTGCTGCTCCAAGCGCTCAAGGAAGATCCCCAGAATGACATGGCCTGGCTGTGGCTGACGCGCACCGTGAAAGACCGGCAGAAACGGCTGGAATGCGTCGAGCGCGCCCTGCAAATCAATCCTCAGAACGAACAGGCCCAGCAGCTCAAAGCGCGACTGTTGGCCGGAGCGGAAGCGGCTCCGGCGGGATCGCCCCCCAAGGGAACGGTGATCCGCCCCATCGGCCCCCAAACCATCGACGTGCCGCCGACGCCGCAAGAAGACACGCAGATCGCCCAACTCATGCAGCGCGCCGATATATATATGGAGTCCGGCGATACCGAACAGGCGATCAGCCAGTGGGTGGAAGTGCTCAAAATCCGGGTGGATCACGAGTTGGCGCTGCGCAACGCTGCCGGAAACCTGTGGAAGATGAATTACTGGGATGATGCCCGCGAACTGGTGCAGCGCGCCATCGACGCCAACACCCAGGTCCCCGCGATCTACCTGACGGCGATTGACATGGCGGATCGGCAGGGGGATCACGAAAAGGCCGAGGCCATCCGCACCCGGATTGCCGCGCTGCCCAATGCGGACGAACAACTGTTGATCACGGTCGCGGATTATTATCTCAAGCGGTACCAGAACGACCAGGCCCTCGCCTTCCTGCAAGACGCCGTCGCCTCGCATCCTGACAGCCAAAAACTTCTCCTCAAGACCGGCGATGTGCTCACGGAAATGGATCGCAAGCCGGAAGCCATGACGTATTATGATCAGGCCGTCCGGCAGGGCGCGCGCACCAAAATGGGGAAGGAAGCCGACAAGAAGCTGGCGACGTTCATTCCGGTACTGACCGACCGCGAACGGGGGAGCGTGTGGTTGGCCGCGCGCGAAACCGCCGGAATCGTCATTTTTTACCTGCTGGTGGCCTGGCAGGATGCTGGGCTGAATCTGCTGGACATGGGCCCGCGCCGCTGGATAGGCGTCCTGCTGAGTCTGATCGGCGGCTACCTGCTGATCACGGCGACCTCCTCCCCGCAGCAGCACCCGCTGGCTGGCTGGTTGGGGGGCCAGGTGCCGGTGCTGAATTCCAAGCCCAAACGCGAGGCTCAGCCCGGAAATCTCTTTTCCATGCCGGGCCGCGCGCTGGACGATCCCACCGAGCTTCCCATGATTGCAGCGTCGGTGCGCTGGTTCCTGGCGATGGTGGGGGGCGCCGTGCTGATCCTGGCGTTCTGGCTGGTGTTCTACCGCGCCCTGGATACTCTGACCAGCGGCCCGCTGCCTTATTTTTAGTGCGGATAGGAAATTGCTATGTGCCTGGCCATTGCCATTCTCATCTATTTCCTCTTCATCCTGTTCTTATCGACGCTGCTCTACCCGATGCCGGTCAACGATTCGGGCGTCACGCGCTACCGCACCATCCCCTGGAGCACCTTATTTCTGATCCTGGTCAACACGGTGATCTTCGTGGCGTGGATCGGGCCGGATATGTACGAACAGCAGCAGGGCGAAAGCGGCCTCACCATCGTGCCGTCAGAGGCGTACATGGGCAAGATCGACGCCTACGGCTTCAAAGAAACTACGGTGCGCGATGGCACGGGGATGGCCGCCCTGGTGACCTTCACCAGCATGTTCATGCACGCGGATTTCTGGCACCTGTTCGGCAATATGATGTACCTGTGGACTTTTGGCCGCCGGGTGGAGGATGCCTGTGGATCGGGGCGCTTCATGTTGTTCTACCTGACCGCCGGGTTGATCGCCAACGTGGGGAGCGTGGTGCTCACGCCCGGTATCGACAAAATTCCCTCGATTGGTGCCAGCGGGGCCATCGCGGGCGTGATGGGCGCCTATCTGTTCCTGTTCCCCGGCGTAACGGTCAACTGCCTGTGGGGGATCGGCTCGCTGCTGCGCCTGCCGGTAGCCGTGGTGCGGCTGCTGTCCAGCAAGCCCCATAAGTTCTGGCGCTGGACGGTGTCGCTTCCGGCCTGGCTGCTCCTGATCTGGTTCGTCGTGCAGAACTTCATCCCCTCGCTGGAGAATATCACGGGGGACCGCGACGTCCAGGGCGTCAACACCTTGGCCCACCTGGCCGGATTTTTCGCGGCGCTGCTGGTCTTCCTGTTCGTGCGCAAAGATTTGCTGATGCGCTACCTGCACGGGCGGTCGTTGTAGGAAGTTTACAGTTTACAGTGATCAGTTTTCAGTAGACCAGAGGCCAGGGTGCGAC
>CAYRWY010000211.1:3589-9837 GCA_964427955.1 uncultured Anaerolineaceae bacterium
GATCCGAGCGTCAACCCCTGGATGAAATAACGCTGCAAGAAGATGAAGACCAGCACGGTCGGCAGCGTCGCCAGCAGCGCCCCCGCCGTGATCAACGGCCAGTCGGTGACGTACTGGCCCTGGAGCGTCGCGAGGCCCGCCGTCACCGGGCGCAGCGAGTCGGATTGCAGCAGGATCAGCGCCCACAGGAAATCGTTGAAGACCCAGGTGAATTCCAACGTCGCCAGCGCCGCCAGCGAGGGCAGGCTGAGCGGCAGCATCACCTGCCAGTAGATGCGAAACTCGCCGCAGCCGTCCACCCGCGCCGCGTCCAGAATCTCGCCGGGCACGGTACGCATGAAGTTGCGCATCACGAAGGTACAGAAGCCGAGTTGGAACGCGGTGTGGATGATGATCAGCGCCCCGTAGGTGTCGTACAGGCCGAGTTCATTCGTCAGCCGGAAGACCGGCAGCAGCAAAATCTGGAAGGGCAGCATGGTCCCGGCGACGTACATGAAATAGATCACCAGGTTGCCCCGGAACTTGTAGCGGGCCAGCGCAAAAGCGCTCAACGACGAGAAGAACAACATGCCGACCAGTGAGGGGATCGTGATGATGAAGCTGTTCAGCAGATACTGGCGGATGTGGGCCTGCTTCCAGGCGGTGGTGAAATTACTCAGCGAGGGGTCTTTGGGAATACTCCAAAAGCCGTGCAGCGTGATGTCGTCCATCGTGCGGAACGAGGTCAGCAGTGTGGCGAAGATCGGCAGCAGCCAGGTGAGAGTGAAGAGGGTCAGAAGAATGTACTTGGCAATCTGCTCCACCGGGAAACGCGGGCGATCCGCTCTGGCGGTCTGGGTATGCGAAGAATCAGTTAGCGTTGCCATTGCCGCCGTCTCCTAGTATTCCAACTCGTCTTTGAGGCTGCGCCACAGGTAGAGTCCGACGAAGACGATGCTGATCGAAAACAGCACCACCGCAATCGCCGCGCCGAAGCCCATCCGGTAGTTGTTGAAGGCTTCGATATACATGAAATTCGCCAGCACTTGCGTGCTTTGGTGCCCGCGCGTCATCACCTGGACCAGGTCGAACGAGCGCAGCGAGTCGATCACCGAGATGATGAACACGATGGTCGTCACCGGGGCCAGCAGCGGGAAGATCACCCGGCGGAACAACTGCCAGCGGTTCGCGCCGTCCACCAATCCGGCATCGATCAGGGTGGGATCGACGTTTTTCAGCCCGGCCAGGTACAGGATCATGACGTAGCCGACCTGGCGCCAGGTCGCCGCGGCGATGATGCAGTAGATCGCCAGGCTGCGGTCCGCCAGCCAGCCGGGCGGATTGTTGGTGATGCCGCCTTGCGTCAGCAGGGAGTTGATCAAGCCTTTGGCCGGGTGGTAGAGCCACGACCAGACCAGGGCGATCACCGGCCACGAGAGCACCAGCGGGGAATAGAAGCTGACCTTGTACCAGCGCCCGCCGCGCATGTCCGTATTGAAGATCATCGCCAGCCCCAGGCCCATCGTGGTGGGCACCGTGATGAAGACCACCAGCCACCGGACGTTGTTGGCGAGCGACTCTTTGAAGTCGCTTTGATGGTAGAGCGTCTCGTAATTCTTGAAACCAATATAGTGGGGCGCGCTGACGCCGTCCCAGTTGGTCACACTCAAATAAAAAGTATAGATCGTCGGGCCGATGATCCAGACCATATAGAGGATCAGCGGCACGGCCAGAAACAGGTACGGGATCAACCGCTGCGGGATGGGGGGCTTGAAGCGCGCCGCGGCATGGCTGAAACGCAGGACCAGCCGGTTGACCGGGGGAATGAGCAGCACCGCCTGGGCGATCATCCCGAACAGGGCGACCAGCGCCACCTTGAACCCGTCCCCCAGGTTAGCGCGCACGTAGTCGGCCACCTGGCCTTTCTGCACGAAATAGACATCGACGTAGTACCACAGCCCGATCACGCCCGCCGCCACCGTGAGGATCGACGCCAGCGCGCTGTGGTGCACGTTGAGCAGCCCCCAAACGCTCAGCACCCCGACCACCAACCCGACCAGGGGAATCAGAACAATCGGCTGGGTGCCGTAGATCTTCATCAGACCGCCGCCCGTCAGCGTCTCGGACATGACCCGTGCGCCGTTGAACTTGATTTCGGTCCACAACCAGGGCATAAAAATGAAGGCAAATAGAATCACGACGGCGAACACCAGCCCCAGGAAATTAGCGTTGGCATAATCCAGAGGCTCGCGCAGTTTGGCCGGTTTGGCGACAGATGTCATGGCGCATCTCCTTGCGGGCAGTTGAACGGGCGGGCACGGTGCTGGACCGTGCCCGCGGGTGAAGTGCGATGATGTGGTCAGGCCGCCTTACTGCGCGCTCTGCTCTTCGACATTGCGCAGCCGTTCGGCTTCCAGGTCGGCCAAAATCTGGTCGATCGAAGACGGATCATCCCAGAACCGGGTGAAGCCTTCCATACCCACTTCGGCCATCGCCGGAGTCGTGTCGCGGTCGTAGAACTGGGCGATGTAGTCGGCACCCTGGATCAGCGCGATGCCCTTCTGGGTGTCGGCTGCCGCGCCGCTGATGTCCACATCGGTACGGGTGGGCAGGCGACCCATCTCGTCGAAGGCCATCTGCTGCACTTCCTTCGAGCCGAGGAAGGCCAGGAACTGCTTGCCGCCGTCCAGGTTGCGGGCGGCTGTGGCCATGAAGAAGCCATCGGTCGGGGCGTCTTCGCCAATCGGGACGTTCGGATCGATGATCGGGAAGCGGAAGAAGTCGAGATCGTTTTCCAGTTCATCCGGGTACGAGTCCTTGATGAACTGGCCCATCAGGTACATGGCCGCGGTGCCGTCGGTCATGAACGGGATGGCGTCCTGCCAGGCATAGGCCGCCGGGTCTTCGATGAAGCACTTGTGATCGAGGAGCTGCTTCCAGTATTCGAAGACTTTCTTCACGCGCTCGTCGGTGTAGCTTTCCTTGAGCAGCATCAGGTTGACGTGGAATTCCGGCCCGTTGACGCGCATGTCGAGATAGTCGAACCAGGCGGCGGTCGTCCAGGGGTACTTCGTGCCGATGGTGATCGGGGTGATGCCCACCGCGTTCAGCGCGTCACAAGCGCCCAGGAATTCGTCCCAGGTCTCAGGCGCTTTGGTGATACCGGCCTTCTCGAACAAGGAAGGACGATAATACACCGCCCACCAGTAGTACGCCGTCGGCAGGAAATACTGCTTGCCGTCCACCGAGGCCAACGCCTGGAAGCCCGGCGCGTAGGTGTCGTTGAAGCCGTTATCGGCGAAAACGTCGGAGATGTCGGCAATCAGGCCCTTGTCGATGAAGAAGCGGGCGCGGTTGCCAGCAAACCACGTCAACACGTCGGGAGCCGGATCGGCGACGAGGTAGGCGCGAATGGCCTGCTTGAAGTCCTCGTGCGCGATGATCGACTGCTGCACCGGCATCAACGGGTTGTTTTCGTTCCACATGTTGACGATCTTCTCGTCAAAGGCGCGCGGAATCGGATCGCCGTTATACGAATTGTAGGTAATGTACTGCGGGCCTTGCGCCACGGCGGAAGAAGACATCAGGGCCACTGCCGCCAGCAAGGTGATCAAAAGACCCAGTTTTGTGAACTTGCGCATCGTTTTGACTCCTAAAACTAAGGTAACTTTGGCGTTGAAGGTGGACCGGTAGAAGAAGTTCGCCGCTGGTTTGCTCTCCTTTCTATGGATAGGCTTGTGCGGACGACTGACGAACGACCAGATGAGTAGGCATGTTGACGAGTTGAGGTGGCGCGCCCCCGATGGCGGCAAACAAAAGCTGCGCCGACAGTTGGCCGATCTCGACGCCGACCTGGCTGATCGTCGTCAAGGGGGGCACGAAGGAAGAAGACATGGGAATGTCGTCATAACCGACGACGGAGAGATCGTGCGGGACGCTGCGGCCCATCTCGCGCGCCTGCTGGATCGCGCCCATCGCCATACGGTCGCTCAGGCAGACCAGCGCCGTCAGATCGGGGTGTTCGGTCAGGAGCCGCGCCGCGCCTTTGGCCCCGCTGGGAGTGGACCAATCCCCCTCGGCCAGGGGCAGGCTCGCATACTCCACCCCGGCAGCTTCTGCCGCCGCGCGCAGTCCCTCCAACCGCCTGGGCACGCACAGGTGCATATTTTCGGGCACGCTGAGGATGCCAATGCGGCGGTGTCCCAGATCCAGCAAATGCTGCATGGCCTGGAAGCCGCCCGACCGGTCATCGCTGCACACCTGGAAATCGCAGGCATGATAGCCGATGGCAACGGCGGGGATGCCTTTTTCGGCCACCGGCTTGAGCACCGACACCACCGGAATGCTGTCCAGCGCGATCACCCCGTCGAGATAGCCGCTGAGGATCAGCCGCTTGTAATTCTCGTCCGGCCCATTTTCGGACAGGTGCGGCGTGCTGAGCAGCAGGTTGTAGCCGCGCTGGCTGCTTTCGGTTTCGATCCCTTGCAGGATGGTCAGGACGAGCGGATCGGTGAAAAAGGCGTCGTACACGTAGGGGAACACGACGGCGATGATGAAGGTCTTGCCGCGCGACAACGCCCGCGCCGCCAGGTGAGGGATATAGCCCAATTCCTCCACGGCCTGCATAACCTTCGCCCGGGTCGCCTCGGTGAAGTAGGGCGTATTCGACAGGACCTTCGACACGGTGGCCGTCGAGACACCGGCCCGGCGAGCAACATCTTCCAAAGTGGGCATGGCCAGAACCTGCGAACACTAAATAGGTCGAAATACTAATTAGGTTAAGCGCTTAACTAGCGCGAAAAACAATTTTCGTCCGCGTAGAGCTTTCTCACTGCAAACTAGTTAAGCCCTTAACTAAAAGAATATAAGAAATTTCCGGCGCCGTCAAGCCCTCGATCTCATGTTTCCCATTAGACGTATTCCAAAACTTGTGATCATCGGTTGGCTTAACCAGTGAAATCATGTACAATGAGGAAGGTAAGCGACTTGGGCGCACCAATTGCACGTATTCACTGTTGACGAGTCCGTCAGGGGGCTACTATGCAACCAACGCATCCACCTCAACTGGCTCCTGAGGAGGTTTTTACTAACGAGCCTAGAACGGTCGATATCATCAAGGTATCGGCCCGCTCACGCTCGACTGCGGTCGCAGGCGCGATTGCGGGGGTCGTGCGAGAGCACAATCGTGCAGAAGTCCAAGCTATCGGGGCCGGGGCAGTTAATCAGGCGATCAAAGCTGTGGCAATTGCACGTGGGTACCTTCTGGAAGACAAGATCGATGTCGTCGTGATCCCCTTCTTCACTGAGGTTACGATTGACGACCAGGAACGCACGGCAGTGCGTATGGTGGTCGAACCCCGCTAACGGGTTGCCACGTTCCTTCGCCGCAGGACGGCCTTTGATCGGCGCGTATCGAAGGCTGTTCAGTTTTTTAAAGTCCATTGATCTTATGCCCAAGCTTAAGTTCGATCCGGTGCGCCCAGCCTCTCTCTCCGCGATTTCCTCCCCTGGCATCCCCCTTCTCATGACTGGACTGGTCCTGGCAGGGGTGTATGCTGCCACGCTCCAGACACAGATCAGCGGCAGCTTTCGAGAAACCAGCCCGGCCAGCATCCTCAAAAACGAATACATCAAAGATGTCTCCGAGATTCAGGTCGCGCTGAACGTGTGGGGGACGATCCACCACACCGGCTATCCGCTGTTCGCCCTGCTCGGCAACCTGTTTACGCTGCCCTTCCGCGCCGTGGGGATCGAGCCGGCGGCGGCGGCCAGCCTGTACGCGGCGAGCTGGGGCGTCGTGCTGCTCGTCAGCTTTGGGCTGCTGGTGGCGCGGCTGACCGGACGGCCCCTGCTGGCTGGCGTGACGGTCCTGCTGCTGGGCACGGCGCGCTCGATCTGGATTCACAACGTGATCGCGGAAGTCTACAGCATGAGCATGGCGCTCACGGCGCTGCTGCTGCTGGTCGCGCTGTGGCCCGCGCCCTGGACCGGGGCGTGGAGCGTGCGGCGGCGCGTGCTGTGGCTGGCGCTCCTGGGTGGGATCGGCGTGGCCCATCACCGGGCGGTGGTCTTCATCGCGCCGGGGCTGCTGCTCGCCGTCTGGTCACACCGCCGTGAGGATCGCGACTTCTGGCGCCGCACCGTCCCCCAGGCGTTGGGACTGGGATTGGCGGGTTTTCTTCCGTATATCTATCTGCCGCTGCGCGCGTGGCAGCACGGCTCCTGGGTCTACGGCGAGTTACCGACCCAGCAGTGGGTGGACAATTTCC
>CAYRWY010000212.1:0-9831 GCA_964427955.1 uncultured Anaerolineaceae bacterium
ATCTAATCCAGGTGTATTGGTGAGCTGTATTTCTCCACTGCCATCCACTGAAATGGTGTAAATATCATACTGACCATTCCGTTCTGCACAATAAGCCAGATGTTTACCGTCTGGTGACCACCCGTGCAAATAGCTGGGTCCCTTTTCAGTGACGAGAACCGGTTCACCCCCGTCAAACGGTACGATATAGATTCTTGAAGTGGCATCTTCGTTGGTAAAATGGCTGACAGCAAGCTGGGTGTTATCCGGTGAGAGGACACGGTCATTGTTGCAGTCCGTGGCAAAACCGGTGTTGACTTCTTTCACTGTATCCATTGCCAGGTCGTACCTAAACACACGCCCTTGAGCGTTATAAAGCAGATACCGGCCATCACGCGTCCAGTTGGGGGCTTCAATGACAAAGTCAAACTCTCGAAGAACCGTCCTTACACCTGTGAATACGTCAACTGTCTCCAAAATACTGATTGAATCACGTTCAGCGATCCATTTTCGTAGGGTTTCGATGTCCATATGAGTTGCGTCCTCGCTCTGTTATTTCAATTCATTCAGTGGAACAGCCACACCGTTCAAGAGTGCCTCGAATAACTCGCGGTAATCCGCCTGATTGTTCACGCTGAGTTCGATACCCAATTGTTCCTTGGCGATCCCAGGCTAAAGTGTGTTCAATTCGCACCGGGCCTAAACAAAACCTGAGAATAGCGACATGGGGAATTTGCTTCCGCTTCCCACAAGTGGGTCGTTCCCTCAAAAATGAAGGCTTGAGAATTCCCCATACTTCCGCCGAGGATCACCAAAGAGATCGCGATGCCACCGCAGCACGGTCGCTGGCGGCACAATGAACAGTGCTTCTCGCCATCTCCGGAGTTTGCTGGCTAGCCGTACGATGATGCTCCGTTCCCGCCAACTCCACTGCGGGCGTTTCACCTGTCGTTCCAGCACCATCAGTTGCTGGCGCAGCAGCGCATTCTCCAGCATCAGTTCCGATTTGCTGCGGGTAGCATCCGCCACGGCTCCACCAACCAGGCCATGCGCCTCTGGTTTGGTCCATTTCCATAGCCAGGCCACCAACCGCGACCAGACTTCTTTCAACCCACGCGTGACAAATCCCGGCAAAAACCATCGCATGACTCACCCTTTTCCTGTTCAGTTTGAACAAAGGGGCCATTGTACTTGATCTTGTTTCAGCCGGAAATTCCGAACGGATGAGCAATTCCGCCAGCACAGACTAGAGTCTGCAATAAATAAAGTGCCTGAGGGCGGCCATGCTACAGTTCCTCCAGCAACACGATGTGATTGCGGAGGGCATAAAGCGCGGCCTGCACGCGGTTTTCGACCTCCAGCTTGTGCAGAATGCTGCTAACGTGCGCCTTCACCGTCTTCAGACTGATCGCCAGTTCAACTCCGATCTCCTGGTTGCTCAACCCGCGCGTCACAAGGACCAACACTTCGAGTTCGCGATCGGTGAGCAATTCCGGCGAGGGTTCGCGCTGACCGGGGCCAGGACGCAGCGCCTCTGCCAAACGGCGGGCCGCTACCGGGTGCAGGTACAGATCTCCGCGTCGCGCCGCGTGGATCGCGGAGGCTAGCTCGTCCGGATCAACATCCTTCATCAAATAGCCCGCCGCCCCGGCCTCAATGGCCTGGATCACCTTGTCCGTATCGACAAAGCTGCTCAACATGATCACGTCGATCTCCGGATGTTCGGCATGGATCATTTGTAGAGCCTCGATCCCACTCAGCGCGGGCAGCACCACATCCATCAATACAACATCCGGCTGGCGCGCCGCGACGAGCTGCAAACCCTCTTCCGCGGTCTCCGCCTCACCCACGACCTGGATACCGGGCTGTGTCGACAGAAAAAAGACCAGTCCCTGACGCACCATCTGGTGATCGTCAACCAATAAAACCTTCACCGGCGCTTCGCCTGCCATTATGCGTTTTCCTTCTCAGGGACTAATGGAATCCGGGCCGTAATCGACGTACTGCCGCCGGGCTGCGAGCGAATCAACAGCGCCCCGCCCAATATCTCGGCTCGTTCGCGCATACTCACCAGCCCCAACGATCCCGCCTGCCCCAATCCTACCTGGTGCGAATCGAAGCCAACACCGTTATCCTGGATTGTCAGGGTGGCGATCTGATCGGACACGTCCAGTGAGATGTTTGCACAGGTGGCGTTCGAATGGCGCGCGATGTTGCTCATCGCTTCCTGGGCGATGCGGTTCAACGTCTGCTGCACGGTGTGCGATAGATCGTGCACCGGACCCTGAATCGCGAGTGTGACTTCCGTGTCAGCGGAGCGGCGCAGGCTCTGGACGTGCTGCCGCAGCGCGCTTTCCAGATCGTCGCCCGCCAGATCAATCGGGCGCAGTTCGTTGATCAGCGTGCGCATTTCCGTCTGGATCAGCTTCGCCTGCTCCACCAGCACATCGAGCGGCTGCGCGTTGATGCCCGGCACGCTCGCCAGGGACGCCTTTAGCCCGCGCGCGGTCAAGCTCAGCGTAAACAGGGACTGCGTAACCGAGTCGTGCAGTTCGCTGGCGAGCCGCCGCCGCTCCTCCATAATCGTCAGCTTGCGGCTCTTGTTTTGCAGGTGCCAGTTCTCGATCAACACCGCGATATTTTCCGCCAGCGCATCGAGCAGCGTCGAAGCGCGAACGGGGATCGTTTGCAGTTCGGGGCGCATCAACACCAGCGCGCCAAGCACCTGCCCCCGGATTTTCAGAGGCCGGATCGACATTTTACGCATCCCCAGTGAGGTAATCCGGTCCACCAGCGCGGCATCCAGGCCCGCTTCAGCCGCGTACACATCGTCGATTTTGATCGGCTCCTGGTGCGCTAACACGGTCGGGAACAAGGTGCTTTGCATCAGGTGCAGGCTCCGGCGTAGCTGCTGGTGAGTGAGACACTGATCGCGGCAGGCAAGCTGTTCGATCAGGCAGGCTTTGCACACCGAAACCGTCGAGGTCATATCGCCGGTTTCGCCAAACAGCACCAGCGAAATGATATCCGTGCCCAACACGTCCTGCATAATTTTCAATGCACATTGGGCAGTGCTGTGCAGGTCCGCCTGACTGTTGACCAGACTCGTGATCTGGAGGATCGCGTCAAATTCACGTTCGCGCGCAGCGAGCGCGGCTTGCAGCGCGGCCCGCTGCTGGTCAATATCGTCGCGCATCGTCTCGACCGACTCGGCCATCTTGTTGAAAGCATGCGACAGCAGGACCAACTCCTGCTCGCCGGACCGGATCGGCACCCGGTAGGACAGATCGCCTGCCGCTATCGCGCCCGCACCGTTCGCCAACTCGTGGATGGGCAGCACCAGTCGCCGGAACATGATGCTGGCACCGCACAGCACGATGATCACGAACGAGAAGCCCAGCACGCCCCACGCGATCAGCAGCGATTCGCGCAGCGCTACCGTCCCGTGCCGCATCACGTACATGGTCGGCGCGATCGCCAACAGCAACATCGGCAGCAGCCCCGTTCCCAGGAACAGCACGACCAGCCGCTTGATGAGTGTCTCTTGAAAGGGGTGGTGTTGTCGCATTCCAGCCTTCGTCATTGCATGTGCATTTCCGGGGATTATACCCCCTCCGCCCAGCAGTCCTAACCCCCAGTCCTGCAAGAGCCAGTGGACATAAGGCTTAAGTCCTAGATAGGATCGAACCAAAGCCCGATGGAACTCCGCCGGTTTTCTCCTATAGTAGTGGACGTCAATCACGATGTGGGGAAACCGGTGCGAAACCGGTGCTGTCGCGCAACTGTGACTTGCCGCACGGCAAGGAGTCAGGAACCCACGTACCAACGGACATCTCGCGTCAAGGTGTGCCAGGCCAGCTCTATCTGCCTGGCACGTTTTTTGTGTGCCGCTGACCAGAGCAGCAGTAGCGCCGTATGCCATTGAGGGGCGTTTGCACCATCGTGTTGAGCTGGACTCGTCCAGCCTGTATTCCACGCTCGGCAGGTCGATTTTTTCGAACGCCGAATTATTGATTATGGAGGAGTGTTTATGAGCGAAGAGCAGAAAAAGTCCATCTCTCTCTCGCGCCGCAGCTTTTTGAAGATCGCCGGGCTGGCCGGTGTCGCGGCCCAGGCCGGTGGTCTGGTGGCTGCCGGAGTCCAGGCGGGCGAAAGCTCGGAGAGCTACACAGGGTGGGAATCCTTCAACCCCGCCACGCAGTTCTTCAATCGCAAGCCGTTCGAATTCGACGGCCCGGCGCACCTGCCGGTCGCAGAAGTCCGCCGCCCCAGCCACTTGACCGACTACGTCTTCGGGCGCGTGGCCGCGTTCCAGGCCGCATACGAAAAGAACCCGGAATGGACCATCGACGACCCGGTCGAGGACCTCGGCGTGCCGCAGCCGCTGGTGGAGTTCTATAACGAATTCCCTGAGCGCCTGGCGTGGGACTACAAGACCTTCAGCGAAACCATCCCCACCAACATGGCCGACCGTGAAAAGTACGGCTCGTACTACAAGTTGGCCGACGCCTACAGCTCCGGTTTCGAGGCACACGGGGCCTGGCTCCCCACGCCCGAAACGCCCCCCGAAGAATCCGACTTCGTGATCACCACCCGCGTCGGCGCCGACGTGCCGGCGGTCTCCAAGCCCATCGGCGATCCGCTGCCGTTCAAGACACCCCAACTCGCCGCCGAGTTCATCAAGGAAGTCGCCCACCGCTACGGCGCGACGCTGGTCGGCATCACCAAGACCAACCCCAACTGGCTCTATTCCGAAGGCTGGCGCGGCTGCCCAGCCGATTACGACTTCACCGAAATGCCGGCGCACTGGGAATACTCGATCGTCCTCGGTGTCCCGATGGAATGGGACGTCGTGCTCAGCAACCCGCAGTTCGGCACCAGTTACGACGCCTACGACCGCGTGTCGACGGCAGCCGTGCGCCTGGAAGGGTGCCTGAAGTTTATGGGCTACGCGGCCCGCGCTCATACCCCGATGAAGGGGTACGATCTGATCGTTCCGCCGCACGCCATTGAAGCCGGCCTGGGCGAAGTAGGCCGTACCGGCTACTGCATCACCCCGGAACTGGGCGGCAACTGCCGTATGGCGCAGGTTACGACCAACCTGCCCATGGAACTCGACAAACCGATCGATTTCGGCGTGGCCGACTTCTGCAAGAAGTGCAAGCTCTGCGCTGATAGCTGCCCCTCCGGCGCGATCTCCAAAGCTGATTCGCCCGACGGCATGGTGCTGCGCGGCTACGAGCACTGGTACATCAACAATGGCGCGTGCTACAACTTCTGGCGCGAGACGATGGGGCCCATGGGTTGCCGCCTGTGCGTTGCGACCTGCCCCTACAGCCGCAAAGACAACTGGCTCCACGACCTGGCGCGCACGCTCGACCCGCGCGACCCGACCGGGATCGTCAGCAGCGGCCTGCTGTGGATGCAGAAGAATCTCTTCGACGCGCCCGATGCCGTCGATTATCGTCGTGTGCCTGAAGGCGAATTCGCCAGCTACCGACCTGCCCCATCCTATATGGATGCCGCCAAGTATCTCAATATCAAGGTCGTCAAACCAGGAGAGTAAACCATGTTCTTTGGCAGCGATGTTTTCTGGCTTCTGATGGGGGTGGTTCTGGTTCTGGTAGCGGTGGCGTTCAAAGCGTTTGCCGAGGACCTGGGCTGGCACTTCACCTGGTGGAAAGGGCTGCTGGCCCTGCTGTGGTACGGTCTTTTCAGCATCTCGTTCTACGCCTACGGCACGCTGGCTGGTGAAAACGAAGGCAGCGCGGGTGTCAAAATCATGCTGCTGATCCTGTTCATCTGCCTGATCCTGGGCGTAGGACTGTGGCGCTTGATGGCGTGGACGCCGAACAAGGCCAAGCCGGAGACGGACGCATAACGTCGCACTAAACCCGCACGTAACCGCGAGGAAGAGACGTCGTGCTCTTCCTCACGATTTTGTCATGAATGAGTGAAGTATGACGCACGTAACTCCTGGCCTGCCCGACAACCTGCAAGAACGCCTGATCACCTGCCGCGCCGTCGTGAGCGCCGCCCGCCAGACCGGCGACCAGCGGCAGTTATGTCTGGACCTGATCGACCTCGGCGTGGCGCTGTTCCGCACCAAAGAGTACGAACAGGCCGTGAACGCATTCACCGAAGCCGAGCAGCTGGCGGAATCCCTCGCCGACCCGCACTTCACGGCGCACTGCCTGGGTTTGCAGGCGGCGGCCTACCAGGACATCGGGCGTTTCCACAATGCGTATGAGGTCATTGACCGGGTGGTGGCGCTGGCGGAGGCCCATCACGATCAGGGCATGACATGCGATGCCCTCATCACCCAGGCGCAAATCCTGGCTAACTCCGGCGAACCGCTCATCGCGCTCGACAAGCTGAACCAGGCCCGCGCGCTGGCTAACCAGATGGACGACAAGCGCCACTTGATGAATACGCTCGGCGCGCTGGGAAACACCCACACCACCCTCACCGCCCTCAATGAGGCACAGACGTGCTTCGAGATGGCAGCCGCCCTGGCCGCCCAGATGAATGATCAGCGCGCTGAATGTGGCTATTTGCTCAACGCGGGGATAGTGCTCGTCTGGCAGAAAGCACTGCCACAAGCCGTGTCGGCCTTCGAACGCGCGCTGGCCCTGTCCCGCACCATGGATGATCGCGAGGCTGAACTGGCAGCACTGCGGCATTTGACGGAAAGCCTGCACAACATGGGCAAACCCGGCGACGCGATCCCATTCGCTCTGCACGCGATCATGCGGTCCCAGAACACAGCCGACCCGGCCATCACATTTTCGTTCTTCAAAACACTCATTCTGGCATACTACCGGACGAACCAGCCCGACGCAGCGCTTGACGCGATTCGCGAGGCAGTTGGGTACGCGCAAGCTATTGACGCGCCAGAGTACGAAGTTGACATGCTGCTTCAGCTCGGCGAGGCGTGTATGGTGCTGGCCCGCTACGAACAAGCGCTGCACGCCTATCAGCAAGCGCTGGAAAAAATACATCCCCTCGACAAGGCATCGGACGAAGCGTACCTCGTCGGGCGCGTGGGTGTCGCCCTGGCGGAGCTGGGTCAGGTGCAGGACGCCATACCCTACCACCAGCGCGCCGTCGATCTGGCCCACCAACATACGATACCCGACCTCGAAGGGGAGCAGCTGACCATGTTGGCACTGGCTTACGCGGATCAGCATGAGGCAGATCGGGCCGCCAAGTGCTGCCAGGACGCGATCGCCGTCTTTTCCGACGCTGGCCTGGAATCAGAAGCCGACAAGGCGCGCCACCTGCTCGCGCAGCTCACCGTGTCTTGATCTTCCACAGGAGAAGGTAGTCTCTTGCCTACGAATACCATCACGACCCGACTATCCGACCGGGACAAGCGTCGCCGGGTGGAACGTATCCTGGCCGTCTGCGCGCTGGCCCTGATCGGTCTGGTGTGGGTGCTGGGACAGATTCGCGCCGAAGCCAACCTGCTCGACTCTGTACGGCAGGCCATGCCGGAAGCAAGCCACTTCGAGCGCCTGGACGATGGCCTCTACCAGGCGTGGCGCGATGACAGCAAAACGGAACTGCTCGGCTACGTCGCAATCGGCACCGCCAACGGCTACGGCGGCCCGCTCAAGATGGCCGTCGCCACCGATCTGACCGGCAACATCGTTGGGCTGCACGTGGTCGAACACAAGGAGACGCCGGGCTGGTACAACCGCGTGATGAGCCACAACTTCTTGGAGACGCTGATCGGCAAATCCTACTCGGACGATGCCACGCTGGGCCAGGACATCGACAGCATCACCGGCGCGACCTACACCTCGCGCGGACTGGCCATGGCCGCGATCAAGGGCAATCAGGTGGCGGCCAAGCAGCTTGGCTTTGACGTGGCCGCACAGCAAGCGCCCTCGATCAAGTTTGGCATCCCCGAAATCGCCGTGCTGGGCTTGTTTGCGGTCGGCTACGTGGGGCACCGGCGCGGCTTCAAGTACAAAAAACAGGTCCGTTGGGGATCGATGCTGACCGGGTTGATCGTGCTGGGCTTCATCTACAACATCCCGATCACGGTCGCCTATTTCACCAAGCTGCTGCTGGGCTACTGGCCGCAGTGGCAAACCAACCTGTACTGGTATTTCCTGATCGGGGGGGTGCTGTTCGTGGTCACTGCGGACAACAAAAACCCGTATTGCGAGTGGTTCTGCCCGTTCGGCGCGGCGCAGGAGTGTATGGGCCTGATCGGCGGCGCCAAGCTCTACCCGATGCACAAACACCGCAACTGGCTGGCGTGGCTTCAGCGTGGCATGGCGCTTCTCGCGATTCTGCTGGGCGTCTTCTTCCGCAACCCCGGCATCGCCAGCTTCGAAGTCTTCGGCACGCTGTTCAGCCTGTTCGGGTCTACGCTCCAGATCGCCGTACTGGCGCTGGTGTTGTTGGTGGCCCTGTTCGTCAAACGCCCCTGGTGCACCTACCTGTGCCCGATCCACCCCATCGTTGAGTTCATCCGTATTATGCGTCAATGGGTAAAAGAGCTATGGCAACGTCTCAATCCAAAAACAAAGAGCGCCTGATCGAGCTGCTGATTCTGGCGTTCGTGATTGTGTCGGCCAGCCTGCTGATGTTCCAGCTCGCCACCAACGTCACCGACACCCTGGACCAGTCGGAAGCCGCCAGCAAGAATACGCTCCAGGAAGAAGTCCCGCTCGGCCCCACGCCGACGATCGATTTCAGCCTGCCTGTCTCGGAAATGAAATAAGAGGGCGGAATGAACCAACGCAAAACACTCAAACGTCGTGATTTCCTGCGGATTGTAGGTGTGAGCAGCGTGGCAGGTCTCGCCGCCGTGACACTAGGCCGGAATACCCAGCAGGCTGCCGCGTCGGCCACCGTCACGGACACGCGACTGTTGATGGGCACGGTGGTCAATCTGACCCTGGTGACCCATGACCAGCGGGTTGGACAGGCCGCGATCGAGGCGTGCCTGAACCAGATGGCAAGTCTCGAAGCGGTGATGAGCCGCTACCTGCCCCACAGCCAGCTTTCGTGCCTGAATCGTGACGGCGCACTGACCGCCGCCGATCCGCACCTGGTGCGCGTGCTGCGCGAAGCCCAGCGTATGGCCGCGCTGACCGCTGGCGCGTTCGACATCACTGTCAAGCCGCTGATCGACCTATACGAAGACAGCCTGAAACGTGATGCCGCCATGCCCGCTGATCACGAGCTTGCCGCCACGCTGGAACGGATCGGCTATCAGGACCTCGCGGTCACCGACACAACTGTCTCGTTCGCGCAGCCAGGCATGGCGATTACGCTCGACGGCATCGCCAAGGGTTACATCGTCGACGAGGGCGTGCGCATCCTGCGCGAATTGGGTTTCGTCAACATTCTGGTCGAGGCTGGTGGCGATCTGTCAGCGTCCGGGACCAAAGCGCACGGCGGCCCGTGGAACATCGGCATCCAGTCGCCGCGCGCCGCAGGTGCCAGTCTGCTGAACACCTTCACGCTGACCGACCGCGCCGCGGCCACGTCCGGCGATTATATGCAATCCTACACCGCCGACCGGACCGCCTACCACATTCTCGACCCGCGCACCGGCTATTCCTCGCCGGAACTCGCGAGCGCAACCGTCATCGCGCCCAGCGGCATCGAAGCCGACGCGCTCGCCACCGCGTTGATGGTCCTGGGCTCGGAGCGTGGACTGGCGCTGGTCGAGGCGCTTCCCGGCGTTGAGGCTTTCCTCGTCGCCAAAGACATGGTGACCCGCCAGTCGACCGGATTCGCTTAGCCCGTAAAGCAGAAAAATACCGGACACTGCACCCGTATGGTGCGAAAACTAATCTGAGGCGGAAATGGGTGTCAGGCAGCCTCTCG
>CAYRWY010000213.1:0-9783 GCA_964427955.1 uncultured Anaerolineaceae bacterium
GATCGTCCCCGCCGTGGGTGCGAGCAGATTCGCCATCTGCCGCACCAGCGTGGTTTTGCCCGCGCCGTTATCGCCCAGCAGCCCGAAAATCTCGCCTGCCTCTACGCGCAGGGTGATCCCGTCGTTGGCGCGGCGCGTCTGTTTGGGATACTGCTTGACCAGGTCGATGACTTCGTACACGTCCATAGGGTCACCTCGACTGCCCCTCATTATAGTCGGGAGCACGCCGGGGGGTGCGAAATGTCAGGGGAGCGTGGGGCAAGCGTGGCGGCGTCGGTTGTGCTATAACTAGGCCAGTTTTTGATGAACCCTGCGGGCGAAACATGCGTATCGAACCGTTGAAAGTCCTGACTCCCGATAGCGAAAGCTTGCTGCGAATGCGCGACCTCGCGCACCCCCGCGACATCGAGGCCAGCCTGCATCATATGCGTGCGGCCCTGGAAGCGGGCAAGCTGTTTGTCCTGTGCCAGTATGACGATTACGACCTGCCGCGCGGGATCGCCGCGTGGCGCTGGCACGACAGCCGCCATTCCTACGCCCAGATCATCGTGCTTTACACCCAACCGGTTACGGCGCCGGAAATGGGCGAAGAACTGGTCCGGCATCTGTTCCGGTCGATGGGCGAGGTGCCTACCCTGAACGTGATCGAGACCCGGATGCGCGACGAGTCGCCGGGCGTGCGCGACGCCTGGGCGCGGCGCGGCGTGGTGTTTTTCGAGCGCTGCCGCATGGCCCGCTATTTGCAGCAGTCGCCGATTCCCGTCGTGCCGGTGCCGCGCAATTACCGCCTCGCGATCTGGGGGGAGGAGCACCGCGATCAGGTCGAGCAGCTCGCCTCCACCGTCTACGCGGGCACCATCGACGCGGTCGTGGTCCCGGACACGCAGCCCAGCCGGATCGTCAAGAGCCTGCGCCGGTTGCAGGGCGGCGAATTCGCCGGGGTAGATGCGTGGAACCAGGAGGCGAGCCTGGTGGTGCTCGACAAGCGCGATCAGGTGGTCGGCTACATCGCGGTGGCGCTGGGCGGGGGCGGGGCGCTGGTCGCCGATCTGGCCGTCCACGAGGCGCACCGCCGCCGGGGATTGGCACGGGTGCTGCTGGTGCGCAGCATGACGGCCTGCTTCAAGCAGGGCGTGACGTCGATCAGCTTCGCCGCCACGACGCGCAACCCGGTCCGCACCCTGTGTAACCAGCTCGGCTTCCAGGCGGCAGACTGCGGCGAGGTCGGCCTGTGGTGGCGCGATGGTCGCCAATCCGCGTGGAAGTGAGCGAAAATAGAACGTAACGACGGGGGGACAATCTTATACGTCAATCTCAGAAAGCTGGCTGTGGTAATGATCCGCCTGTACCGTAAGCTCCTGATCGTCTGTCTTCTGGCGAGCATGATCCCGCTGATCCCTGCCCATCCGGCGCTGGCCGCCCAACCGCGTCCGGCCCTGTCGGGTGATGAATACACCTACAGCATCGACCATTTCCTGATCCACTACACTTTCATCGGCGTGGACGCCGTGCCCTCCGCCGACGCGAACCAGAATCACGTGCCCGACTGGGTGGAAGACGTCGGCAGCGCGCTGGAGACGGTCTGGAGCGTCGAAGTGGACCAGTTGGGCTGGCCCGCCCCGCTGCCGGATCGCGGTGAAGGCGGCGATACGCGCTTCGACGTCTACCTGATGGAGCTGTTCAGCAAGAACCTGGCGGGCTACGTCTCGCCGGACGGCGGCTACGTGGGCGATAACCCCAACACCGCCCGCGTCGAGCAGCAGGCCGCGTATGGCTATCTCGTGCTCGAAAACGACTTCGTCGATCCCAACCCGCCCGCCGGGCTGACCGTCTGGCCGCCCACGGACTGGATGCGCATCGTCGCGGCGCACGAGTTCAACCACATGCTGCAAATCGCGATCAACGGCGCGCACCCGATGGCCTTCTGGTACGAGGCCACCGCCAACTGGATGGAGACGCAGGTTTTCCCGAATCTGCGCGATAACCTGGACTCGGCGGGCGCGGTC
Source organism: uncultured Anaerolineaceae bacterium (assembly GCA_964427955.1). Taxonomy (GTDB): domain Bacteria; phylum Chloroflexota; class Anaerolineae; order Aggregatilineales; family Aggregatilineaceae; genus JACRBK01. The sequence continues at coordinate 2,007 of CAYRWY010000213.1, forward strand.
TTCAAGTCGCCGGATACGTGTATGCTGCGCTACGGCGGTGTGAACCGGGTTGAATCCGGGCTGCACTGGTACGGCATGTGGATTTTCGACGAGATGCTCTCCGAAACCTACGGCCCCGATCTGATCCTGGACATCTGGCTGCGCATGGCGGATGGTGCCGGGTATATCCCCTTCGACGACGCTTTCGCGGCGCGCGGTACGACCTTCGACGCCGAGGTGCAGCGGTTGGCCATCGACGTGCTGCTGCGCGATTTCGACTATGGAAACCTGTATCCGACCGCGCGGCTGCAAGAAGCCGTCGAGGGGCCGGGCGAATGGACTCCGGCGGACGGCGTGCAGCGTTACGCGATGGATTATATCGGCCTGAACCTGGGCAGCGCGACTTACACCGTGACGCTGGACAGCGACGATCCCGGCGTGCAGGGGATCGTGATCGGCGTGCGCAGCGAGACGGCGGACATCTACCCCACCGGGCGCGAAGTCACGGTCGATTTCAGCCGCTACGACCGCGCTTACCTGATCGCCGTCAACCTGACGCGCCCGCCCTACGAGGCCGGGTGTGCGACGGCGCGCTACACTTACGCCGTCAAAGACCCGGTGGGCGATCCGGGATCGGCGGCGGCGACGGCCAGCGTGCCCTATTTCGCCGCGCCGCGCGTCGAGGCCGTGACCGATCCGTCTACGGTGGCCTTTCGCAGCCCGTTCGCGCAGACGCAGTACAACATCAAGGACGAGATCAAGCAGGTCGATCTGCCGTTCACGCCGGTCACGCCGCGCGGCGCGCCGGACGGCTACGAGCTGGACAGCGTCTACGGGGTCAACGCCGACGAGCAGGGCGCGGACTTCATCGCGCAAAATGCGCCGTCGGGCGGGATCGTGGCCCAGATGCTCTACTACAATGCCGACGGCCAGTTGATCCGCATCACCGAATCGCCCTCGATCTACGTCACGATTGGCGAATGGCTGGCGGTCAACCACCTCGAATACCAGCCGGGTGTGCAGATCTGGGCGACGGGCGGGATCGATGCTGCCGTCGTGGATCGATCCGGCGGGGGCGGTCCCTATCTGGTCGCCTTCGTCCACCGGGATCGCTTCCTGGCAATTGATGGCGATGCGCCGCTGGACGCGCTGCTGGACATGGCCGCCCGCTTCGCGTCGTCGTTCGGGGCCGAACTGCCGGAGCCGCGCAGTCCCTACCGTGGGGCGTACAGCCGTATAATAAGATGAACGGAGGGCAGTACGATGGATACACTGACGGTCAAGGAACAAATCGTTCACCAACTCGATCAACTCACCCCTGAACAGCTTCGGGAGGTGTTGGATTTTGCCCGGCAGTTACCGTCCAGGCTGCCGCCGGGAATTCCGGGAGAGGTGCTGCTGGATCGTGCCCGCGCAATCAACTTTGATCCGGGCGATCTGGCTGAAATAGCCCAGGCGATAGAAGAAGGCTGCGAAAGGATCGATTGGAGTGAGTAGTAGTTTTTTGCTCGATACCAATGCTGCCATTGCGCGTATTGCGGATGGACAGCCTGCTGCTAGAGACGTGGTAACGGAGGAGCAACAATGCCCACCCATGTGGACCTTCCATTAGAAAGACTGGCGGTCTTTTGCAAACAAAACGGCATTCGCAAGTTCTCACTCTTTGGGTCGGTTCTGCGCGACGACTTCCGCCCCGAGAGTGACGTGGATGTACTGGTCGAATTTGAGCCAGGGGCGATTATCGGCCTGCTCGATATGGCGCGCATGGAGCGCGAGTTATCGACGATCCTGGGGCGTAAAGTGGATCTGCGGACGGCTGAGGAGTTAAGCCAATACTTCCGCCCGCGTGTTTTAGCGGATGCCGAGGTGCAGTATGAACGAACAGGATAGGATACGCCTGCGCCACATGCTCGATGCGGCCCGCGAGGCGGTGGCATTTGCCCAGGATCGTTCGGCGGAGGAACTGAGATACAACCGGATGTTTGCTCTGGCGGTGGTCAAGGATATTGAAATCATCGGCGAAGCCGCGTCGAAAGTGAGCGATGAAGTCCAACAAGCTGCTCCGCAAATTCCCTGGGTGGACATCATCGGCATGAGAAATCGGCTGATTCATGCCTACTTCAACATCAATTTTGACATTGTGTGGGGCACCGTGACAGCTAACCTGCCGCCCCTGATTCTGGAACTGGAAAAACTTGTTGCCCTGGAAGATGACGAGGAGCAGCCCGATCCATGACTTTCTTCAGCCTGTGGGCGCTGGGCGCGCTCGTGATTCTGATCTACATGACCTTGATCTGGCTGGCCAGCGTGGCGCTGACCAACGCCAGCATCGTCGATACGTTTTGGGGACTCGGCTTCGTGTTGGTCGCCGTGACGGCGTATTTCCTGGCGGACGGGTTCCAGGGGCGCAAGCTGTTGATCACGATCCTGGTGGCGATCTGGGGCGTGCGGCTGGCGGCACACATCACGCGGCGCAACTGGGGCCACGGCGAAGATTACCGCTATCAGGCGTTTCGCCAGAAGTACGGCCCGGCGCGCTACTGGTGGGTCAGCTTCTTCCAGGTGTTTCTGCTGCAAGGCGTGCTGCTGTGGATCATCGCCGCGCCGCTGGTCGCCGCGCAGACCTTCAAAGCGCCGGATCACTTCACGCTGGCCGACGCGATTGGGGCGCTGGTGTGGGGCGTCGGCTTCTTCTTCGAAGCAGTCGGCGACTGGCAGTTGGTGCGGTTCAAGAAAGATCCCGCCAACCAGGGAAAAGTCTTGGATCACGGCCTGTGGGCCTACACGCGCCACCCCAATTATTTCGGCGATGCCGCGGTGTGGTGGGGCTACTACCTGATCGCGCTCAGCACGGGGTGGGGGGCGCTGACCATCTTCAGCCCGACGCTGATGACGTTTCTGCTGGTGTTCGTCTCCGGCGTGGCGATGCTCGAAAAGTCGATGCGCCAGAAGCCCAAGTACGACGAGTACCGGCGGCGTACCAGCGCTTTTTTTCCCCGTCCGCCGCGCGCTTGACTCTCCCGCGGCTGGAGGGTGTATCGTAACTGTAGGATATACCTCCGGCAGTGAAAGGGAGACGCCATGCCAACCAAGCTCGACCTCAAGCAAGACCTCAAGTACCTCTACAACCCGTCCGCCAAAGCATTTAGCTGGGTGGACGTGCCGCCCATGAATTTTCTGATGGTGGATGGCCGCGGCAACCCGAACACGTCCGCGGACTATGCCGCGGCTCTCGACGTGCTGTACGCGCTGTCGTATGCGCTCAAGTTCATGAGCAAGAAAAATCCGGGGATCGACTATACCGTCATGCCGCTGGAAGGGCTGTGGTGGGTCGAGGATATGGCCGACTTCCGCCCGGACGCCAAAGACGACTGGCGGTGGACGGCCCTGATCATGCAGCCGGAGCACCTCACCGCGGCGATGGTCGAGCAGGCGTGCGCGGACGTGCGCGCCAAGAAGAATCCGCCCGCGCTGGACCGGGTGCGCTTCGAGCCGTATGCCGAAGGACTCGCCGCGCAGATTATGTACTTCGGCCCGTATGCCGACGAAGGGCCGACCATCGCCCGGCTGCACGCCTGGATCGAGGCGAACGGCGGTGACTTTCACGGCGCGGGCAAGCACCACGAAATCTACTTGAGCGATCCCCGCCGCACCCCACCGGAGAAGCTTAAGACCGTGATCCGCCAGCCCGCCCGGCGCCGCGCATAGAGCAAGAACATCTCACCGCAGAGCACGCAGAGCACGCAGAGAAAAAACAGGAAGAACTTCCCCTCTCCCATCGTTCTCTATGGGAGAGGGTTCAGGGGTGAGGGCATTTTACGGCGAGGCCTGCGGCAGCGTCTGGCAGCTTTCCGGGAAGGTCACGGTATCGGCACGCACCCAGCCGCCGCTCGCGATCTTCCACCAGACGAAGCCGTCGTCGTCGAACGCCCAGCCGGTGCCCTGAAGGCTCTGGTTCAGCGCCAGCTTGCCGGTCGCGGGATAGCCGGTGCCCGGCCCGCTGCGGACGTTCACCTCGTCCAACTGGGTCACCAGCACGCAGGCCGCATTCGGCGTCGTGGCCGGTGCCGGGGTCGCCGTCACGCTTCCGGAGGTCGCCGGGGTGGCGGGCACCTGCTCGATGGGCATCAACTGCTGGCAGGCGGTGGGCAGCGTGGTGTTTTGCGCGTCCAAAAAGGCATCGCCGCGCACCCAGCCGCTCGCGCCCAGCCGCCACCAGACATAGCCCTCGTCGCCGTAGGTCCAGCCGTCCGACTGCACGTTCTGGTTGAGCGGAAGCTGGCTGACCAGCGCATAAGCCGCGCCCGGCCCGGCACGCAGCTCGGCAGTGGCGGCACGCACCGTCAGGAGACACGGCTCGCCGGTTGTCGCGCTGGCCGGTTGGATCGTCGGGGCGGCGAACTGGGTGGTCGGCACCGCCACCAGCGTGATCGTCGGCGCGGCGGCGGGGACGGCAGCAGTCGGCCCGCTGGGAATGCCCCATTCGGTCAAGAAGGTCGCGCCTCCAGCGGCCAGGCGCGTCCCGTCCGGGCTGAAGGCGACGGCGTTGACCGGCCCGCCCGGCAGGATCGAGAGAATCTGCGTGTAGGTGCGGGCGTCCCACAGCCGGATGGTGTTGTCTTCGATCCCTCCGGCCCCGGAGGCGACCAGCAGCCCGTCCGGGCTGAACGCGGCGCTGGTCACGTTTTCGGTATGCCCGGTGAACAGTCCCACCTGGGACATCGAAAGCAGATTCCACAGCCGCACGGTGTGATCGGCCCCGGCAGACAGCAGACTCCGGCTGTCCGGCGAAAACGTCACGCTGGCGACGGCGGAGGTATGGCCTTGCAGCGTTCCCAATGGACTGCCGCCCGGCAGATTCCACACCCGGAGGGTGTCATCCTCGCCGCCCGCCGCGATCAACTTGCCATCGGGCGAAAAGGCGACGCTGGTCACGTAGGAGGCGTGGCCGGTCAGCAGCAGGCGCGGCGCGCCGGTATTCCCATCCCACAGATAGACGTTCTGGTCGTCGCTGGCGGCGGCGATCAGGCTGCCGTCCGGGCTGAAGGCCAGCGCGTTCACCGTCGCCGTCGGGCCGGAGAGATCGGGCAGGGCGATTTTTGTCGAGAGATTCCACCAGCGCACATAGTTATCCTGCCCGGCGGCGGCCAGGCGCGTCCCATCCGGGCTGAAGGCGACGCTGTCCACCCGGTTGCTGACACTCTGGAAGCTGTACAGCAGGGTGCTGGTCGCTACATCCCAGACCTGCACTTTCCCGCTCCAATCGGCGGACGCCATCAGGCGGCTGTCGGCGCTGAACGCGACACTGCTGACGGTGCTGCTGTGGCCGGGCAGCCGCACCAACGGTTGCAGGCTGCTGGCGTTGGCCGCCGTGATCCGCACCTGGGCCAGCGTCGGGACCGCCGTCGCGACCGGGAGCACGGTGGGCGGGACGGTGGGCAGCAGCGGGGTCAGGGTCGGCACGACGACGACGGGCGTGGCCGAGCCGCTGCCATAGGGCACGACTTCATATTTCTTCTTTTCGCCGAACAGCAGGGGCCGGAGGACCACGACCAGCAGCATACACAGCAGTGCCCCCGCGGCCAGCGTGACCGCGATCAGGAAGATATTGACGCTGCTTTCGCCCGGCTCGCTGTACCCGTGCTTTTTTCGATTCAGGTTGAACATGTCCTCTCGCGTTTGGTCTGAACCCACGCCCCAATCTTAGCACGAAAACCGCGCGCGCTGTCACTCACTTTTTGGGGTTTAAACGGGTGGTAGAAACCGGGAGTTTGCCGCCATAATCAGGGATATACCCTACCCACTTTTTTCAGGAGAGCATGATGCACCATGATCTGACCCTGTTCTCTACCATCACGATGGCCATTCTCACCGCGTTCGCCGGAGGGTACCTGGCCCGACGGGTGGGCCTGCCGCCGCTGGTGGGTTACCTGCTGGCGGGGTTGGTGATCGGCCCGTCCACCCCTGGCTTCGTCGGCGATCTGGATGCCATCAGCCAACTGGCCGAAATGGGCGTCATCTTCATGCTGTTCGGCGTCGGATTGCACTTTTCCCTGAAAGACCTGTGGGAAGTCCGGCGCATTGCGATCCCTGGCGCGGCGCTGCAAACGTTTCTGGCGGCGCTGCTGGGCTTTCTGCTGACCCGGCTGTGGGGCTGGTCCACGGGGGCCGGATTGGTGCTGGGGTTGTCGATTTCGGTTGCCAGCACGGTGGTGCTTTTGCGCGGGCTGGCGGATCACGGCCTGCTGAATACGGTGCACGGGAAAGTTGCCGTTGGCTGGCTGGTGTTCGAGGATCTTGCGACCGTCGCCATCCTGGTCCTGCTGCCCGCGCTGGTCGGTGACAGCGGCGGCAGCCTGGTGGAAACGCTGGGGCTAGTGCTGCTCAAGACCGGGGTGTTCGTGGCCTTGATGCTGTTCGTCGGCACACGCTTGATGCCCTGGCTGCTCACCCACATCGCCCGCACGCGCTCGCGCGAGCTGTTCATCCTGGCCGTGGTCACGGCGGCGCTGGGTACGGCCTTTGCCGCGGCGGAACTCTTCGACGTGTCGCTGGCACTGGCCGCGTTTCTGGCCGGGGTGATCCTGGGCGAGTCGGACGTCAGCCACCAGGTCGGCGCGGAGATCGTGCCCTTTCGCGATATTTTCGCGGTCATGTTTTTTGTGTCGGTCGGCATGTTGGTCGATCCGTCCGTCGTCGGGGATCACCTGGGGATCGTGCTGGCCCTGACGGCGCTGATCGTGGTGGGCAAGGGCCTGATCACGCTGCTGCTGGGATTGGTGCTGCCAGCGTCGGAGAAGACGCTGATCGTCGTGGCGGCGGGGCTGGGCCAGATCGGCGAATTTTCGTTCATCGTGGGGCAGACGGGTGTTTCGCTCGATCTGCTGACGCACGATCAGTATGGCCTGATCCTGGCGGCGTCGCTGTTGTCGATTGTGATCAATCCCTTCATGTTCAAGGCGATCCCGCTGGTGGAACGCACGCTCCAGCGCGCCCCGCGGCTGTGGCGGCGTCTGGAACGGGGCGGGCCGACTCCGGCGCTGCTGAGCCACGAACTGGCCGATCACGTGGTTATCGTGGGCTACGGGCGCGTGGGGCGGCACATCGGGCGCGTGCTGGACTATCTGCACGCCCCCTATCTGATCGTCGAGCTGGACGCGGCCTATGCTGCCGAAATGCAGCGCGACGGGATTCACACCCTGTTTGGGGACGCGACGAATGCCGAGATCCTGAGCCACGCGGGCCTGGGCCACGCCTGCGCGCTGGTGGTGACGGTTCCCGACGAGGTGACGGCGGAACTCATCGTCTCGGCGGCGCACGACCTCGCGCCCGATCTGCCGATCATCGCGCGGGCCGGGACAGAGTCCGGCGTGGCGCGGCTGGTCACCCTGGGCGCGCAGCACGTCATCCACCCGGAATTGGAAGGCGGGCTGGAAATCGTGCGCCATACGCTGCTGGCCCTGGGCTACCCGATGGGACAGATTCAGTCCTACGTCGATACGGTGCGGCGCGATGCCTACCAGGTCAACCAACAACAGCCGGTCCTGGATCAGTTGTTAGCTGCCGTGCGGGGCGTCGAAATCGTGTGGCACCTGGTGTCCGACGACAGCCCGCTCGCCGGGAAAAGCCTGGCGGAGACCAATATGCGGGCGCAGACCGGCGCATCGGTGATCGCCGTGATCCGCGCGCACACCGTCATCCCCAATCCGAAATCGACCATGCCGTTTCTGGCCGGGGATATGGTCGGGTTGTTCGGCACCGAGGAAGAAATCGCCGCGGCGAGGCCGCTGTTTGGAGG
>CAYRWY010000214.1:0-9755 GCA_964427955.1 uncultured Anaerolineaceae bacterium
ACGATCCGCGCCACGACGCCGCGCCTGCCCCCGGCGGAAGTGCAGATCACGATCAGGGGGCGGTAGCCCTCACCCCTTACCCCTCTCCCATAGGAAACGATGGGAGAGGGGAAGTTAGCTCCAGGCTTTCTCTCCTCCCCCCCACTTTTCTCCGCGTGCTCCGCGTTGAATCGTTTCTCTATTTTCCGAGGATGCTTCTTAACCCCGTTTCAGCTTGCGCTTGGGTTTTTCGTCCGCGAAACTGTCTTCGACCGGCTCAAGCGTGAGCAGCCGGTAGCCGCGCCAGGTGCGCACCGGCGTGTAGTAGAGGATGTAGCCCCGGTTGGCTTGCAGGGCTTTATAGAGCGGCTTGGGCGCGAAAATGGGCTTGTTGGCGGGCACCGGGAGCTTATCGTCGTCGCTCAGGCCCCAGCGCCGCGCCACCAGCGACAGTGTGCCCAGGCGCATGGTCGTGCGCTGCACCCGGCGATCCGGCAGGCGTTCGCGTTCCATGCGGAACAGCGCGATTGGGATCACGGCCAGGATCAGGCACAGCAGCACCGGCAGCACGAGCAGTTGACCGGCGGTTACCCCGACCACGGCCAGCAGGATGGCCACGGCGACCAGCATCCCCGCGATCCAGCCGTAAAAGTTCCGCAAGTCCTGGTCCAGCCGGGCGATCTGCTCGGCGGTGAGCTGTCCTTCGCGGTTGAAGGCCAGGTCGTCCGGGCCAAAATCCAGCGCCAGCGCCAGTTTTTGCAGGGCCTCGTCCGCGAACTCCAGCGGATCGTTGCGCGCGGCGGGGGCCAGCGGAAACTCGCGCTCGTCGTCGTCGAAGTCCTCCTCCTGCGCGTCGATCCAGAGTGCCTCGTCCTGTGGCTCTACCCGTGATTCTTGTTGGTGCATGGGTCCACCCCTGGGAGCAGATTCTCTCGCCCGGCGCAGGATGCGCCAGCGTGCTGATCTTATTATACGCTCGTGGTGGATTCCGGTCACACCGGCCAGTCACCGGCGGCATAGCCGATGTCGATAGCTTTCGGGCCGACGTGCACGCCCAGGACCGGGGTGCTGAGGGCTGTTTCTAACAGGACGCAGTTAAAGTGCTGTTGAAGGCGATCTTTCAAGGTAGCGGCCAGGGCGGGCGTGGGATCGATGCCGTGGAAGACCATGGCGCGCAGTGTGCCCCCTTCGCCGACCTCGGCCAGGATGAATCTGACGAAAACGTCCAGGGTACCTTCCAGGCTGCGCGCGCGCCCGGCTTGATAATAAGTGCCCGTGTCGGAGCCGGATTTGCACACTGAGATGACGGGGCGAATGTTGAGCGCCTGCGCGACGTGATATTTGACCGATCCAATCCGTCCCCCGCGCAGCAGAAACGAGAGATCATCCAGCGAAAACAGCAGGTTGCCGCTGGCGTGAGTCTGCTGCATGAGCGGGATAATCTGCTCGACCGTGTAGCCCTGCTCGGCAGCGCGCGCGGCGGTCACCACCTGCATCCCCAGCGCGGCGGAAATCGTCTGGCTGTCCCAGATCGTGATCGCCTGGTGAGGGAGGCTGCGCGCAGCCTGCCGGGCCGCATTGATCGTCCCGCTCAGGCGTTCGCTCAGGTGGATCGAAAGAATCGGGGTGCCGTCGGCCCCCAGCCGGGCGTAAAGATCCTGGAAATCGTGCACCGTCGGCTGCGAGCTGGTAGGATGAACGTCCCCCGCGGCCAGCCGCGCGGCAAACTGGTTCACATCCATCTCGATCCCGCTGAGGTAGGTCTCTGTGCCAAACTGGATGCGCAGCGGCACCACCCGGATCGCATAGCGGTTGAACAGCACAGGCGGAAGATCGCAGGTCCCGTCGGTCACGATGATCGGCGGTCGGGCCGCAGGGTTACTCATGGAGGCTTCCTTTGGTGGGTTGGGTAGGATGCAATATAGATACAACCCCCTGGACTCGCTTGAGGTACGCGCGAAGGCCCGATCCGCTGCAACGTAGGGGGAAATTATGCGTATTGAAAAGCAGACATCCATGTTACAATGAACCGCGCGTGGTGAGGTTGAGGAGCGAGACCTATGGATTTTGGACGCTCAATATCATTTCCTTTCGAAGACAGCGAATGGCCGGTGAAGGCCATTGTCGGGGCCATCTTGAGCCTCATTCCCTTTTTTGCGCCGGGCTACCAGGTGCGTGTCACCCGCAACGTGATCCGGGATCGCTCACACCCGCTGCCCAACACGAACGAACTCGGCCAGGTCTTTGTCGATGGCCTGATGGCGGGCCTGGCGGCCCTGATCTATTTTCTGCCGCTGATCATCATCGGCTGCCTGCTGGTGTTTCCCGCCATGTTGGCCGGTCAGGACGACGTGTTCGCGCTGATGTTCTGCGTGTCGATGACCTGCGTGATCGTGATGGTGCTGCTGTACGCGATCCCGGTGGGCGGGATGTACGTCATGGGCGTGATCCGCTATGCCGAAACCGGGAATTTTTCGGCCTTCATGCAGTTTGGGGCGCTCTGGCGCGACCTGATGAACAACCTGAGCCTGATGCTCACCCTGCTGTTCTACGTGGCCGTGCTGATCGTGATCACGGCGCTCATCTCGCCCATCGCCGCGCCCACCGTGATCGGTGCGCCGCTGTTGATCTTTTGGTATCACATCGCCACCGGACATCTGGTGGGACAGGTTGGATTGCAAATTCGGGGTGAATAGGATGCAAGAGAAAACGCGGTTGATCGCGACGGTGGTGATCTGGGTAGGGTTCACCGTCATGACTTCGACGATGCTTACCTCGGTGACCGGCCCTATCGCGACGGCGAATGGCGCGGCAGTATTCGGGATCGTCCTGATCCTGGCCGTCACGTCGCTGATCAGCACCCTGGCCGTCTGGTTAGGCGGGCATTCTGAGGAAGACGCGCGGGAGTCGCGCGCGGCCAAAGCCAAACGCACCAACCGCACCCGGGTTGACCGGCTGATCGAGTCGCTCGACGACGACGAAATCTACGACCTGGAGGCCCTGCTGCTCAGCCGCGAACAGGACGGTGAGCTGCCGCGCCGCCGCAGCAGAGAATAGGCTGGACCGTGATCAGCCTGTCGCGCGCGCTGCGGTATCCTTTTTCCGGCTCCGACGCCGTGACGAAGACGCTGATCGGCGGGGTGCTGGCGCTGCTGATGCCCGCGCTGCTGCCGGTGATCTGGCTGCTCGGCTACCAGCGGCGCATCATTCGCGATGTGATCGACGGACGAGACGAATCCCTGCCGGAATGGAACGACTTCGGCGGGGATTTTTTATCCGGGATCGCCATCTTCGGCGGGACGCTGCTCTACTACCTGCCCGCGTTCGTCCTGGTTGGGGCGGGCGTCCGGCTGGGGCTGGAGGCGGCGCACTTCACGCTGCCGGACGGCTTCGGGCGCAGCCTGTCCGTGGACTTCGACCGGACAGCGCTGTCGATGGTGCTGGTGTGTTTCGCGCTGGCGCTGATCTGGTTGATCCTCAGCGCGCCGCTGGTCATGACCGCCGTCGCGCGCTATGCCGAAACCGGCGAATTCTCCTCGTTCGTGCACATCCTGGATCGCGCCGACGAAGCCTGGGCCCAGCGCCGGGCGGCAGGCGAGTTGATGCTCGCCCTGTTCCTGCTCACGCTCCTGACCCAGATCGCCTCCGCCGTGGGATCGGCCACAATCTGCCTGGTGTCCGCTTACATCCAGTTCATCAACTTCGCGGCGGTCAGCCACCTCAACGGCCAGTGGGGCGCAGTGCTCAAGCAGCACCGCCCCAAGCCCAGCGTGATCCGCCCGATCAAGCCCCTTCGCTAGCGCGCACGGTGGTGGTACATTGTGTTTTCCGCGGCTATAATGTGCCGAATGATTTTTTGTGCGTTGAAAGTGAAAAGGGCTGGTTATGGCTACCACCGCACAGTCGAAAGCTCCACCTGTACTCGCTCCGGGGCGGTTTTCCTCTCTTCAGTTTCGCTTATGGTCGGCGTTTCAGGGGTTATTGATCCCGATCCTCTCGGTGTTTACCGCCGTCATCCTCAGTTCGCTGCTGATCCTGCTGAATGGGCGCGATCCGGTCACCGCGTTTGAAGGGCTGATCGAAGGTGCGTTTCTCGAACCGCGCGGCCTGCTGGCGACCTTTCGCAACATGACGCCGCTGGTGCTGTCCGGCCTGGCGGTGGCCTTCGCCTTCAAGTGCGGGCTGTTCAACATCGGCGTCCAGGGTCAGTTGATCCTGGGATCGGTCGCGGCGGCGTGGGTCGGTTACGCCATCAAGGGGCTGCCACCCGTGCTGCACGTCGCGCTGGCGCTGCTGGCGGCGCTGCTGGTCGGAGGGCTGTGGGCGGGGATCGCGGGGGCGCTCAAGGCGTATGCCAACGCCCACGAAGTGATCACCACTATCATGCTGAACTACATCGCCATGCAGTTTTCGGCCTGGCTGATCTCGACGCCGACCGAAGGCTTCCGGGCGGGACCGTTCGCCAGCCCGGAGGCGGCCAAAGACGCCATCGCCCGCACGCCGGACATCCTCAAGAGTGCGCAGCTTCCGGTGATCTACACTGTGCCGCCTAATTTCGACCTGCACGCCGGGGTTTTCATCGCGATCATCGCCTCGGTGGTGATCATGTTCCTGCTCTACCGGACGACCTTCGGCTTTCAGGTGCGCATGAACGGGCTGAATCCCCACGCGGCGGAGTACGCGGGGGTGAACGTCAAGCAGATCACGATCCTGACGATGTTCATCGCAGGCTGCATGGCCGGGCTGGCGGGGGGCATCCAGACGTTGGGCGTCAACCACCGCTACGAAGGCAACCAGAGTCTCGGCCTCGGCTTCGACGGCATCACGGTGGCTTTCCTGGCCAGCAATAACCCGATCGGGATCAACCTGTCGGCGTTTTTGTTCGGCGCGATGGATGCCGGAACGACGCGTATGGCGCTGGTGTCGAACGTGGCGAAAGAACTGATCCAGGTGATCCAGGCTTTGATCCTGATGTTTGTGGCTGCCGACCAGATCATCCGGCAGATTTACCGCATCCGGGGCCCGCGCGTAAAAAAGAGCTAGGCGAGAGGAAAATATTTTATGAGTGAAACAGAACTGGGACTCGCCATTATCGCGACGATCAATTTTACGATCCGCTATTCGGTGCCGATCACGCTGGGTGCGTTGAGCGGCATCCTGTGCGAGCGGTCGGGGATCGTGAACATCGCCATCGAGGGCATGATGCTGATGGCCGCGTTCACCGGCTTCATGGCGAATGTGTATCTCAGCGAGCCGCAGATCACACCGGCGCTGCAAGCTGCGCCGGTCCGGCTGGCCCTGTCGGTCGCCGTCGCCCTGCTAACCGGGGGACTGCTGGGGCTGCTGCATGGCCTGCTGTCGATTCAATATAAGGTCAACCAGATCGTGAGCGGCACGATGATCAACATCCTGGCGCTGGGGCTGACCGGCTATTTCTACAAGCTGGATGCGCCGACGCTGGGCAAGCTGCCGAACCTGATCGACAACCCGTTTACCCAAAAAGGCTCGTGGGAATTGAAGCTCGCCCACAACCTCACGTTTTATCTGCCCTACGACATCGGGCGCATCCTGTTCGACAAAGATCTGATCACTTACCTGACGTTGGTGCTGGTCTTCGTGATCGGCTGGGCGCTCTACCACACCACCTGGGGCCTGCGCACCCGCTCGGTGGGCGAAAACCCGCGCGCGGCGGATACGCTCGGCGTCAACGTCTACCGGGTGCAGTACACCAACCTGTTCCTGGGCGGGGCGCTGGCCGGGCTGGCGGGTGGGTTCTTGACGCTGGCTGCCGTCGGCTTGTTCGAGCAGGGCATGACCACCGGACGCGGCTTCATTGCGCTGGCGGTGATGATTTTCGGCAACTATCGGCCTTCGGGAGCTTTGAAAGGGGCGCTGCTGTTCGGCTTTGCGACGGCGCTGCAAAATCAGCTTCAGCAGTTCGGCGTCAACCTGCCGCACCAGTTGGTCGGGATGCTGCCCTACTTGCTGACGATTGTGGTGCTGGCCGGGTTCGTGGGGCGCGCGCAGCCGCCCGCCGCGGAGGGTGTGGCGTATGAGGTCGAGTGAGTGGGTTCTTAGTTGTTAGTTTTTAGTTCTTAGTAAAAACGACAGCGAGAACCCTGGGACGGGGGTTATGCAGGACTATCGCAAACTGGTTGTCTGGCAGCGTGCCCATCCGTTTGTGTTGTCTGTGTATGCGGCAGTAGCCGCGTTTCCTGAGGATGAGAAATTCGGCCTGTCCAGCCAGATCAAGCGGGCAGCGGCGTCAATTCCGGCGAATATCGCCGAAGGCTGTGGCCGGGAGACTCGCCTGGAACTGCGGCGGTCTCAGTGCATCGCGATGCGATCGGCCAGCGAATCGGATTATCACCTGCTGCTCGCGTGCGATCTCAATTTCCTGGAGAAGCCGGTCCATGAGCAGCTTAGTAAAGAGTTGGATGAAGTCCGGCGGATGCTCAACAGTCTGATTCAGTCGCTCTCTACTAAAAACTAATCACTAACAACTAATAACCCAGCGGAAAAAACTTATGGCGGAAAACGAACCGAACGACATTGTGCTTGAGGTCGAAAGCATCACCAAACGCTTTCCGGGCGTGCTGGCCAACGACGACGTTAGCCTGAAGCTGCGCCGGGGGGAGATTCTGGCGCTGCTCGGCGAAAACGGCGCGGGCAAAAGCACGCTGATGAATATCATCTACGGGCTGTACCACGCCGATCAGGGCACGATCAAGATCAAGGGCCGCGAAGTGCGCTTCGCCAGCCCGCGCGAAGCCATTCGCAGCGGGATCGGCATGGTGCACCAGCACTTCCAGTTGGTCAACGTCATGACGGTGGCTGAAAACGTGGTGCTGGGCGAAGAGGCGAGCGTCGCCTACCAGGGCAAGGATCGCCCCTGGCTGGCCTGGGTGCTGCGCTGGCTGCCGAGTCTGGTCGTGATCGCGCTCAGCGTGATCATCGGCGTGGCCCTGGGCGAGGCGAAATATGTCCTGGGCGGGGCGGTCGTGGGCGTGATCCTGGGGATCATCGTCGCCTTTCCGGCGCTGGCGCGCGGCCTGTGGGGCGTCGGCTGGCGCGTGGGATTGGCGTTCGTCGCGCTGGCGCTGGCCTCGCGGATCGAGCTGATCACCGAGGTGGGCTTCACGTCGGCGGCGCTGCGCCACAAGGTCGAGACCATCGACGAGCTGCGGCCCAAAGAACTGGACGGGTTCACCGTCAAGCGCACCGTCGTGATCCGGGATCGCATCGATTTCGACTGGTCCAGCGAAGCGCGTACAGCCAACGACGCCGGAACAGATATTCGCGGCGTGCTGGACAGCGCCAAAGCTCAGATCGAGCCGTACCGGAATCACGGCATCCCCGGCTGGCTGGTGGACGGCATCGACGACGCGCCGCCGGTGGTGGGCGCGATCACGATTGTCTTGCTGCTGCTGCTGTTCGGCTGGCATGGCCTGCACTCGTGGCGCGGGATCGAAAGCGTGCCGGGACGGCTGCGCGAGATCGACCTGGCGGCACTGGTCGGGATCGTGGTGGTGTACGGCGTGATCGGTTGGCGCGATCTCGGTAAGATCAGCACCGGGGGGCAGTTGGGCCTGACCGTGCTGCTGGTGGTGGGTTTGGGCGCGCTGGCGCTTCAGACGGTCCGCCGCCGGGCGGCGGCTGATGTCAAAACCAAAGTCTCGCCGCTCGACAGCGTGATCGACGCCTTCCTGGTTATGCTGAATGCCATGACCGAGATTCGCAACCAGCACGCGACGGCGGAGCGGGTGCGCGACCTGTCACGGCAGTACGGCCTCGAAGTGGACCCGGACGCCGTGATCGAAAAGCTGCCGGTCGGGATGCAGCAGCGCGTCGAGATCGTCAAGGCGCTGTATCGCAAGGCCGATATTCTGATCCTGGACGAGCCGACCGCCGTGCTGACGCCGCAGGAAGGGCATGAGTTATTCCGTATCATGCGCGAGCTGTCGGCGCAGGGTGTCTCGATCATCTTCATCACGCACAAGCTCAAAGAAGTCTTCGAAGTCGCGACGCACATCGTGGTGATGCGCGGCGGGCGCGTGGTGGGCGCGACGACGCCCGTCGAAGCGACGGAACGCTCGTTGGCGGCGATGATGGTCGGGCGCGAAGTGATCCTCCAGGTGGAAAAAGAGGACGCCCAACCTGCTGACACGGTATTGAGCGTCAGCGACCTGGAAGCGTTCGACAACCGGGGCGCGCAGGCGCTGCGCCAGGTCAGCTTCGCGGTGCGCGCGGGGGAGGTCCTGGGGATCGCCGGGGTGCAGGGCAACGGCCAGACGGAACTGGTCGAGGTCCTGACCGGACTGCGCGAGCCTTCCGCCGGAGAGGTCGATCTGCTCGGCATGGACCTGCTGCCGGACTGTCAGCCCGCGGGCAGCCGGGGCGCGCAAGCTCTGGCCTTCGTGATCGACCTGGGGTTCGTCGGACTGCTGGCCTATTTCTTCGGCTTCATGGTGTGGTATTTCAACCAGGAGTCGCTCGACAAAGCCTCGACGCTGTCGCAGATCGCGCTGGCGGCGGTGATCTTCGCGGTGGTGGATGCGGTCTGCGTCCTGGGCGGCTGGCTGGTCAGCGGTGCCAGCCTGGGGATGGCGCTGTTTTCGCTCCAGATCGTGGACGAGCACGATCGTAAGCCGGGCACGCTGCGCCTGGTCCAGCGTTACGTGATTTACCTGCCGCTGCGGCTGGCGGGGATCGTCCCGGCGGCGGTGTCGTTGGGACTGGCTCGCAGCGATCCGCAGTGGTTCGACCGCCTGCTCAAGCTGCACGTCATCCGGCGCGAGCGCATCACCCCGCGCCGCATCAAAGACCTGGGGACCAGCCACATCCCCGAAGACCGGCAGCGGTATGGCTTCGTCAAGGACTACTCGGTCGGCGATAACCTGGTGCTCAACGACTACTACGAACGGCCTTTCGCCAAAGAACCTAACGCGGCGGAACTGCCGGGGGCGCTGCTGCGCTACCTGGTCCTGGTGGGCGGGATCGTCGCGATCCTGACCGTGCTGGCGCTGTACGCCTGGGATCACGGCCTGTGGACGGCGATTCTGGATGAATATCACGTCCCGGCCTCGATGCGCGAAGTCGGGAAAACCCTGACCGGCGCGCAGAAGGGCGCGTTGCAGTACCCGTTCGTGATCTCGATCACGCTGCTGCTCGTCGTCGAGGTGATCTTCGGGATCGTCGCGCACCTGATCACGGTCCGGGTGTTGGGCACCGGCCCGGCGCGCGCGGCGATCATGGCGCTGCGGCGGGCGATCTGGCAGGCGACCGGCCATTCCGGCGCGATGCCCGATGCGCAAGGCGGGCTGCTGCGCGATGCGCGCGCGATTGACCGTCATGCCGCCGATCTGATCCAGGAATTCGACATCCGCACGCCGTCTGCGCAGACCGACGGCGGGAACCTCTCCGGCGGCAACCAGCAGAAAATGATCGTCGCCCGCGAATTCAGCCGCACCCCGCGCCTGCTGATCGCGTCGCAGCCCACGCGCGGGATCGACGTCGGCTCGATTGAGTTCATCCACCGCCAGATCATCAACCAGCGCGACGCCGGAGCTGCCGTGCTGCTCGTCTCGGCGGAACTGGACGAGATCATGACGCTCTCAGACCGGATCGCGGTGCTCTACAAGGGTGAGATCATCGACACTCTGCCCGCGCAAGGTGCCTCGCGCGAGCAGTTGGGCCTGCTGATGGCGGGCATCAAGCCCGGCGGGGACTAAGTACATCCAGGTAGATTCTTGCGGGTGTTTTTCGTAGGGGCGTCA
>CAYRWY010000215.1:0-7628 GCA_964427955.1 uncultured Anaerolineaceae bacterium
GATCCGGGCGCGGCTCCTGCCCCAGGCCAGCACCCCACCCCGGCGCGTGCGGGGGGCGATCACCCTGCTCCTGGCCGTGATGATCGCGATCACGGCAGGGCTGATCCTGGCGCTGCACGGCGACCGGGATCGCGGCCCGGTGCATACCGCCAGCCTGGATCAGACTGCCGATTCGCAGCTCGCCCCGGCGGCTTACCAGCCTACCCCGACCCTCACGCCGTGGCACTGCCAGGCGTATGCCGTCTTCGACATCGAAAAGACGCTCTACCAGGACACGAACGTCGATGCTAAGGTCATCTACGAGCCGATCCCGGCGGGCACGATGCTGATGGTCTGGACGACCCAGGACGTCGAGGAGCGGACCTGGTATGACGTCACCCTGTACTACTACGGGGCGGAACTGCGCGGCTGGGTGTACGGCACCCCCGTGCAGCATACCGAGTGCGGCTCTCAACCCGTCTCGTACCCAGGGATACAACAGCCCACGCCCACCCCGGCGCCGCTGGGAACTACCCAATGTATCCCGCAAATCTACTTCGATGATCGCGTGGTGATCTTCGCCGCCCCCTCCGCCGACGCCAAGCGGGTGTACCAGACACTCCGCGCCTCGTCCATGCGGCTGTTGAGCACCCAGACCATCGACGGCGAACCCTGGTACGAAGTCAGCCTCACCGGCGCGTCGCAGAAATATATCGGCTGGGTGCACGATCAGGGCATCGTCTCCTGCCTGCCCCTGGGCGAAGTCTCGGCACCCTTGACGCTGGCGTTCCTGGTTTATACCGACGACTTCCTCGGCGTGCCGGTCAAGGTGCCTGCCGATTGGACCTACTTCGACGACCCGGTGTTCAACCGGAGTGACCTGGAAGTCGGCGGCGCGGCGTTCTACGCGGCCCCCGGAGACATGCATCCTTTCGACCCGGCCAACCTGCCGGTGTATGGCCCCGCCGTGATCGTCGTGAAGTTCGCGAATCTGACTCTGCTGGGTTTCGGCCAGGATACCTCACCCGACGTCCCCGATCTGCTTGAGCGGCTGTTGGGGGAGCGGCCCGACATCGATCCGGCACGGGTCACGACGTTCTACACCCAGCGCGAGAACGAGCTTACGCTGTACATGCTGCTCGCGCCGCCGGACAGCGACATGGCCGCCCTGAACCAGGCCGTGCTGCTCCCGATGCTGGAAGCCGCCGGGATCGAGCCGCTGCAATCTACCTACATCACCCGCCGCGATTTTTCCGCCGAGGGTGTCTATACCCGCACCGACGCGCTCAGCCGCGAGGAGCCGCTGCACAACTACGCCATCGACAGCTTCAGTATGCCCGCGGAGGCCCTGAGCGCCGCCGACGGCTACGTGCTGCTGACCGTCGAGGGCGCGGACTACACGCCTGATCTCTATCTCGAAAAAGATGCGCGGGATACTAACCAGGTCGTCGCGCAGTACTGGACCCATGACGGCGCGCTGATGCTGCCCTGGGCGAAAGCGGGACAGCAGGAAGCGGTCTACTACAACGCCAGCGTCGAAGGGAATATTTCGACGAAACGGGGCGACTATACCTTCACCATCCGCCCGGTCCCGGCCATCACCGACCTGTCCGACGGGCCGCAGCATGTGATCCTCGGCTACCGCCAGCCGCAGGTCGTGCGCTACACCCCGGACAGTGCCGGGCGCGTGCGGCTGAATATCGCGGTGGGCCAGTGGATGGGCGACTCCGGCGGGCCGTCGCCCGACGTGGCGGTGATCCTGCCGGACGGCGTGACACTGACGCGCTTCAATCCCGGCCAGACCACGCAGCTCAACCTGTCGTTCACGCCCGCGCCGGACAGCGCCCCGCTGATCCTGTTCACCCCGCTGGACACTAACGCCACCCAGGATCGCCACGAGATCGCGCTGTTCGTCTCTGCCGAGAGCGAGGACCTCGCCGCCCCGACGCCGGGCACGACTTCCGAGTTGGGCGGGACCATCGTGCTGCCGGACGGGACCGTCGCGATCTCGATCCCGGCCTCCGGCTACGTCGTGATGGATGGCGACGCCGCCGGGCTGGTCGGCCAGACGGTCAGCGTCTCCGTGTCGCTGCTGTTCGTGGACGTGGACGATCAGACGCAGATGCCGGTGGGCGATCTCGTCCCGCTCGGTATCCTCACCGCGCCCAACGGAGAAAGTGAAGTCCGGCAGGTGACGCAGGTCGTGATCCCGCAGGCGACGGTCGTCAGCGCCGGTCCCTATCTCGCGCCGTTCAGCAACGACGATCCGGCGTTGAGTTGGGCGACGGGCGCGGACGCCTGGGGCGCGATCACGCTGGCCGTCTCGCCGCAGGACGCCACCACGCTGCAATGGGCCATCGACGCGCAGGTGCCGGTGATCCTCGCGCGAGCACCGTAGAACTCTCACTCCGACCGCTTTCATAGGGGCGTAGGGCGCTACGCCCAATAGGCGTCAACTTAAATGTCTGATCTCGTGTTGTAGGGAAAAAACCGGCCTCACCCCTACCCCCTCTCCATCAGAAAACGATGGAGAGGGGGCCGGGGGGTGAGGCCGGGATAAAGCAGTGATGGCCTCACAAAATCTTAAATTGACGCACATAGGGCAATCTATGATTGCCTACCGTGCGATTTCGAGGAAGCCGTCGCCGATCACATCCCCCGACAGCCCGCCCGCGCGCACCGTGACGATCCCCTCCCAATACGGCAGGGGCAGCGGCGGCATCATCTGCTCGTCGAAAACGGGTTCGATCCCGAAGGTCCCCGCCGGCGTGACGATCTCCCAGGCCAGCGGGAACTGGTGGTGAGTCGCCGGATCGGTCCAGACGCGGAGCGGCGTCAGCGTCGCGGCGTCGTCGCCAGCCCAGAACTGCTGCGTGCCGTGCGCCACGTCCATCAGCGAGACGATCACCTCGCCGGGCACCGGATCGCCCGCCAGGTTGGCGGACTGCGAGATCATCAGGTAGCGGCCATCGTCCAGGCGCAGGCTGAACCAGTTCCAACTCATCAGGCATTGGTTGAAGTTGCCCCACTGGTGATCGAACCACGTGTCCCCGGCCAGCGTGAGAAACTGATCCTCGACCCCGATCCGGGCGACGGTCGTCAGCGCGGGATGGCTGTAGTAATACGAGTAGCCGTCGAGCGTGGACCGGTCCGCCGGGCATTCGCCCAACGTCACCAGCCCGTCCGCCGTGTGTGTGAAGTAACCACCCCGGTCGTTCATCAAGTCGGCGCTGATCTGGACCGGCGGCTGGTCGGCGTTCGCCTCCGTGGGTTCCCCGGTGAATTCCAGGTGCCACACGTCCGCCGCTTCGTCGTGGCGGATCAGCAGCCTGCCGGGGTCCTCATAAATCCAGGTATCGCCCTCCTGGCGGATCTCGCCGATCCGTTCCGGCGCGAGCAGCAGCGGCGTCACCCGGTAGACGATGTGGCGGCGTGTCTGGACCTCGGTCAGCACGACGTCATAGGCGAACAGCGGTCGATCCTCGCTGAAGCGCGGGATGAGGGCCTGCCAGAGCGTAATCTGGTAGCCCCAGGTCGCGCCGGTGGCGATGTGATGGAGCACGCCGGTGAAATACAGCCACTCCATGTAATGCCCGTTCATGGCCGGATCGTCCTGGTGCATCCGGTGATCGCGGGGGAAACTCAGGACCGGGTCCTGAGCGTGGACGGGGCGAGCCAACGCCGCCATGAGCACGAGAATCGATAAAATAATCCGGCGCATAGGGCGTTAGTCGAGCACCTGGAACAGGGTCAGTTGCAGCCCATCGGGCGTGCGCAGGCGGGCATTATAATGCTGCCAGGGCGTGACGACCGGCGGGTGTACCAGCGTCGCCCCGCGCGCGGTCAGCCGTTCCACCGCGCGATCCAGGTCCGGGACCTGCCAGGCGAAGCGGATCGGGCCGCTGACGCGCTGCCCCGCCTCGATCTGATCGACGGCGGCAGCCTGCGGCTCGTCCAACACTTCGAGCGTGGCGCGGCCCATGTCGAAGACGATGCCCCGCCCGTATTCGTTGGTCCACTGTTCGGCGGCTTCCAGGCCCAGCGACTCCTGGTAGAACGCGACCAGTTGATCGTAATCGGCGGCGGTCAGGGCCACCCGAAATTCAAGCACCGGCGAAGGCATGGTGGTCATCCTCTCCTCACAAAGTAGAATAGGCCAAACTTTTGCCCGGGAGGTTTACCTCACCCCCCGACCCCCTCTCCACCCGGTGGCGAGGGGGAGTGGCGCCGTTGAAATGTCGGTGTACGGGCGTATTGAGGCAATTTAACAATTTAGCGTGGAGATCCGGCCTCACCCCTAAATCCCCTCTCCAACAAAGTTGGCGAGGGGACTTATCCGGCGTGCCGATCTCCCCCTCTCCATTCGAAATGGAGAGGGGGCCAGGGGGTGAGGCCAAAAAATAAGCGATCTCCGTGCTATTTTCTTAAAGATCATCAATACGCCCCTACCTGAAGAATCTTCACCGTGACCTCAACCCCGTCCGCCCGATCAATAGTTCACGTTTTTGAGCGTGTCGCGGATCAGGCCCAGCCTGATCCGGCGGCGCAGGAAGCTGGTCAGATAGCCCCGGCGCGTGGCATAGTTGTGCCAGATCTGCTGCATCAGGCCGAGGACGCGCTCACGTTTGAGGCGGCGGATCAGGCCGGGCGGGACGGGCTGCGTGCTCGCGCGCGCGTAGCCCAGCGACACCATCAGATCGCCGCAGATCGACTCGACCAGCGCGATCTGGTCGGGCGTCATGCGCTTGCGCCAGGCGTCGATGCGGCTTTTATCCGGCGCTTCATCCAGCTTCTCGTGAATCTGCGCGTAATAGCCGCTGTATTCGGTGGTCCCGGTCTTGTGATATTCCAGCATTTCCGGCTCGAACTCGATCTCCAGGAAGGCGCACACCTGGCGCAGGCTCTCTTCCGGCGTGCAGATCAGGTCCTCGTAGTGCAGCAGGAACACGTCGGCGGGGTAGGTCTCCTTGAGCCGGACGCCGTCGCCCATGTCCCGCTGCCAGCGCCGCGCCGCAAACAGCGCGTTGCTGTGGTGCACGTTCGAGCGGATCAGCGAACTCACGGCGGCACGCGGATCGCGGATCACGACCACGAATTTCGCCTGGGGATAGTGTCGCTTGAGCAGATCGCCGAAGCGCACGAAACGCGGCGTTTTCTGGCCCCAGACCTCTTTGTGATTCAGGCGCAGATACAGCTCGTGCGCGCGGTCGATGAAGTCCTTCGCCGTCACACAGCCGTCGAAATCCGCCGCCGTGTAGGGCATCCCCCACTCTTTCAGCTCGAATTCGTTCAGGATCAGGCGGCGGAAGGTTTCCGGCGGCGTGGACGGTTTCGCGCGCAGATAATCCGTGATGAACAGCGATTCCAGCGGGATCGCCAGCTTCGAATGGTGGTTCAACATGGTGCGCAGCAGGGTCGTGCCCGACCTGCCGCAGCCCACGATGAAGACCGGAGAAGTAAGCATAGACCTCACGCCGACGTCGGCAAAAAGGGCGCGATACGCTGGGCCGTCGGGTCGTGCAGAATAGTGTAGAGCCGGTGCGCCTCGACGTAATATTTCTGCGCGGCTTGCTGATCGCCCTGCCCCCGCGCGATGTCACCCAGGGCGGCGTTCGCATCCGCCCAGCCCCGTTGGTAAAACATCTTGCGCGCCCGCGCCTCGGCCTGAGAGGCCAGCGGCAGCGCCTCGACGAACCGCCCAAAACGCGCGTAGAGCATCGCCAGCCGCGACTGGGTGCGCACCAGAGTTTCGAGATCGCCGGTCGGCGCGGTGCGCTCCAGGGCCGAGCGGTAGAGCGATTCCGCCTCGTCCAGCCGGTCGGCCTCGACCAGCGTCGCCGCCATGTCGGACAGGAAAACGGCCAGCCAGCGATCCGAGCCAAGCGCCGTCGCCGCGGCTACCGCCTGCTTGTGCAGCCCGCGCGCCGCGTCGAAGTCGCGCGTCTGCGTGTAGGCCCCCGCCAGGTTGTTCGACTGCACCGCGATCATCAGCGTATCGTCCAGGTCGCGGCTGATCTTGATGGCCCGCTCCAGCCGGTCGATGGCCATCTGCGGGCGTCCGGTCAGGGAATAGAACCAGCCGAGATTGCCCAGCCGCAGGCTTTCGGCAAACTGGTCGCCGGTCGTGTGCGCGATCTCGATGGATTCGTCGTAGAAGGCCTGGGCGGTGTCGATGTCGCCCGTCTCGGTGTAGAGCGTCGCCGCGTTGGAGAGCACCATGCCGCGCGTCGGCGCGTGGTTGACGTGGTTGAGCAGCACCAGGGCTTTTTCGAACTCGTCCAGCGCCGCCTTGAAGTCGCCCAGATCGCGCCGCGCCTGGGCCATATCGCAGCGCAGCCGGGCCTGGGCGGCATAGTCCGGCGTGCCGCCGTTGGACAGCAGTTGCAGCGCCGCCTGCCAATGCCCCAGCGCCGCTTCGCGGTGGCCCTGTTTCGCCACCAGGCTGCCGAGCAGGTGCAGCACTTCCGCCTGGCGCGCGGGCTGCTGCTCGGCGCGGGCCAGTTCCAGCGCCCGGGCGACGGTCTGGCTCGCCTCGTCCAGGCGATCCTGGCGCATGGCGATCTTGCCCAGCGTCAGCATGATCTGGATGCGCTCGTCCCGGTCGGAGGCGGTCTCCGTCTGGTCGGCGGCCAGCGCCTCGGCCAGGAAGCTGTGTGCGCGCGGCAGGTCGCCCATGCCATAGGCGGCCATGCCCAGCCGGGTCAGCGCCATCATTTCTTGGGACGCGCTGCCCATGCTGCGGGCCTGGGCCAGGGCGCGCGTCGCGTATTCTTCAGCCTGGGCACTGTTGCCCACGCGGCGGTAGGCCGTGGCCAGAGCCAGCGCACTGTTCATGAAAAATTCGGAGGGCTGGTTGCCCAGGCGCAGCGCGAGATTTTCGCCCTCCTGCAAGTGCTGGATAGCCTTCGTATACTCGCCGCCGTCCATTTCCAGTTCGGCCAGTTTTTGCAGCCAGCGCAGTTGTAATTCGGTCTGGCTGGCGCGCTGGGCCAGGTAGATGGCCTGCTCCCACAGCTTTTGCGCCGCGGTGCGATCCCCCATCGCCAGCGTCGTCTCGGCCAGCGTGCCGATCACGCGCGAGGCCAGTTGGAACTGGCCGCCCGCCTGGGTGATCACGACCGCTTCCTTGAGCAAGTGCTGGGCATAGCTGGGATTTTCCTGGTGCAGATAGTCCTGCGCCAGATTTTCCAGGGTGAGCGCGATCACGTCCGCCTGCCCCGACTGGCGCGCCGAGTCGAGCGCCTGCTGGTGGAAGGTCTGGGCCGTGTTCCAGTTCTTCTGCTTGGAATAGAACGAGCCGACGTTGTTCAGGCAGCGGGCCAACGCGCGCGGATCGCCGATCTTGCGCGCGATCTCCAACGCCTCGTCGAACATGCTGCGCGCCGACTCGAAGTTGCTCTGCGAGATGTACACCGCCCCGATCCCGCTCAGGAAGTGCTCGATGTTCACGGCATCGCCCAGCGTGCGGGCCAGGGTCAGGCCGCGCTGGTAGGTGTCGAGCGCCGTCGCGGGGAAGCCGTGCTCCAGCGCCGCCGCGGCAGTTTCGAGCAGGGTGTTCATCTCCTGCTGGGCGGGCGATAACAGCGTCGGTTGGGCCGGCGTCGGATTGCGAAAGAGGCGGTTCAGGAGGTTCTGCATACGGATTCCTT
>CAYRWY010000215.1:7728-9726 GCA_964427955.1 uncultured Anaerolineaceae bacterium
GCCGGCGTCGGATTGCGAAAGAGGCGGTTCAGGAGGTTCTGCATACGGATTCCTTCTTTGGCTGGCAGTGATCAGGTGATGGTTGTTAGTTTTTAGTTCTTAGTTTTTAGTTTAGAGCCAGGGATCACGTTGAATCACTAACAACTAAAAACTAACCACTAATCACTCCTACAAGACCCGCATGATCAGCGGGACCAACATTTCACGCTCGCTCAGGCCGCCGTGACGGCTGACCGCCGCCGTCGAAGGCAGCGTGCGATTGCCGAGCACCCCCCCGCGCCGCAGGATCACGCCCAGATCGCCCAGGCGCGGCCCGGTTTCACGGTAGGGCGCTTCCGGCCCAAACAGCCCGGCTTGCAGCGCCTCGGCGGGGATCAGGGTCGTCACCCGGTCGCCCAACTGCGTGTTCAGGTACTCGACGACCGCATCGCGGTACCCGTGGCGCAGATACAGGTGGGCAAACCGGCCCTCGCCGCCCGGTCCGCAGCGCAGCGCCTCGGCCAACAGGGGATGGTCGGCCAGATTGATGTAGTCCGGGACCGGCGTATGGCCATGATCGGCAGCCAGCATGAACAACGTTTGACCGTCGCCCACGCCCTCCCCGTCCAGCGCATCCCGCAAATCGGTCAACTGGCGGCGCACCTCGTTGATCGACTGCTCCGTCACGGTGCCGTGCAGGTGCGAAATCCCGTCCACGGCTCCCCAATAGATATTAACAAAACAACGCTCGCGGCGCGTCTTGCGCAGCAGATCGCGCAGGCCGATCCAGAGATCGGTGTACCCAAAATGGCGCACGGCTTGCTTGATGCCGCGATGCATCACGCGCGACAGGCCGCTGCCGAACAGACTTTTTTCGAGCAGCAGGTAACTGGTGATCCGCCGGGTATTCAGCACCTCGCCCAGCGTCATCACCGGGACGAAGGCGTCAAAATCCAGGCCCCACTCTTCCAGCACCTCGCTGCGATGGCGTCCGGCCACCGGCCAAAAATGCAGCAGACTCACCAGCGCCCCGTACTCACGCAGAAACAACTCGGTGCCGACCATGCCGGTCGCCGCCGGGCCACAACCGGTCCAGATGCTCGGCAGCGCCGCCGCGGTCGTGCTGGGCGCGACGGAGGTGATCGGCGTCAGCGTGCCCTCGCCCACCAGATCGGCCACGACCTGCGCCGTCGCCGGATCTTCCTGCACGATCTCTTGCAGCAGCCGCCAGCCCAACCCATCGGTCAGGAACAGCACCACGCGCTTGATCTTGCCGCCATCCAGGTGATCCCATAGGCGGCGATCCAGCGGGGACGATCCCAGGCCGCTGAGCGGCGCTTTGCCGTCCAACACCCGCACGATGGTGTGCGGCAGGTTGCGGATCGACAGCCCGGCATAATACGGGAAAACGATCTCATCCGCCCAGCCGGACTGAAGCGGCATGATCCGGTTCGCCAGGATCAATTGCTCCAGCGCATTCGCCAATGATTCCGCCATGTCTACTCCTGGGAGAAAAGCTGTCACCGGTCCCGCGTCGAGGTCGAAGGCGTCCGCCCTGACGCGAAGGGGTATTATACCACGCTTGGCGTTATAATTGGTGAAATCGCAGAGCGCGTAGACAGTTCTCAGTTTTCAGCAAGGCGGAGTGCAGCAGCAGGGCGTATGGATGCTGTTTAAGAATTGGACACGGCAATAGCCCGTTGACCAGCTCTCATCTATCGACCCAGGGTCGGCGTCTCCTCGCCCCCTGGGTGCGGCAAGCAGCGCCCAATGGACGTCAAGTTACTGATCCTTGCAGAATAAACTAAAGTCCGCGAGACAACACCCCCACCCCACCTCCCCCGTGCACGGGGGAGGCGCAGGAGGGGGTGAACTTCACGGAAGTTTACTGAGGCTTGCACTGAAAAGTAAACTCTCGTGCTTCAGAGCTGTACCTCACCCCCAACCCCCTCTCCGAGGGCGGAGAGGGGACTTTTCCGGCGTGGCAATCTCCCCCTCTCCATTGTGTTTCTCGAATGG
>CAYRWY010000216.1:0-9703 GCA_964427955.1 uncultured Anaerolineaceae bacterium
TCGCGCGGGACGATTTCCGCGCCGTCGTGGACGCGTTGCAGCGCCGCGTGCCGGACTGGGATTGAGTCCGGTGGGATAGGCTGCTGACCTTTGCCTTGAAATCTAAACCCATCCTCTCCCCAGGCAAGCGGTACGGTTGGCAGAGCCTACCTCACCCCCCGGCCCCCTCTCCAGACTTGAAGAGGGGCAGGGGTGAGGTAAAACGCGGCGAATTTTCGGGTACTCAATGCTTTTTGGGGGGAGCGCCCGGCCATCGTTGGGGGGAAAACGGTATACTTTGTTATTGTCTGTAAATAGATCGCTCAGTGTAGAATAGAAACGCGCTGCGGCCAAGGTACTTTTTCAAAGGAGGAATTATGTTGCAACGGCAAGGCAGATGGATACTGGTCGGGTTGCTCTGCGCCAGCGTGATCGCCAGTGTGGTTAGCCTCCCGAAAGCGCAGGCGGCTCCTCCCATGCAAGGGCGGCTGTCGTTCGATGATGCGGCGGCGATGTCTGGCACGCTGAACGACGCCTCGCCGACCGCCAACTGGTCGTTTGACTGCCTGGCGGAGGGTATCGGATCGGTCGTGGTCACGACCACGTCCGGCGATCTGGCGGTGGATGTGGCCGTCATGGATGCCGCGGGTAACGCCTTCGCGGGCGGCAGCGTCGTCAGCAGCGATCCCAACGTGACGGCTGCCGAAGCGTTCACCATGCCCTCTACCGGCGTGTGCTGGGTGCAGATCAGCCGGTCCGGCGGTACGTCCGGCGGTTACGACGTGCGGCTGCTGCCCGGCTTCGCCAGGCTGGAGGTCTGGGATGCCTTCGACAACTCCGGCAAGTTGGGGCTATCCTGGTCGCCGTATGCCTCCGACACCCTGGCGGTCGATGTCGTCAACCAGCAGCTCCAGGTCCAGGTGCTGACGGACAACCTGCTGGGCTATGCCATCCCCGATGACGACGTCAGTTGGAAGGATTTTTACGTGCAGGCCGACGTGTCGATTGAGGATTCGCCGAGCTATGCCGAATACGGCTTCGTGCTGCGCCTCTCGACCGATGCCAGCGACAACGACAGCTTCTATTCCTTCACTTTCAGCACTGATGGCGATTACACGGTGTACTATTTCAACGGGGATTGGCAGGTGATCCAGGACTGGACGACGTCCTCGGTCGTGTCCACGTCCGACCGGCAGGCGCGGCTGGGCCTGATGGTCCAGGGTAATGTGCTGCGCGCCTATTATGACGGGGAATTCGTGGCCGAAGTCACCGATCCGTCGGGCTATGCCTCGGAAGGATCGATTGCTCTGGCTATCGGCACGATCAAGGATCAGACCGATACCCTGACCGTCGATTTCGATAACCTGGTGCTCACCACGCCGCTGGGGACCGGCTCATCGCTGCCCTTTGGCGGCACCGGGCCGACGCCACAGGCCACGCCTGCCGCGGGCGGACTGCTGGGCATTCTGGGCGCGGCGACCAAGCCTCCGGCGGAAGCGACCGCTACTCCCACGCCGACGGTCGGCTTTGTGCTGCCGACCCCGCCTCCGGCGCAGCCCACGCCGACGACTGCCTTCGTCCTGCCCACGCCCGCGACGGGTGGGGGATCGGACGTGCCCGCGACGCTCAAAAACTGGAACAGCACGAACATTGCTGATATCGTGGGCGAGCTGCAAAAGGCGGGCGTAGTGCCGTCGGGTGGATCGATTGGGCTGAACGTGCCGAGCAGCTATGGCGATACGTCGTCCAGCGGGTGGAGCTACTACACGTTGGGACAGGGCAATTCCTTCCGCAACTTCGTGTTGAACTTCGATGCGCGCCAGATTTTCGGTGCGGAAGGGGCAGGCTGCGGGATGTACTTCCGCGACAGCGATGCGGTGAGCGATGACGCGATCATCTTCGCCGACGGCAGCGCGCTGCTGGGCGAGTGGGATGCGCAGGGGAATCTGGCGGACGCCAGTGTCATCGACACCGCCACCGGCGCGAATGCGGGCGTGGGCGCGACCAACCGGATCACGGTGGTCGCCAACGAGGCGACGGTCTTGATGTACGTCAACGGCCAGTTGTTCGCCGACGCCCAGTTCACCCCGGCGTCCGGCACCCTTGCGCTGGAGATGTACGTCCCGACCGACGACGCCGGGGCGACCGAAGAGACCTATTGCCAGTTGAACAACATCGTGCTGTGGGGGTTCTAAGTACAGCATTCGGGATGGGTAGGGGCAGAGCTTGCTCTGCCCAGGCGCAGCAAGCTTAGGGTATCGGTAGGGGCACCCCTCGGGGTGCCCAACAAGGGGCAACTTAAGCCGGGGATTTACCTCACCCCCCGACCCCCTCTCCACCCGATGGCGAGGGGGAGCGGCGCCGTGGAAACGTCGGTGTAGGCATGAGTCATCCCGAATTTTGAGAGAGGTTGGTAGATTGGCCCCTATCCCCTCTCCAAGTCTGGAGAGGGGACTGGCTCGTGCCCCCCTTCTCCGCTCTCGGAGAGGGGGGCGGGGGGTGAGGTAAATCTCCCAGGCAAAAGGTTAGCTGATCAGTAGGGAGGGGTTAATCAGGGTCTTCCCGACTGTGAATTTGCCCCTACGGGCTTGACATCATTTTGGATTGGACACTGGTTGGCGTATGCGTCGTTGGTGGATCGTCTTCGTGATCGTCGCCGGGCTGCTGCCGGGCTATCACCCCGTGCGGGCCCAGGCTCACGCGCTCGCGTTTTTTACCCCGGTCAGCGGGATTCTGAATGACCAGACGATCACCGAGGACTGGACCTTCGAGGGCCGGACCGACGAAGTGATCTCGCTGGTGGTGACCACCCGCCGCGGCGATCTGGACCCCGTGCTGCAACTCCTCGCGCCGGATGGGCAGCTCGTCGCCGAAAACGACGATCTGGACTCGCTGGTGCGCGATGCCGGGCTGGAGGCGCTGACGCTGCCCGCCGACGGTACCTACACCGTGCGGATCGGGCGCTACCAGGGCCGGGACGGCACGGCGACCGGCGAATACGAACTGACGCTCACGCCGGGCTTTGCCCACGTGGCGCTGCGCGAAGGCTTCGATCAGGGCGTGCAGTCGTGGATTACCCCCACGGGTGAACAGATGCCGCTGGCCCAGGAGCGGCTGCGCCTGCGCGTCACGGCCCCCGATGCGACGCTGCTGGCCTTTCCGCCCGATTCTCCCGCGTTCGACGAGTTGTACTATCAAGCCACCGCGCGGCTGTTCGGCACGTCGTCGTATGCCGAAGCCGGGCTGGTCTTCCGGGCCGGTCTGCCGGGCTTGTCTCGCTCCTACCAGTTCAAGGTCAATACGCGCGGCCAATGGCGGGTGTTGATGGTGGACGAGTCCGGCGTGTTCGCGCTGCGCACCTGGTCTGCGGACGTCAGCCTGAGCCAGGCGAACGGCGAGTGGACGCTGGCGGTGCTGGCGCGCGGGGATCAGTTTTCCTTCTACGCCAACGGGGTGTTATTGGGCACCCTGACGGATGATCGCCTGCCGCTGGCGGGCGCGGTGGGCGTGTTGGCCGGGTCCAGCGCCGACCAGACCGATCTGCCGACGATCCTGTTTGACGACGTGATCGTGACCACCCGGCTGGGGACGACCTACCGCGGGCTGCCGCTGGCGCTGGCCACCTGGGAGTCGAGCGATCCCGGTGCGATTGCGCGCGAGTTGGGCGAGACGGGGCTGGTGAATCTGGCGGCGACGCGCGACCTGTTCCTGCCGGAAAAGACCATCTCGGCCAGCGGCGTCACGACCACCCTGGAACTGATCGGCTCCGATCAGGCCCTCTATGCCGATTTCCTGCTCAGCGCGGATCTGACCATCATGACCGGGGGCCAGAGCAACGGTTGCGGCGTGTTCTACCGCTGGCAGGATGATCGCGACTTCGATCTGAGCTACATCGATACGGCGGGCGGTTTCGGCGTCGTCCAGACGCGCGGCGGCCAACTGACCACCAATGTCTACGCGCTCAGCCCGATGGTGCAGGCGGGCGCGAACAAGCTGCTGGTCATCGCGCAGGGCGATCACGTGGCGCTGTACGTGAACGGTGCGCTGGTGACCGAAGAGACGGTCCTATCCGGCAGCGGGCGCGCGGGCGTCGCGCTGCTGAATTATGAAGACGTGCACACGGACTGCCTGCTGTCCAATATCTGGGTGTGGCCCTTGCAATGAACCGGTGATCAAGGGGGAGACTTGACACGACGCGCCAAAATCCTGAGCTTTTTGATCCTGCTGACCGTGATCGCGCTGCCCTACCGGGCGGGGAAATTGCGGCCCCGTGTTGAAGCTGCCCCAGGCACCGCTTGCGCCCAACTGACCGCCGAGTCTCCCAGCAGCCCGGCCTGTGATGCCGAAATGGCCGCGCACCCGCTGCCCGATCTGGTCCGCCCGGTGCCGTACGTGGCCGGACGCGACGGCGACGCGATCCCGCGCTCGGTTCTGCTGCCCGACACGCCGCTGGATTATCCCATCGGCTGGCAGCGCCGCGCGTGGTATTTCAGCGATGCGCCGGGCGTCTTTCCCGCCGAGACGGATTACACCGACGCCCGCCGTATTCCGCGCGAAACGCTGTTCTACATCTACCAGAGCGTCGAGGCCGCCGGGGAAGTCTGGTACCTGATCGCGCCGGGCGAATGGATGCGCGCCCAGTTCATCGCGGTGTTGCAGCTTCCAATCCGGCCCGACGGCGTGTCCGGGCGCTGGATCGCGCTCGATCTCTACGAGCAAACGCTGGTCGCCCTGATCGACGACAGGCCGATCTTCGCGACGCTGATTTCCAGCGGCTATTACCTGGAGACGACCTGGGGCCTGTTCCACATCTACGCCCGCACCGCCGCGATGACCATGCGCGGCCCGCCGGGCGCGAATCCGCCGGAGTACGTGTTCGAGACCTCCTGGGTGCTGTTTTTCAATGGCCACCAGGGGATGCACGCCATGCCCTATCACAATAATTTCGGCATGAAGCGCACGCACGGCTGTGTGAATGTCCCGCCCGGCGACGAGGAATGGCTGTGGAACTGGGTGGACGAGACGGCCAGCACCTGGGACCCCAACGGCACGAGCGATTTTTTCGTGGAATATCCCGATCAAGCGCCCTGGGTCTACGTCTACGAGAGCGATCCGATCCCGGTCTGGCGCGGCTGGTAACCTCTCTCGTCGGAAGTTGCGGTAAAATGGATGGCCAATGGGGGACGGCTTGCTGCGCCCGCCAGGTTGTTATAGACTGCGAGTGGTGGAATGGACAAAACTCCGAATGTACTGGGCGGTGAAATCTGGCGGCGCGGTGCACGTCTGGGACTGCGCTGGACCGCCGTATTTTTCGGCGTGATGGCCGTGGCGTACCTGCTGCTGGGCGTCACGGGATGGTCCGGGGCGGTGCGCGCCCTGTGCGCGATGGGCATCGGCCCGGTGATCGGCACGTTGATCATCGTGGTGGTGTGGGGTATTCGCCGCCCGGCGGGGCGGGACATGACGAAGGACTGATCACAATGTCGGAACAGGCGGAGCACAAGACGTCGGCGTTCGACGAGCAGTACGAGACTCTCAAGGCGCGCTTCGATCAGGCCGCCAAGCTGTACGATACCCAATTTGGGCCGCCGTCCGGCAGCCGGCCCGGAAACCCGCTGCTGTGCTGGCTGCGCGATGAGCATCTGGCGCTGCTGCGCGGGTTGGTCAAGCCCGGCGCGGGCCTGCTCGACATCGGCTGTGGCACGGGCGAAGAGACGATCCGGTTGGTGCAGGACGGCTACAGCGTGCTGGGGATCGACCTCAGCCCGTCCATGATCTGGCAGGCACAGGCCAAAGCGGGCAGCCTGGGACTGCGCCGGGGACTGGTCTTCAAGACGCTTCCGGCGGGCAAGATCGCGACGCTGGACGAGCGCGGTCCGTTCCAGGGCGCTTACGCCAGCCTGGGTACGCTCAACACCGAGCCGGACCTGCCCGGCCTGGCCGAGGGGCTGCACGCGCTGTTGGAGCCGGGCGCGCCCTTCGTGGCGACCGTGATGAACCGCCGCTGCCTGTTCGAGAAGCTGGCCAAGCTCACCCCCGAACAGAAGCTCACCCGGTCCGCCGACTGGACCGAGAGCCGCGCCGGGGCGACGGGGATCACGGCGCGCGTCCGCTTCTATGCGCCGGACCAGTTCGCGCAGGCATTCAAGCCGTATTTCAGTGTCGAATCCGTCATCGCCTTTCCGCTGTGGCTGCCGCCGGTGCAGTTACACGATCTCTACCGCGCCCAGCAGGAGCGCTTCAAGGCCCTGGAACCCCGCGAGCGCCGGATGCGATCCTGGCCGCTGTTCCGGTCGCTGGGCGATCATTTCCTGATGGTGCTGCGGAACCAACCGTAAACAGTTATCAGTGGGCAGTGATCAGTTCGGAGCATTTCCAGCATATAACCTGTAACGACGTGATTTGTTTGAAGAGGACTGATCTTTGCATCTCCCTCCCCGGCTGGCCTGGCTCAGGGGCGGACGGGCATTCTTGAGGGACCATTTTTCAACGCAGGGCGCTGCCCCTACACCGACGTTTCCACCGCGCCTCCCCCCCTCGCCACCGCGTGGAGAGGGGGCCGGGGGGTGAGGTGATTTAGCATTAACTGTCCACTGTCAACTGAAAACTGTCTACTCCCCGGAGGCCGCTATCAATCTTCCAACTCCTCCTTACACCCGTGAATTTCGGCCCATCAACGGCATGTTCAAAGGCCGCGGGCGCGATTACCTGTCGCTGCTGGCGTGCCCGGTGGATGGTGCTGCCCTGCGCCTTCAGGACGGCGCGCTGGCGTGCAGCGCCGATCCGGCCCACCGCTACGCCTTCGAGGCGGGGATCGCGCGCCTCGTCCCGGCGGATCAGCGTGACGCCGTGGCCGAACACTCCGCCCGCTACGAGGCAGACTGCGACGCCCAGGGCTGGCAGTCGCCCGCCGAGGATGACTTCAAGAGCCTGCCGCAGACCGGGCTGCCCGGCTATCCGGAAACCTACTGGACGCAGCAGGCCGCCGCGACGGCGCTGTTGTGGCGTTTTCTAGAGACGGTCCGGCTGCGCGAGGGCAAGCTGCCGGTGGGACCGGTGGGCGAAGCGGTGGTGATCGGCGCGGGCATGGGCTGGCTGGCCTACGGGCTGGACGTGGCGGGCTATGCGACGCTGGCGCTGGATGCGCGGGCGGGATCGCGCCACGGCCTGGGCGTCTATCCCTTCTCCCGCTACCTGCGGGTGCAGGTCGATGGGCGGCGGCTGCCGCTGGCCCGCGGGGCGTTCGATTGGGTCATCGTTCAGGAGCCGCTGGTGGGCGACGAGGCCGCGCAGCAGACCCTCGTCGGGCAGGCCGTGCGGGCGCTGCGTCCGGGCGGCTGGATCGCGGTGATGGACAGCCTGTCTCCCTCGCTGGAAACGAATGAGCGCGTCAGCCGCCTGCTGGATGCTGCCGGGCTGGCGACGATGGCCGCCCCCCGCCGCGAAGGAGGCTGGCGCGTGCGCTGGCAGGAGACGCGGGACCGGCTGGCCGGGCGCGAACCCGGCGTGCCGCCCGTGCTGGTCGCGCAGAAAACCAAATGATCCGGGTTACGGATTCCCCGCCTCCAACACCTGCTGCGTGACGACACCGCCCGGCGGGATCAGGAACGTCTCCGGCAGCGTCGATCCGGCCAGCAGCTTGATCATCGCGTTGATGGCCGTATGCGAAAACTGCTCGCGGTTGATGGTGACCGATCCCCGCATGAAATAGCCCTTGAGGATGTACTCTTTCGCCAGTTCTTCGGCGTCCACGCTGCTGATCACGACCTGATCGGGCGCAACTCCGGCGGCTTCCAGCGCGGTGATCGCGCCGAACGACCCCGCATCGTTGATGCTCAGGATCACGTTGAAGCTGGTGCCTTGCTCTAACAGGCGGTCCACCGACGCCTGGCCGAATTCGCGCGTCCCACCCCGGTAGCGCCCGATCACCTCGGCCTGCGGGGCGAATTCCTTCATGCCATCCTCCAACCCGTTGGCCCGCTCGACCAGGATCGGCTGATCCGGGTAATCGAGGATGATCACCTGGGCCTGTCCGCTCATCTCGCCCGCGATGATCTGCCCGGCGAAGCGTCCCGCCTTGAGGCCCATCTGGTAATCGTCTCCGGCCAGCAGCACCCCGCCGTAGCTGGGCATGTCGGAGTGCATGAAGACCAGCGGGATGCCCGCCTGCTGCGCGGCTTTCAGCGGCGTGTCCAGCAGCGACGGTTTGAGCGGGCAGATGATCAGCCCGGTGGCCCCTTCGACCAGCGCCTTCTGGATCAGCGTCAGTTGGGCGTAGTCATCCGTATTCGAATCGTAGAGCCGGAACGCCAGCCCATCCTGCGCCGCAAAATCGCCCATCTCGCGCGCCTGCGTGGCGTGATATTCGGTGGCCAGCGTGCAGGCGACGTAGGCGATGAAGCCGGTTGGACCCAGCCGGGCCTGGGCCTGCGCGATCTCGTCGGCAGTGGGCGCGGATTCGTCGGCATTGTCCTGCTTTCCGGCCAGCACTGTGGGCGGCGTGAATTTCGGCGAATCGGAGGCCCCGCCGCCGCTCAGCACCAGCGCCGCCACCAGGATCACCGCCAGCAGCGCCGCGATGACCCCGCCCGCGATCAGGACCGGGTGCGCACGGAGCCGCCGGGCTGCCGCCGGGTGTGGACCTGAATCGTCGGGATGGACCGCGGGCAGATCGCCGCTGCTGCCGCGCAGGCCGAGGGCCTGATCGAGCGCCTGGGACATTTCGATCATGCTCTGGAAGCGGTCGTTCGGGTCTTTACGCAGCGCCCGCAGGATCACCCGCTCGGCGTCGGGTGGGACCGCGGGGTTGATCGAGCGCGGGGGCAGGGGCGTCTCTTCCAACTGCTTGTAGATGGTGGACACCAGGTCCGAGGTCGGACCGCCGAACGGCGCGCGCCCGGTCACCATCTGGTACAGCACCACGCCCGCGCTGTAGATGTCCGAGCGGTGATCGAGCGGCTGGGCGCGGAGCTGCTCCGGCGACATGTAGGCCGGGGTGCCGACGATGCTGCCCGTCTGCGTCAGTTCGAGCGAATCCCCGATCAGCTTGGCCAGCCCGAAGTCGGTCAGCAGGGCGTTGCTGGCGTCGTCCAGCATGATGTTGGTGGGCTTGAGATCGCGATGGATGACGGACTTTTGGTGCGCATAGGCCAGCCCGCTGGCGAACTGCCGGAACAACCGGGCGGCCTCTTCGATGGGCAGCGGGCCTTCGCGCAGCCGGTCGGTCAGCGTCCCGCCGCGCAGCAGGCGCATCGCCAGGTAGGCCGCGTCATCGGTGAACCCGTAGTCATACACCGGCAGAATGTGGATATGTTCCAGGGCGGCCACCAGCCGGGCCTCCTGCTTGAAGCGGCTCTGGAAGATCTCGTTTTGACGGTCGGCGTCCTGAAGCGGGATGATTTTCAGCGCGACGTCGCGGTTGACGGACGGTTGGTACGCGCGATACACCACTGCCATGCCGCCCTGGCCGATGCGCTCGCGGACCAGGAAATCGCCAAACTGCCTGCCGATGAAATGATCGGTTGCCATAAGTATCCCCCCTGGGTGCATCTCCGATCATATCCTAAATTGGCAGGGGCGTGAAGAGATTGCCCTGCTCACCGATCTCTGTGAGCGAAATCCGGCGCAGCGGGCGGTTGTCCCCCGTCCCCGGGATTACTGATCCTTGCACCAATAGCTAAACTTTTGCCTGGGAGATTGACCTCACCCCTCAATCCCCTCTCCG
>CAYRWY010000217.1:0-9689 GCA_964427955.1 uncultured Anaerolineaceae bacterium
CTCTTGGACATCTTGCGGCCCTGGTCATCCAGGATGTGCCCCAGGCAGATGCAGTTCTTGAAATTGACACTCTCGAACAGCATCGACGCGATAGCGTGCTGGCTGTAGAACCAGCCGCGCGTCTGGTCCACGGCTTCGCAGATGTAGTCCGCCGGGAACTGCTGCTCGAACATCTCCTGGTTCTGGAACGGGTAGCCCCACTGGGCCACGCCCATCGCGCCGCTGTCGAACCACACGTCGATCAGTTCCGGGACACGGTGCATCGTGCCGCCGCATTCGGTGCAGGGGAACGTCACGTCGTCCACGTAGGGGCGGTGCAGGTCCAGTTCGGTCTGATCCTTGCCGCTCAGCTCAGTCAGCTCCGCCACACTGCCGATGCAGTGCATGTGATTACAGTCCGGGTTATCGCATTTCCAGACGGGCAGCGGCGTGCCCCAATAACGCTCACGTCCCAGCGCCCAGTCGCGCAGTTCTTCCAGCCAGTTGCCGAACCGTCCATCGCGGATGTGCTCCGGCACCCAGTTGACCGTCTTGTTCAGCGCGATCATCTTCTCGCGGTAGCGCGTCGTCTCGATATACCACGTCGCGCGCGCATAGTAGAGCAGGGGCGTATGGCAGCGCCAGCAGAACGGGTAGTTGTGCTCGTACCCTTCCGCTTTGTACAGCAGCCCGCGCTGGTTGAGTTCCTTCTTGATCAGCGGATCGGCATCCTTGACCCACATCCCCGCCCACGGCGTGACCTCATCGACGAAGCCGCCATCCGGCTTCACCGTCTGGATGACCGGCAGGCCGTATTCGTTCCCAACGTCCATGTCGTCCGCGCCGAAGGCCGGGGCGATGTGCACGATGCCGGAGCCGTCTTCCATGCTGACGAAATTGCCGTGCAGCACATAGGCGTAATCCTGGTCGATGGGCATGAAGCGGTACAGCGGCTCGTAGCGCATCCCCAGCAGTTCTTCGCCCTTCATCTCGCGGATGACGGTGAACTCGTCCGGTTTCTTCAGTGCCTTGTGCATCAGGGCTTTCGCCAGGATCAGCCGTTCCGTCCCGCTGTCGGACGGTCCTTCGACCAGCACGTAGGTTTCGCGGCGGTTGACGGCCAGCGCGGCATTGCCGGGCAGCGTCCAGGGCGTGGTCGTCCAGACCAGGAAGTACGTCCCTGGCTGGTCTTTGACGGCGAAGCGCACGAACACGCTGGGATCGACCACCGTCTCATAGCCCTGCGAGACTTCGTGGCTGCTCAGCGGCGTGCCGCAGCGCGCGCAGTAGGGCACGACCTTGTAGCCCTGGTACAGCAGGTTCTTATCCCAGAACTGGCGCAGAATCCACCACACGCTCTGGATATAGTCGTTGGTATAGGTGACGTAAGCCTGTTCCAGGTCCACCCAGAACGCGATCCGCTCGGTGAGCTTCTCCCATTCCTGGATGTAGCGGAACACGCTGTCGCGGCACTTCCGGTTGAACTCGGCAATGCCGTATTCTTCGATCTCGTGCTTGTGCTTGAGGCCCAGTTCTTTCTCGACCTCGATTTCAACCGGCAGACCGTGCGTATCCCATCCGCCTTTACGCAGCACGTAGGCGCCATTCATGGTGTGGTAGCGCGGGAACATGTCCTTGAACGCGCGTGCCAGCACATGATGGCTGCCTGGCTTGCCGTTAGCGGTGGGCGGTCCCTCGAAGAAGACGTAGGTCCGACCGCCTTTGCGCTCTTCCATCGAGCGGTGGAAGATGTCTTTTTCGTGCCAGAATGCCAGTTGCTCTTGTTCCAGGCTTTCGATATCGACTTTCGATGAGACTGCTTTGAACATATTCCCTCCTGATTGCGGT
This sequence comes from uncultured Anaerolineaceae bacterium, assembly GCA_964427955.1. Lineage (GTDB taxonomy): Bacteria > Chloroflexota > Anaerolineae > Aggregatilineales > Aggregatilineaceae > JACRBK01. Next base: position 1,828 of record CAYRWY010000217.1, read on the forward strand.
CCGGTTCCCTCAGTTCAATGTCGCTGTAGTCGGGTGATCCGATCCGGCAATCATGCGCGGCGCTGGCCGCCAGAGCCATACTGCCACGGTAGCACCTCCTGGCGTTACTTCATCTTATAGAGCCGGAAAATCGTCGGTCCTTCTTCATCTGAATACCCGGCATGGATGTACACCTGCCACGAAACCCCCAGCCCGCCGCTGTGTTGGCGGCCCGAACATTGGGCGACCCCATACGGTCCGGTTTCCGCCCGGCTCGGCTGCCCATCCTGATCGAATTGCAGCGGCACCGGCATATACAGGCAGGTCCCCCCATGCTTCTCGTAAAACTTGGCCACGTCTTCGCCGGACATCGACGTGCGATAGACCCAGTATTCCTCGCCCTTGTCCGGGTTGATGTGCTCCACGACCTTCGCCCCGGCAGGGACGGGCACCTCGTGGGGAAAAACCAGGGCATACAAGGGTGCGGCGACCCGGATCAGAATCAAGGCCGCCAGGACCAGCGCCGCGACCATGACGAGCAGCGCCAGCCAGACCGGGACAAACAGCCTTGATTTTTCGAGCGGCTCTTCCCCATTTTCTGGGACGGCAGAAGTTGGCTCGGACACGGCCCTAGCTCCCCCAATAACGCTCAATCTGGATGAGCACGTCGCCGGTCGGATTCAGGCCCTCGTCGTAGACCGGTTGGATCAGGACGGTGGCGTATTGGGTGATCCCCCACCCGGAATGATCCACTTTGCAGTTCGTGAAGACGTGCCCTTCCGCCTGCGTCTGTTCGCCGCTGTCGTTGACGACCGTGCCGCTGTAGCGTTTGCAGCTCATATCTTTCTGCCGGTCGTAGAACTGCTCGATCTCGTCCAGCGTCGCCGTGGTCGTATACTGCTGCCGGTCGTGGTTGCCAAAGCCATCGTTCAGTTTTTCTTCGTCGACGAATGTTGCGCCAGGGAAGACCTTGACCTTCAGCGGCTTGTTCCGGCTGGAGCGCATCGACGAAAACACGACGGCGACGACGACGACGATCACCACGACCAGGATTACCAACCCCAGGGTAACGCGCACCATCAGGCTGTTTAACAGACCGCGCCCGGCGGGTTCCGAGTGCTGCGGGATGGGTTGTTCTTGATATTCTTCTTGTTCAGACATCTGCTCCACCTTTCTGGCTGTTAGTCTGTGAGCAGTGTAACATCCCTTTGGCCGAGGCGATAGTAGTCTACGTCCGGTACCAAGGTCCCAGCCGGACTAGTCGTGCCCCAGGCTGACCCGCATCCTGATGGTCAGCGCCCGTCCGCCGACCGACTGCCAGAACCGGATCGCGTCGTCGTTGGCGGAGGCGACCTGCCATTCCACGTGGCGGACCCCCTGTTCGGCAAACCAGGCGTTGATGGCTTCGACCAGCCGCCGGGCGATCCCCTGCCGCCGGAAGGCCGGTTCGACGTACACGTCGGCGATGAACCCGGTCTCCTCGTACTCGAACAGGTCCGCTTGCAGGTCGATTACCGCACCCAGGACATAGCCCACCACTTGCCCCGTGACCTCGGCGACCAACGTCCGCGTATACGGGTCTTCGTGCGTTTCGATCAGGCGTGCGGCATAACTCTGCGCGGCATCGGCGGTTGGAACGGGCAGACGCGGATCAAGTGCCGTATGGTAATCGGACAGCGCCTGCCACAGCCGGGTGATGGCGGCCTGGTCGGATGGCTGTACGGGCCGGATTGTGACACTGGCCAAGGAATGCTCCTTCCCCAAAAACAAAAACTCCCATCCCACAATCGAAAGGGACGGGAGCCAAGCTCTCGCGGTACCACCCTTATTCTCTGCCTGCCTCAGCAGAGCACTTAGCTGCCCCTACCAGGGCACGGTCACATTAACGGGGACCAGACCGGCGCGGCTTACTGGCGCAGGGCGCGTTCGGCGTGCAGCTCAGGAATGATTTTCCACTCACGTTCCGTACCTGGCTTCCACTCTCCCAGGCTCGCTGGACGGGCGTGTGAGTATACTCGTTTCCGTCATCGCTTTTCAACCGCCAGCATACCATACTGGGCGGGCATGGTCAAGACTGTACTATAACAGGTCGGGGATCTCCTCCGGATGCCGCGCGACTTTCACCCCGGCAGCTTGCAGCGCCGCGATCTTGTCGGCGGCGGTCCCGGCGCCTCCCTCGACAATCGCGCCTGCGTGGCCCATCCGGCGGCCCGGCGGCGCGGTCTGCCCGGCGATGAAGGAGACCACCGGCTTGGTCATGTAGGTCGCGATGTAGTGGGCGGCTTTTTCTTCATCCGTCCCGCCGATTTCCCCAATCATCACGACTTTTTCTGTCTGCGAATCGTCTTCGAACATTTGCAGCACGTCGATGAAGTTGGTGCCGTTGATCGGATCGCCGCCAATGCCGACGCAGGTGCTCTGGCCGATCCCGCGCTGGGACAGGGCGTAGACCACTTCGTAGGTCAGCGTGCCGCTGCGCGAGACGACGCCCACGGCGCCGGGTTGGGCGATGTGGCCGGGCATGATGCCGACTTTGGCCTGTGCCGGAGTGAGCAGTCCGGGACAGTTGGGGCCGACCAGGCGGCTCTTGCTCTGATCCAGCCGCTCGCGGACCTTCATCATGTCCATCACGGGGATGCCTTCGGTAATGCAGACGATCAGCTCGACGCCAGCGTCCACCGCTTCATAGATCGCGTCGGCGGCGAACGAGGCCGGGACGTAGATGATCGAGGCATTTGCGCCGGTGGCTTCGCGCGCGGCTTTCACTGTGTCGAAGACCGGCTTGCCGAGCGTCCATTCGCCGCCTTTGCCGGGCGTCACCCCGGCGACGACATTGGTACCGTATTCGATCATCTGCTGGGTGTGAAAGAAGCCTTCACGCCCGGTGATGCCTTGAACCAAAAGTTTAGTGTGTTTATCGACCAGGATAGCCATGATAAGTATCCTATGCGCCTTGTGCGGCGGCGACCGCTTTTTGAGCCGCTTCGGCCAGCGTGGTCGCCGTGACCATGTTCGGAAGGTGCGCTTCGTCCAGCAGGGCGCGGCCTTCGGCTTCGTTCGTGCCGACCAGCCGCACGACCATCGGCAGCTTGACGTTGACGTCTTTGAGCGCGGCCAGGATGCCCAGCGCGACCTCGTCGCAACGCGTGATCCCGCCAAAGATATTGAACAGCACGGCTTTCACATTGGGATCGGACAGGATAATCCGCAGCGCCGCCGCAACGGTCTCGGCTTTGGCCCCGCCGCCAATGTCCAGAAAGTTGGCGGGCGATCCGCCGTACAGCTTGGTCAAATCCATCGTGGTCATCGCCAGTCCGGCGCCGTTGACCATGCAGCCGATCTCGCCGTCGAGCTTGATGTAGCTCAATCCGGCAGCGCGCGCCTGGGTCTCGGCGGCAGGCTCGGCGCTGGTATCGCGCATTTCGGCCAGGTCGGGATGCCGGTAGAGGGCGTTGTCGTCAATCGAGATCTTGCCGTCCACCGCCAGCAGGGTGTCGCTACCGTCAATGATCAGGGGATTGATCTCGGCCAGCGTCGCATCGCTTTCGGCGTAGCAGCGGTACAGGCCGCTGGCGATCTTGCCGAACTGCTTCCACAGCTCGCGCGGCAGCTCGATCCCGTAGGCCAGGTTGCGAATCTGGTAATCGCGCAGGCCCAGGAACGGATCGACGTGCTCGCGGATGATTTTCTCCGGGGTGGTGCGGTTCACTTCTTCGATGTCCATGCCGCCCTGCGCGCTTGCCATGATCAGGGGCTTGCGGGCGGCGCGGTCATTGGTCACACCCAGGTAGATTTCTGCCTTGATCTCCGAAGCGGGATCGATCAGGACCTTGAGCACTTTGTGGCCTCGGATGTCCATGCCCAGGATGTCGTCGGCCCGTTGTTGGGCTTCTTCCGGCGTGCGGGCCAGTTTCACCCCGCCGGCCTTGCCCCGTCCGCCGATCAAGACCTGGGCCTTGACCACGGTGGGAACGCCTAATTCTTTGGCAATTTCATAAGCTTGCTGTGGGGAGTGAGCAACTTTTCCGTGTGGAGTGGGAATGCCAAACTCGGCAAAACGTATTTTTGACTGGTATTCGTGCAGGTTCACAAATAGGACCTCCTTTTGGAATAGGCGACAGAGGTGACCGGAGACTCGCCCGTCGCCGGTTCAAACGCTATCCGCAGATCGCCTAATACTGAGCGCGGCGTGCCCTCGCTCAGCATCATGTACGGATAGGCCATGTAGAATATAGCATTACCCGGGATGGGTTCAAAAGCTAATTCATCCCTGGCACGATGAACCCGAAGGTGCTGCCCTGTCCGGCGGTGCTCTGGTAGAAGAATTCGCCGCCCATCAGCTTGATGAAGCCCATCGCAATCGACAGACCCAGCCCGTGGCCCTTGAAGGTGCGGACATGCTCGTTGTCGGCCCGCCAGAACGTCTCGCCAATGTGCGTTTGTTCCTCATCGGTCATGCCGACGCCGTTGTCGATGACGGACACTTTCAGCTTGCCATCGACCCCTTCCGCCTTGATCGTGATCTTGCCCCCATCCGGGGTGTATTGGAGCGCGTTGACCACCAGCTTATTGAGCACCAGCGCCAGCCGGGCGCCATCCAGGTTGAGCAGGGGCAGGCCGGACGGGGTGTCGAAGGTCAGCGTATGGTTGTGCGCCGTGGCCAGTTCAGCCGTGTCTTTTTCGACCTGGAGCGCGATGTTCTTGTAGAAGTCCATTTTCGACTCCAGGCGCATCCGGCCCGACCGGATCTTGCTGATGTCGCTGATGTCGGTGACGAGGTGCTCCATGCGAATCACATTGGATCGGATCGTCTCGACGAACTGCGCCTGCATATCGTTGAGTTCGCCGACGACTTTTTTGCCCAGCATGTCGGAATAACCGCGAATGCTGGTCATCGGCACCCGAATTTCATGGACCATCACCGAGACGAACTGGGCATTGGTGGTGACCATATCGGCGAGCTGCTGGCGCAAGGTGTCGGCGTCGGCGCCTTCCCCGCGCTGCTGTGCTGCTTCGAGCAGGCGATCCAGCTCGCCCAACTGGGTCTTGAGGTCGCCCTCGGCCCGAAGACTGGCTAATAATTCCCGCGCTGCCTGGAGTGGATTAGATTGCGCGTCGCTCATGATTAAAATTCTCCGAATATTCAACAACTTGCTAATTCAAAAAGAAAGCGGTTTCCAAAGCCGTTCGGCATAGGACCCTTGACCGGTGTGCGTGGCGTGCTGTCTTATCGCCTCGGCCATCGCGGCTTCATCCTCCCAAAACGAACCGATCTGGGAGTGGTAACAGGCGATGGCCCTGATCCTCGCGGCGATGGCGGCCTCGTCCAGGTGGTGAATGATGGGTTCAGTGGGGTGTCCCAGGTTGGCGCGTGCGACCTGAACGGCTTCATCGCCTGCTGCACTGTAAGGATACTCTTCGTAAAAGAAAACCGCTACCTCCCGATGGTCCTGCCACCAGTCGCGCAGCGCATGGGACACCAGGACGTGATCGACATGATTTCCCACCCCTAGCGGGAAGTAGAGCACCGCCGCCGGATCGCACGACCGCGTGATGTCGTCCAGGTCGGCGAGCACCGGGTCCTCAGGACGGATGCCGCCGAAGAGGGCGTCGCGCTCGTGATAGAGCGGGCGGCCTTGAGCGTCGGAGCGGTAAGGCGCATCCGGCAGTGTCCCGAACTGGATGGCGGCGCCCAGGACCTGCGCGGCCTCCTGATCTTCGATCTGGCGACCGGGGATCGGGTCCGGACCCAGCTTCCAGCGTGCGACGAGTTCGCGGACGAAGGTGTGATCCGCCGCACCCGGCGGCATCGGGCCGGACATCGCGGTAAAGATGCTGGCGGTGGCGCCGCCGTGGGTGAGTTGGTAGATCAGGCCGCCGCAGCTCAGGACGGCGTCGTCATGGTGGGGCGAAAAGAACAGGTGGTGCATGATGAGTTCCCTGCTTCGCTGGGCTTTTGAACAAAAACCCTGGTCCGTCTGACGGCCAGGGTTACAGAGTTATCTCGGAGCGCGCGCTTATTTCTTCTTGCGCCGCTGGTAGAGAATGGAATACAGCGGCAGCAGCGCCGATTGGGCGGTATCGAGCACGGCGTCGGACGTCCGGCGCGCGAGATAGCGGGCCCGGCCCGCCGAAAACAGGCTGTGCGCGGCGCTGATCTCGCCGGTTCCCATCTGCACCACGGCAGAGGCCCAGGTCAGACCCGCGCCAAAGGCACACATCGCCACCTTATCGCCGTTCTTGAGCCGCCCTTCCTGGATGGCTTCCACCATCGCCAGCGGCACGGACGCCGCCGAGGTGTTGCCGTAACGATCCAGGTTGACGTAGAACTTCTCCAGCGGGACCCGCATCTGTCGCGCCGCGGCTTCGATGATGCGCGCGTTGGCCTGGTGGGGGATGAACAGGTCGATATCGTCCGGAGTCAGTCCGGCCTGGTAGACGGTGCGCTTCAGCGACGCCGCCAGGGTGCGGACCGCGAATTTGAACACTTCCTGCCCGTCCATGCGCAGATATTGGCGGCGCTCGTCGAGCGTTTGCTGCGAGAGTGGCGAGACCACGCCGCCATCGGGCACGTACAGCGCCATCGCGCCGGAGCCGTCCGATCCCAGCTCATAAGCGAGCATCCCACCCGGTTCTTCGCTGGACTCGATTACCGTGGCGGCGGCGGCGTCGCCGAACAGCACGCAGGTCGTCCGGTCGGTGAAATCCAGGGCGAACGAGATGATTTCGACGCCCACCACCAGAATCCGGTTGTACATGCCGCCCGTGATGAACTGGCTGGCCGTGACCAGGCCATACACCCACCCTGAGCAGCCCGCCACCAGCGTGAAGGCGCCGCATTCCGCGCCCAGCAGGTGCTGGACCTGGCTGGCCACCGACGGCAGCAGGTAGTCTGGCGAGGACGTGCAGACGATGATCAGGTCCAGGTCTTTCGGCGTGATCCCGGCCACTTCCAGCGCCTGGCGCGCCGCTTCGACGGACATGCTCGACGTGCTGTCGTTTTCGGTGCGAATATGGCGTTCTTTGATGCCGGTGCGGGTTGTGATCCATTCGTCGCTGGTGTCCACCATCTGGGCGAGATCGGCGTTGGTCAGGACCCGTTCGGGGACGTACTTGCCCCAGCCTGTGATTTTGGCGTATCGTTCACTCATGACTTTTCCCCCGGATGTTCGTAATCCTCAAGGCGGACTAAATTACCAGAGCGGCTGCGGATCGTCAAACGATGAGGGTCCGGCGGCTGCGCCACAGATTCCAGACTTCCGGCAGGGTTCGCGACGCGATCAGCACGACGCCCGCGGTGAGGGTGGCACCCCCGATCCCGGCGGCGAGCTGCGTACGCGGTGGAAGCTGGCGAATTCGACCCCACCAGGTGCGATGCCCCAGGAGGTTGGCATCGGCCAGGATCAACTGCTGGCGCAGCCGGGTGACGAACTGCTCGGACGGATGGACTTGAATCAAGGACCGGCTGATGCGGTCGGCCAGGACCAACAGGTCCTCGACCTGGTCGCGGAGTTCCTGGTCATACGGAGCTAACAGCGTTTCCAGGTCAGATGACCCGGAAATCAAAGCATCAGCGTGGGTCATAAGCAGATCGTGAAGCTGGTCGTGATGGCCGCTGATCAACGGGAGTGACGGAAGTGCCATAATGTTCTACCCTACCTTGCCTAATGAGGCCGTGGTTTGTGTGTGTTACAGTCCGAAGCGCCGTCGTCGGCGTTCCGGTTGATTGTCGTCTTCCAGGTAGTCCCGCAGCGACAGCAGCGTACGGTGATACAAGGATTTGATGGCTCCCTCGGTGCGGTTCATCACCTCGCCGATTTCAGCATTAGAAAGACGCTCGACAAACTTCAAGATCAAAAGCTGTTGGCGTTCGGGCGGCAGCT
>CAYRWY010000218.1:0-7846 GCA_964427955.1 uncultured Anaerolineaceae bacterium
TAGAACCACTTCTTCTTTTGCTTGCGCAGCTCTTCGAGGCGACCCCGCGCGGCACTCTGCGGATCGAGACGCAGCGCGGCCTCGTAGTCGGCCTCGGCGTGGGCGCGATCTTTCTTCTGCTCGTAGATCTGGGCGCGATTAAAGTAGGCGTCGGCATTCTGGGGATTGACCCGGATCGCCTCGGTGAAATCCGCCAGCGCGCCGTTCACGTTGCCGCTTTTCTGGCGTACCAGGCCCCGGTAGGTGAGCACCCCCGCGTTGGTCGGATCGCACTCGACCGACTTATCGAGGTGGCGCAGCGCCTCCGCGAAATTGCCCGCCTCGTTAGCCTGCCGACCGCGCCCGAAGGGGATCAGCGCCTGGATCTGCCGCGCCGCGCCAAAGTCCATCAATTCGAGCGCCCGCTGGTTGCACCGCTCGGCGGGATCGAAATTCCGCTGGCGGTAGTGGATGACGCTCATATTGTGCCAGGCCCAGGGATTCTCCGACGAGAACCGGACGGCCTCTTCGAACAGCCGGAGGGAGCGTTCCAGGATATTGTTCATGAGATAGATCCCGGCCAGCATTTCCAGCAGATAGGCGCGCTGGACGTCCCACCGGGCCAGGGCAATCGCCCGCTCGAACCATTCCTCTACTTTGGGAATATCCTTCTGCGCATCCCAATAGCTCATTTCCGTCACGCAGTAGCGGTAGCCGAGCGGGCCGGCCTCGGCCAGGTAATCCAGCACGGTGCGCGCGTCTTCGTAGCGTTTCATGCGCAGATAAATGATCGCTTCGATCAGGTTGATTTCGCTGCGATCCGGGGCGATTTCCTGGGCGCGCTGGAGCCAGGTCAACGCCTGCTCGACGCCCGCCTGGTCATACTCGCGCCCGGACTCGAACGCCGCCATCGAGATCACGCTGGCGATCCCGGCAAAAACGTACGGGCGGCAGCCGGTCGCCAGGTACGCCTTGAGCGCCTCGACCAGGGCGCGCGGCTCGCCACGATAGGCGTTCAACACTTCGACCGCCTGCTCGAAACGCTCGGTCGCCTGGGGCGTGATCGCCGTTTCTTCCGGAATCGGCATCTTGGCCACTAACTCGTTGATCATCTGGACGGTTGGATCGGACATCATCGTTCCTTTCTGGCGTGTTACTGACCGGATTGCAGCGCGGCTTCCAGCCGCTGGTCAAGCGTGGTCCCCATTTCCAGCAGGTCGGCGGGCGGGCGCGTCCCGTCCATGTATACGATCACCAGCACAACCCCGACGCCGTCGCGGCGAAAAACGAGCGCGTCGAGCCGCAGCACCGTATTCGCCGACCCCAGATCGATCACGCCCGTCGCGGCATTCGAGGCGTCGCCCAGGCCGTCAAATCCCGGCAGCTTCTCCCGCTCGGTGACGTCGGCGGCGGAAGCCCCGCCGGAGAGCATCCCAATCGCCATCGACGTGACCAGTAGTTCCGGCTCCTCGATCAGCGCGGCCATATTCGTGTTGATGGCTCCTTGCAGGGGAAAGGTATAGCCCATCACAAAAGCCATCGGATAATCGCTCGAAAAGGCGAAGAAGCTGCCAATGTCCAGGCCGGTAGCCTCCATGCTCGCCTCGAAATTCCCCATCTGGGGCGTCATGTCGCTGAAGCTCCACGGCAGATCGTCCAGCGTTAAGACGACGTCCGACAGGTCGGAGAGTTCGGCGGAGGTCAGAGTCGGCGGCGGCGTCCGCGTCGCCGTGAAGGCCGGAGTCGCGGTGAAGGTCGGCGTCCGCGTGAAACTCGGCGTGCGCGTGAAACTCGGCGTGCGGGTCGGCGTCGCGCTGGGCGGCAGGGCGAAGGGCAGCACCGCCGCGTTGCCAAAGGTTTCGGCCAACACACGCGAGGCCGGAATCCAGACCAACGCGCCGTCGTCCAACCTGACCTGGTACCAGAGGCCATCCAGGCTGATCCCGGTCACCTCCAGCCAGGCGCTCTCCCCGACGGTGGTCACCTCCGGGTATTGCAGGCCCGGCCCCGACCGTGCCGCCAGCTCGCGCTGGATCTGCACCACGGGCGTCGCCGGAGTCGGCGTCAGGCTGGCGGTCGGCGTGCCGGTGGGCGTGGCCGTCACCGTCGCCGTCGCGGTAGGCAGATCGGTGGGAGTCGGCGTAATGGTCCCCGTCGCGGTCGCGGTGGGCGCCGCCGCCGTCAGGGTGCCGAACATCCCGATGAAGAGCTGCGTCCCCTGCTTATCCAGGTCCTTTTGAACCGAATCCCAGCCTACCACCAGCGCCGCACCCAACCCTACCACCAGCGCCGCCAACACCCCTGTCAGAATCATTATTCTTTTCATGTTAAAGTCCCCTCTAAAATTAACCTCACCCCCCGACCCCCTCTCCATTCGAAATGGAGAGGGGGAGCAGCGCGGGGGAAATGTCGGTGTAGGGGCGTATTGATGGACTTTAAGAAAATAGGACGGAGATCGCGGGCGGTTGGCCTCACCCCCCGACCCCCTCTCCATTCGAAATGGAGAGGGGGAGATCGGCACGCCGGGTAAGTCCCCTCGCCAACTCGGTTGGAGAGGGGATTTAGGGGTGAGGCCGGATCTCCGCACTCAATTGTTAAATCGCATCAATACACCCCTACAGGCTTGCACCACGTCCTGATCCTCTCACAATTTTCCCGGTCGCCTCCCCCCAAAGGTGGGGGCGATCCCGGCGCTAGGCCCCAATCGCCCGCAGCGACTCCTTGAGATGCTCGCGGATCGCCAGCACCAGCTCGCGGTAAAAGCCGCGCGCGCTGTCCGGCGAGAGCACCACGTCGTGATAAAAACTGCCGGACGCCCGCTCGACCAGCCACAGGTCCACGCCAAAGTACGGCACGTCCGGCTGATCGTCCAGCGTGTCGAACTTGACGCGGCGCAGCGCGCCAACCAGGGTCTGGTAGCGTTCCAGCGGGATGGTGTAATCGAAATAAACGTCTTTGCCGGGCTTGTCGTAGGCCACCTTGAGGGCGCAGCTTTGGCCGTGCCCGCGCGTCAGGGTGGCGGTCTGGTTCGGGTGCTGCGGATCGTGGTACTGAATGGTCACGCGGAAGGCTTCATTCACCCCGGGCTGCTGGGTGAGGCTCCGCACCTCGTTTTGTTTGAGTCGCAGCGCAATCAGCCGGATCGGATCGGCTCGCCGTGATTCCATGTCGGATTTCTCCCCACTTGTTAGACAAACTACCCACAAAACCCAGGTGCCGCTCTAAACCTGAGAGAGAGAAGTATCACCTGCTTCGCCCGCTTGCGATGAGGTTGCACACCAAACCAGACGGCAGTAGACTGGTGGCTATGAGAATGACCTACAAGTATCGCCTGCTGCCTACTCAAGGCCAGCGTCGCACGTTGAATCAGACTCTGGAACAGTGCAGGTGGGTCTATAACCAGTCCCTCGCGTTGCGCAAAACAGCCTGGGAACAAGAGCGACGTTCGATCTCGTATTACGAGAGCAAACGGTTGCTGCCGATCTGGAAAAACCAGAGGCCGGAACTCACAAGCGTGCATTCGCAGGTACTCCAGAATGTGACCCAGCGGGTGGAGTGGGCGTTCCAGGCGTTTTTTCGACGCGTGAAGGCGGGAGAGAACCCGGGTTACCCTCGTTTCAAGGGACCGGGCGGATATGATAGCTTCACATATCCGCAATACGGCTATCGAGTTGAAATAGAGAAAGCCCGGCTGCAACTGTCGAAGATCGGCAACGTTCGGGCGAATTTTCACCGCCCAATAGAGGGCACAATCAAGACCGTGACGTTGCAAAGAGATCGTATCGGAAATTGGTATGCCTGTTTGGCGTGCGAAGTTGAGGTCCAGCCGCGCTTGCCCAATGAGAATAAGGTAGGAATTGATCTGGGGTTGAAGACGTTTGCCACACTCTCGGATGGGAGCACCATCGAACGCCAGCGCTGGATCAAGCGCGACGAAAAAGACATTGCCCGCCTTCAGCGCAAGAAGGAACGCTTTCCTAAAGGTAGCCCCCAGCGGCGTCAGATTCTTCACACCCTCCACCACGCCTACCAACGAGCAGCACACCGCCGGACCAACTTCGCCCATCAGACTAGCCGCCAACTGGTAAATACCTACCAAGTAATGTTTTTCGAAGACCTGGACATTCAGGAATTGCAGGGCAGGGGGAACAAGGTTGTCAACAGAGGTATCGCGGATGTGGCCTGGGGACAGTTCGTGCAATTCACCACGTACAAGGCTGAGAGGGCCGGTCGTGTAGTGCTGCGCGTCAATCCCAGGGGTACTACGCAGGAATGCTCTGGTTGTGGTCAGGCAGTTCCCAAAGACCTGTCCGTGCGAGTTCACAACTGTCCTTACTGCGGTCTAAAGCTAGATCGCGATCTCAATGCGGCCAGAAATATTCTCGCTCGTGGACTAGCGAGCGTCGGGTCTGACCCGTAAAAACTCAAGCATCGACACTTGGGCATAGTCACAACTATTGTACAACAACCTGGGATGGGAGAGAAATCCTGACCTGAGTCCCACCTTCTGTTAATGACTCGACGACCAGCTCGCCGCCGATCACGGCCAGCATGGTGCTGTGCAGCGTCAATCCTCCGCCGCTGCCTGCCGCCGGGCGGGATGCCGCCGCGCGGTACGATAGCCCGACGCCGTCATCACGCACGGTGATCGCCAGCCGCTCGCCATGCGTGATCGCGATCCACAGCGTCAGCGCGCGCCCGGCCTCGTCCCCGCGCCCATGCAGCGCCGCGTTGCGCACCGCCTCGCGCGCCGCGCCGATCAGCACCTCGCGGATCAGCGGATCGAGCGGCGGCAGATCGTCCGCGATCTCCCACGTCACGGCATTGAACGCCTCGGCGTACTCCGCCTGGATCATCTGCCGCAGCGCGCCCGCCAGCCCATCCGGCCCGGCCAGCGGCAGCGCCGATCCCGCCGAGGTGTGGATCAGGTCCGAAATCTGCTGGTGCAGCCCGGTCAGGGTCTGGATCGCCTCGCGGGCGGCGGGTTCGCTGCGCGCCAGGCCGCTCAGCTTCAACACGGCGGTATGCAGCGCGGGCAAAATGTCGTCGTGCAGCGCGCGCCGCGTGCGCAGATCGACCACGCGCGTTTCGGCCAAGCGCCGCCGTTGCAGATCCACCAGCCGCCGCGCCACCTGTTCCCCGGCCAGCAGGTCGATCACCCGCTCGGCGCTGGCCCGCGCGATCTCGATCTCCTCCTGGGTGTACAGCCCGCCGTCCCGCTTGGGACCGAACAGCAGCGCCCCGATCAGCCCGCGCTCGCTCCACAGCGGCACGCCCCATTCCAGCCCGCCGAACTCTGCCGGATCGAGCGCCACCACCGGACTCGCCACCGGGAGAAAGCGATCCGGCGACAGCCGGAAATCCGGCGGATCGGCCCGGCGCGGATAGACCAGCGGCGGCCCGGCCAGCGGGGCCAGCGCCCCCAGCGGGATCAGCACCGCCTGCCCCGCGCCCAACACTTCCTCGCAGATGGCCTGGAACAGCACCGCCGTGCGCGAGGCGGAATCGTCTTCGGCGGTGACGAGATGGCGCATAAATTCCTGGCTGCTGACGAAGGGCCGCAGCCGGGCGAAAAATTCCTCGCGGTGCTTGAAGTTCCGCCAGCCGAACAGCGCGTACAGCACCACCATGACGACCGTCGCCAGCGTCAGGCTGAAGACCGGGAGCGGCTGCCAGATCAGCGTATAGCCCACCGTCGCCGCCAGCGTGCCCGCCAGCAGGATCGTGCTGCGCCACTGGCGGAAAAAACCGCGCTGCGGCAGCACCTTGCCGGTGAAGATCTCGTAGGACACAATCGACTGCCCCAGCAGGATGATCGCGCCCCCGATCAGGCTTTCGAGCAGGATGTCGAACATCACCACGGCGCGCGGCACGCCCACGCCCAGCAGCGATGTCGCGCGGACGCGGTACTGCTGGTAGACCCAGATCATGAACGCGGTCAGCAGCACCGCCACCGCCAGCAGCGCCGCCGACGCGCCGATCAGCCAGGGGCGCGCGCGCTGCCGGGCCAGGTCGCCCATCATGCGCCGTGAGGGCTGCGAATAGCGCAGCGCGTCCAGCGGGAGCAGGATGCACAGCACGCTGAACGGCGGATAGAGGATGAACATCACCGGGAAATGGCCCCAGGCGGTGGCCTGCGAGAGATCGAGCACGGTCAACTGCATGTACGTCGGCAGTGGATGCGCGACGACCATCAACACCAGCAGCCCTGCCGCGAAGATCGCCACCACGCCCAGTCCCCAGCGGTGACGGCGATACAGCCGCGATTCCGGCTGTTCCCAAAAGCCCGCGTACCACAGGATGATCACGTACCACGCGAACGGCGTGAGCACCACCGGCACCCAGCCGATCCGCCACCAACTTTCGAGGTCCCGGCTGCCGAACATGGTCAGCTCGTGCCCGGCGATGATGGTATGGCTGATGAAAAACAGCGCGCCCAGCAGCAGCCCGGCGAAGACCAGCCCACTGCCCCACGTGCTGCGCTCGGCATTCAGCGCGATGGTCAGCGCCAGCCACAGCAGGATGATCGCGTTGAACAGCGACACGCTGACCAGCAGCCAATCCAGCACGAACACCCCGGCAGTCACGATCCGTACACTCCCTTAGAAACAAAAAGCTTCACCACAGAGGGCACAGAGTACACGGAGAAAAACTAAAGAGAGAAAAGCGTTTTTTCTCGTTCTTCTCTGCTTTTCCTCTGTGCTCTCTGTGTCCTCTGTGGTGCGATGTTTTTCACTCCCACTCTACCCACTCGCCGCGCTCGTTCATCACCCGCGCGATCCCGTCCGCATCCCACTGGATCAGCCGCCCGGCGTGCACGACCAGCGCCGCCCGCGTCCGCGCGACCTTCTCGTCGGTCGCCGTGTCGGCCAGGCCCCACGCCGCGTAAATCTGCCCGTTGGTGCGGCTGATGGTGCGCTTGTCGCGGAAGCCGAGCCGCTCCGCGATCTGCTCGTTGGTCAGGCCCTGCGCCAGCAGCCGCGCGACGATCTGCTCGTTCGGCTCCAACAGGTCCATCGGCGCGTGCTCGTCGCGGTGGCGGACCTCCTGCACGCGCGTTTCGATGTCGGGATCGACGAAACTTCGCCCGGCCACGGCATCGCGCAGCAGCGGCACGATCATGTCCGGCAGCAGGTAATTCGACTTGCGCACGTAGGCGTAATGGCTGAGGATGCCGGATCGGCGGAAGGCGCGAAAATAGGCGTCGTCGTCCTGAATCGAGTAGAAGACCACCGGCAGGCGGGGGAACTCGCGCCGGATCGCCACCGCCGCCTCGATCCCGTTCATCGCGCCCGCCAGCGCCACGTCCATCAGGATCACGCCCACCACCGGATCGCCCAGGCAGAATTCGAGCGCCTCCTCGCCGGTCGTGAACGCGCCGATCACCTGGACCTCGCCGGTCGCTTCCAGCCCGATCTTCAGCGCCTCTTGCAGCCGGACGTTATCTTCCACCAACAGCGTGTGCAGCATGGTTGCCCCTCCTGATCTGCACAGTAACAACGATTCGCCGCGCCGTCAAGCACTCAGGTGCAGCAAGTCCCGCACTCAGACGGTGGAAAGTGGAGGCGGGAATCGGGTAGGCTGAGGAAGTAAGCAAGAACGATTCAACGCAGAGACCGCAGAGCGCGCAGAGATTCAAGGGAAAGAGAGAGGAAAAACGGGCGGCCCCTACAATTTCGCACGCGGCTTTTCTCTCTTTCGCATTTCTCCGAATCTCTCTGCGTGCTCTGCGATCTCTGCGTTGAAACAGCTTTTCACCACGCTCGACGAAAGGAAAACGCCATGCAAGCTGAAGACCTCCTGATCGACAACCCGGCGGTGAGTGAGGACGTGCCCGTCGAGACGCTCACCCGCCAACGCGCCGCCG
>CAYRWY010000218.1:7946-9624 GCA_964427955.1 uncultured Anaerolineaceae bacterium
CCGGCGGTGAGTGAGGACGTGCCCGTCGAGACGCTCACCCGCCAACGCGCCGCCGCGCTGATCCTGAGCCTCAGCCTGGCGCTGGGGCTGATCGGCAACAAGCTGTTCTACGGCACGCGGCCCGGCCTCAATATGTTCGTCTTCGTGGGGCTGTTCGTGCTGGCGGCGTTCTGGCTGCTGCTGTATTTCGAGCGGCCCATCGTCGCCCATCACGCGATCTTCGCCGCGCCCGCCGTGATCTTCGCGCTGCTGCTGGGCGTGCGCGATACGCCGGAGCTGGTGTTCTTCAACTTCCTGGCGCTGGCCGGATCGCTGCTGATCGTGCTGCGCTTCACCAGCACGACACGGTTTCTCGGCGGGCATTGGACCGCGCCGGTAGCCGCCGTCGTGCAGGCGGTAATGATCGACTGGTTCGACGGCCCGCTGACGGTGCTGGCCGAGAGTGGGCGCTGGTTCAGCCGCCTGAACCTGGGCGGCTTGCAGACCGGAAAACTCCGATCCATCCTGCGCGGGCTGGCCTTCACCCTGCCGGTGGTGCTGGTATTCGCCGTACTGCTGGGATCGGCGGACGCCATCTTCGGCAACCTGGTGCAGGACGCCGTGGCGCTGATCCTGCCCAAGACGCCCAACAGCCTCATCGCCCAGTTGTTCCTGGTGGCCTTCTTCACGGCGGGCGGCCTGATCGCCTTCAAAGAGATGGTGCTGGAAAACACCGGAGTCTTCGCCACGCGTCTGCCCATCCCCGGCGCGGCGAAAAAGCCCTGGCTCCGGCTGGACATGATCGAAGCGAGCATGGTGCTGGGCAGCGTCAATTTCCTGTTCCTGGTGTTCGTGATCATCCAGGCGCGCTACTTTTTCGGCGGGCAGGCCAACATCAACGCGCAGGGCTACACCTACGCCGAATACGCGCGGCGCGGCTTCTACGAGCTGCTGGCGGTGTCGATCATGACGATGGGGCTGATCGTGACGGTGGATACGCAGACGATCCGCAAGCGCGAGGAGCAGCCGACCTTTTTCGTGCTGGTGGGCGTCATGATCGCGCTCACGTTCGTGATCCTGCTGTCGGCGTTCCGGCGGCTGGCGCTCTACGAAGACGCCTACGGCTTCACCCGCATTCGCGTCATGAGCGCGGTATTCATGATCTGGCTGGCGATCCTGCTGGGCGTGCTACTGGTCGCCGTGCTGCGCCGCCGCCGGTCCTGGTTCTGGACCGGCGGGCTGCTCACGGCGCTGGCCTTCATCCTGTCGCTGAACGTCATGAACATGGACGGCTACATCGCCCGCCGCAATATCGACCGCTTCCACCAGACCGGCAAGCTGGACCTCTGGTATCTGTTCACCCTGTCGGACGACGCCGTCCCGTCCCTTGCGCGCCTGATCGACGACAACCGGCTGGACGACACGCAGCGCAGGGTGGTGTTGAACAGCCTGGGCGAGCGGCTCTACCTGTTGGATCAGGATCGGGCAGATCGGAACACCTTCGGCTATCACGTCGGCAAGGCGCGCGCCTGGCACGCCCTCGACCGCCAGCGCGCCTGGCTGAAACCCTACGTCGCCCCTTCAGATAGGTTGGATTAGCCATGCGCACCGTGAGATTATCGACGCGCACCGCCCCGCTGCTCGCGATACTGTTGGCGAACGACGTGCCAGAGCCTACCTCACCCCCCGGCCCCCTCTC
>CAYRWY010000219.1:0-9611 GCA_964427955.1 uncultured Anaerolineaceae bacterium
ACGGCGGCAGCCATCAGGCCGGGTTCCGGGCGGCGCTCACCCGGACCATCAACCTGTATGCGCGCAAGGTTGGGCTGCTCAAAGAAAAAGATCAGAACTTTTCCAGCAATGATACGCTGGAAGGTCTGACGGTGATCGTCAGCGTCAAGCACCCGAATCCTCAGTTCGAAAGCCAGACCAAAGTCAAGCTGATGAATCCTGAAGTCCAGGGTGTGGTTTCCCAGGTCACGTCGGATGCCTTCATGGAATTTCTGGAGGTCAACCCGCGCGAAGCCAAGCGCATCGTCGAGCAGTGCATGACCTCGATGCGCGCTCGCGACGCCGCCAAAAAAGCGCGCGACCTGGTACGCCGGGGCGCGAATCTGCTGGAGAATACGACGCTGCCCGGTAAGTTGGCTGATTGCTCTGAACA
Source organism: uncultured Anaerolineaceae bacterium (assembly GCA_964427955.1). Classification (GTDB taxonomy): domain Bacteria; phylum Chloroflexota; class Anaerolineae; order Aggregatilineales; family Aggregatilineaceae; genus JACRBK01. Next base: position 413 of record CAYRWY010000219.1, read on the forward strand.
AGACCCAAGTAAGTGCGAGATTTATATAGTTGAAGGCGACTCCGCAGGTGGTTCGGCAAAGCAAGGCCGCGACCGCCGCTTCCAGGCGATCCTGCCGCTGCGCGGTAAGATCCTCAATACCGAGCGGGCACGGCTCAACAAAATCCTGGACAACAACGAAGTCAAGGCCCTCATCTCGGCGTTGGGCGTGGGGATCGGCGATGACTTCAGTCTCGAAGGCTTGCGATATTACCGTATCATCATCATGACCGATGCGGACGTGGACGGCAGTCACATCCGGACGCTGCTCTTGACCTTCTTCTTCCGCTACATGGTTTCGTTGATCCAGAGCGGCCACCTGTACATCGCGCAGCCGCCGCTATACCTGATCAGTTCGGGCAAAGAGAAGCACTACGCCTATACCGACGACGATAAAGAGCGCGTGCTGCAAGTCTTGAAAAACCCCGAAAAAGCCAATTTGCAGCGGTACAAGGGTCTGGGCGAGATGAATCCTGAACAGTTGTGGGAAACCACGATGGACCCGATCAAGCGGACTCTGCTGCAAGTGACCATCGAGGATGCCGCGGAGGCGGATCGCGTCTTCGACATGCTGATGGGCAGCAGCGTGCCGCCGCGCCGCCGCTTCATCACCACGCACGCCAAAAAGGCGACCCTGGACGTCTAGTCGTGAAAAATCAGCGGGCCGGTCATCTCACCGGCCCGCTGTGTTTAGCGGAGCTGTACCAGGCTGTTTTCAGCCAGGATCAGGCGGTGGGTGGTGGGCTTGCCGTTCGCTCGCACCACGGTGACGTTGTCCGCGATCAGGCTGGCATCGATCCGGCCCTGGATATGCTTGATCGTACAGCCGTTCATGATGATGCTGTGTTCGATCTCGCTTTCCTCGATCACGACGTTGTTGCCAATCGCGGTATACGGGCCAATATACGATCCGCGAATCGTCACGTCATCCCCGATAATCACCGGGCCGCGAATCATGCTGTCGATGATCTGGGTGTTATTCCCCAGAATGACCCGGTGCGAGACGTTCGACTTGCCCTGGATACGGTTATCGTCGGGATGTGCTGCGATATAGGGGAGTTCTTCCAGAATAAGCTGGTTGGCGAGCACAATCGAGTTCGCGTTTCCGGCGTCGATCCACCAGCCCTTGACGATATGCGGGATCACCACTTCCCCTTGTTCCAGCAAATACTGGATCGCGTCGGTGATCTCAAGCTCGTTACGCCAGGAGGGTTTGATATGCTCGATCGCGTCGAAAATCATGGGCTTGAAAACATATACGCCGGCAATCGCCAGGTTGGACGGCGGATCTTTCGGTTTTTCGACCAGGCGTGTGATCTGGTCTCCCTCAAGCACGGCGATACCAAAGGCGCTGGGGTTCGCTACCTCGGTGAGGGCGAGCGCCGCTCCGGCCCCGGTTTCTTCAAAACTGGTATAAAGTCTCTTCATCGGGTCCTGAAAAATATTGTCGCCCAGGTACATGATGAATGGCTCGTCGCCGATAAAGGGCTGGCTCAGCTTGACGGCGTGGGCCAGTCCGCGCGGGTCTTCTTGCGCGATGTAGCTGAGTGGAATGCCGACGGTGTCACTCCCGTCACCGAGTTGGGTCCGGATCGGGGAGTCCAGGCTGTTCACCACCAGCCCAATCTCGGTGGCCCCCATGCCTTGCAGGGTTTCGATGGCATAGCGCACCAGGGCTTTGTTGGCCACCGGCATGAGCGGTTTGGGCATGGTCAAGGTGACTGGGTACAGACGAGTCCCTTTTCCGGCGCATAGAATAATGGCCTTCATATGGTTCACCTGCTTTCTTGGTCGCTCTGTGATCAAAAGTACCCAATGTGATGCTATCGCATAGAGATATTGTGTGCAATGGAATCGGCGATCACCCCCCTGCCGGACGGGCGTTTTTGATAAGCGTCAGCCATTCTTGGACCTGGGTACGGCGCTTGTCACCTGGTTCGAGCAGCGTGGAGGCGAATTCGATATCGCGCTGTGCCTGCTCATGATTCCCCACCTGGTGAAACGCGATGGCGCGGTAAATGTAGATTTCGATGCGATCCGGCGCGACATGCTGGGCACGGGAGAAATGATCCACCGCCTGCTCAAAGTCGCCGCCTTCGAAGGCGCGCATCCCTCGTCCATAATGAGCCAGCCATTGGGTGGGATCGAGACTGAGACCGTATGCGAAATTCTGTTCGGCCTCGTCCACCGACCCTTCCTCTTGCAGCATCAATCCCCGGGCGACGTAGTATTCGGCCCGCTTGGGATCGTGCTCGATGGCGGCGTCCAGGTCGATCAGGGCCAGGTCAAGTTTCTTCTTGGAATACTGGTACAGGCCGCGTTCGTAGTACCGGTCCGCCATCGTGAGGCGTTTTCCGCCCGAAGCCAGTCGTTGATACCAGGGACGTTGGCTCATCTGCCGTTGGTCCTCATCGTGTGCGAGTGCGGGTCCACCATAAATATACACGAATCGGGCCAATTCGACGCAGCTTGTCACAACCGCAGGTTTAGATATACTTTGATCATCACTACGTCATGGGTAGGGGGTGTATTGGTGGCTAGATGTGTAAACTGCGACTACGATAATCCTGAGAACGAGATTTTGTGCGTCCACTGCGGACTGCCGATTTCAGGAAAACTGGGCGACGATTTTTCGACCCCGTCGGTCAAGAATGGCGTCACACGGACCCTGGATGAGGCCGCCCAACTGTCCGCATTTCCACGCTGGGGTACGGCTCGCCTGGGGCTGGAACGCAAGCTGCTGTTTCACGTGCGCGGCTACGACCAGCCATTGGTGGTGAACCTGACCGAAAAGTTGGTCATGGGCCGTTACGATACCGAAACTGGCGAAGTTCCCGACGTCAATCTGGACGATTTCGGTGCCCAGGAGATGGGGGTATCGCGCCGTCATGCGGCCATTCTGGTCGAAGACGACGGCCTCAAGGTTATGGACCTGGGTAGTGCGAATTCCACCTACATCAACGGCCAGAAGTTGTTCGCGCACCAGACTCGCATCCTGCGCGATGGCGATGAGCTTCGTTTGGGGAATCTGGTAATCCGCATCAATTTTGCCTGATGCGCAGTACGCCTAGGTCATGTTTTCATCGACCTGCGTTTTGACCAGTTGAACGCCCAACGTGCTGGCGATCACGACCGCGACGGTTCGGGCAAAGGTTTCCGCGCTTTCATACGCTTCCTGGTCGGCCTGGTGCTGGCGCAGGTATTCGATCCCCGCTTTACTGTCCACCGAGAATTTATCTCCCACCGTGGCCCGCTTGCGTGACAGCTCACTGCTGGTGGCGTGGCTGGTTTGCGCGAGCAACAGCGATTCGTCGGGCAGGGTCAGGTACACTCCCCACGAATAGGTCGTGAACGTGATCTCGGTTACGAGTTCCTTATCCTGTTTCTGGTGCAGGTGCTGCCGGGTGATCACGTAGCGCAGCTCGACGTTCCGCACATCGCCCGTTTTCAGGACGCGTGCCTGTTGGCCGCCGAGAAAGGTGCCGAGCAGACCCGTCGGCGGGATCAGGCGGATCGCGCCCTGTTCGGGATCGATCACACATTGATTGAAGGACGGCGCTACACTCCCGGCTTTGGCGGAGGTGGCGTCCTTTGCCAGCCGCAGTGTGACGCCGCTGCGACCCTGTCCCAGCCAGATGCCGGGGTATTGAATGGGCAGTTTGACCGACTGGGCGAACAGCCTGACGCGCTGGGGGCTGATGTCTTCGCGTTTGTGAGGGACCAACGGCCCGGTTACCCCGGTTCGGGTGACCTGGTTGGCGGGCGCTTGAGGGAGCTTCTTGGCGCCAAAGATCTTCAACGGGCAGCCGATGAACTCGGCCAATTCGCGCCCGGCGTGCTGCGCGGCGGCGGCGTACAGATGGTTCTCACCCGCCGGCCAGCGCACGATCTCCAACCAGCGGGCTTTGTCTTCTTCGCGCCGGGCGATGTGCAATCCCAGCAGCCAGCGCTGACTCTTGTCCTCGTAGCCGATCACCACGGCACGCACATATTCAATCGACAGGACAGTGCCCGGCAGGCGATGGGTTTCGCCAAACTGGGGGGTATATTCCAGGACGCCTGATCCGCGCGTCACCTCGAAGACCGGGAGTGAGGAGGTGGCTGTTTCACCGGTTTCGGTCAGGCGCCAGATACCATCGCTAACATTGATCTCGACATTTTCCGCTTGAATGATCGTCATCCAATACCCCACTTATCTCTATGATCATGCTTATATTACAGTTTAAGAAAAAATTAGCGCGAAGTCTAGTCGTTGGCTTGAGACTTTCTTCCTACTTGCTCAATCTGCCGATTCGCCTCCATACTTGACAGCAGTCATTGGTTTTATTTCAAGGGGAGTTCATTATGGCACGGGGAAAGAATCCAAAGGCGACTGCCGCCCGTCATCCGCTCCTGGTGTATTACAACCTGGGACGCCGCTACCGGCCACCTGGGTTACTGCTTTTTCTGATGGGGTTGTTTCTCTTTCTTCCCAAGTTTTTCCGCGAATTCCGCAATGACGCGGTCGAACCCGGGGCTTTGGCCGGGGTAGGGGCCGTGTTGGTGCTGGTCGGCATTGCGTTTATGCTGTTCGCGCGGTTGGCGAGGCGCCGGGCTTATGTGCAGTGCCGTCCGGATTTATTGGAGATTCGCACCCCCTTCTACCGGGTGCTGGTCAGCTACCGGCGCGTCAAGATGGTGCAGTCGGTGCAGGTGCTCCAGTTATTCCCGCGTAACAGTCTCAAAGGGATCGGCAAGCCGTTGATGATCCCCCTGATGGGGATGACCGCGCTCGAAGTGGAAGTCTCATCCTGGCCGTCGTCCAAGCGCAAGCTGCACCGTTTTTTGAGCCGGTATTTGTTTTCGCCCCGGGTGGAAGGCTGGGTCTTTATCGTGCCCAACTACAGCCTCCTGATGCGCGAAATCGAAGACCGCCGCCAGAAGAAAGACGATGTGGACAAAGGCCGGACGTCAGGTTACAAAGACCCATTCGAGCGGCTCATGGACCAGGCCCGGCAGCAGCGTTGAGGTTTGGCCGGTAAACACAACAGGCGGCTCAAGTTGATGAGCCGCCTGCTGCATTTGGAAAGGGAACTGCGCGGAACTACTTGACTTCGATGACCGCGCCAGCTTCTTCGAGCTTGCCCTTGGCGTCGGCAGCGATTTCCTTGCTGACGGCTTCCATGACATTGCTGGGAGCACCTTCGACCAGTTCTTTCGCTTCCTTCAGGCCGAGGTTGGTCAGGGCGCGCACGACCTTGATCACTTCGATTTTCTTGGGGCCGATGTCCTTGAGCACGACGGTGAATTCAGTCTGCTCTTCGACCGGTTCGGCAGCGGCGGGCGCAGCACCACCGCCCATCATGGGCATGGCCGCCATCGCCATCGGGACCGAGGCGGTGACGCCCCAGGCTTCTTCGAGCTTCTTCTTGAGCTCAGCCGCTTCCAAGACGGTGAGGGCGCTGAGTTCCTCAACCAGTTTCTGCAGGTCTGCCATTTTGAAGATATCCTTTTCTGACTGATAAGCTTCTTCAGCTTAGATTGACTGTTAACGTACGATCGAGAACTGAAACCTTGCCTAGGCGGCGGCAAAAACTTTGACGGAATCGTCGGTCGCCGCCTGGATGACTGCTACTACCTGACGTCCAGGCTCTTCCAGCAAACCCAAGAATTGGGTGAGCGGCATCGTGGTCATGCCAATGAGCTGGGCACGGAGTTCGTCCAGGCTCGGGAGCGTGGAGATCGCTTCCAGGTCCTTGCCCGCAAATTCCGACGTGCCGACCACGCCGCCTTTGGCGATGAACAGTTCGGTTTCTTTGGTGAAATCCAGGACGGTTTTGACCGTTTTGGAAAGCTCGCCGAACGCAATCGCGACCGCGACCGGGCCGGTGAAGAGTTTGTCTGGGGCCGCCATGCCGACCTGCTGGAGGGCGATTTTGAACAACGTGTTCTTCGTGATGGTGAGATTCGCGTTGTTCTCGCGCAGTTTGTGGCGCAGGGCGTCCAACTGCTTCATCGACATGCCACGGTATTCGGTGATGACGAGGCCATTGGATTTCTGCAGCAGCTCCACGTACTCATTGATCAGTTCTTGCTTGCGCTGTTTAGTGATAGCCAAGTACGTATTCCTCCTTTCCTCGGAATTTTGAGTGCCCGCAGGGGGAACCAAAAACGGTCCCCGCATATAGAGCGAAGACCGTAACGTATTCTGCGTGTGCAACACACGCCGGAGTTCGGTAGGGGTCTTCACCTCGGCAGGCGGAACGATGTCGAATTAAGCCCCCGGTGGGGCACCTGCTGTCTGCGGCAAAGGGCCAGCTTGCGCTGGCAACCTTGTATTAAATTGACGAAGATCATCATACCAGCCGCCCTGCTCGAAGTCAAGGGCGTGCATCTTAATCCTCGCCCGGATCGCGGTGCAGGACCTGGGCCACCTTGCGCCGGATGAACGTCCAGCGCGCCTGGTGCCAGGCGTCGTGCGCCACGCGGCTGACTGCGTGAGCATCAGGATAGTCGGGGGGCGCATAGCGATCCTCGACATAGGTGCGCGTGATCGTGCTGATCGGTTTTTCGCCTTCGGGCATTTCCCCGACGAGCTGGCGGCGGCGCTCGTCCGGCGTGGACGACTCGGCAAAGTGCAGCCCCAACCAGCGGGCGTAGATCGCCAGCCGGGCATACGCACGCTGGATCGGGTTGAGTCCTCCCAGCCCCCGGTATTCGACGTACCAGATCAAGAACAACCCCGCCAACACGACGGCCAACAGCAGCGCCGCCAGGATACCCAACGTGAGCAGCACGACCCGCAGCACATGACTTCCACCGTCCCGGTCTACCTTCGTCACGCCGGGTGGCGGCGGAGTCGTGGCCGTCGGCGCGGGGGACGGAGTAGGGGTGGGTGTCGAGGGCATGAACGGCTGCTGCATCGCCGTCGTCGGCGTGGCGTTGGCCCCGCTATCCTGCGTGGGCGGGAGCGCGGTAGGCGTGGCGGTTGGCTGCGGCGTCGGGCTGGGCTGCGGGGTGGTCGTCGGCAGGATGGTCTGCGGCGTCTCGTCGTCCGGGCGATCCAGCGGGGCTTCGTCCGCGGTAGGCTCGAACTCCACCCAGCCGTAGCCAGGGAAATAGACTTCCACCCAGGTGTGGGCATCGCGCTCGCGGACCAGGAAGGCATTCCGCCCGGCGTCCCAGGTACCTTGGGCAAAGCCCGCCGCCATGCGTGATGGCACTCCCAGCGACCGCAGCATCATGACCATCGCCGTCGCATAGTAATTGCAGTAGCCCTGCTTCTCCTCGAACAAAAACCATTCGACCGGGTCGGAGCCTTTGGGCGGGGCCGGGATCGATTCGTTGTACTGGATGTTGGTGCGCAGCCAATGTTCGATGGCTTTGGCCTGGGCGTACGGGGTCTGCGCGCCCGCCTCCGTGACGATCTGCCAGGCTTGTTCGCGCACGCGCTGAGACACGTAATCACCGCCCTGGAGATACAGCCGCGTCACCCAGGCGGGATAGTTCGTGCCCGCGCCCCGCAGCATAGTGGCCGTGGCCGTGCTGATCGACGAGACCGCCGTGTATTTATCGCCGCCGCGGATGGTGCTGCGCGCATTGATGATCGCCACGTCCGACTCGCGGTTGTCGTTCACACAGCCTTTGCCGAAGTCGTCCACGCAGTCCAGTTCGGCCTCGACCGGAATGCCGATCTGCACCGGCTGCGGCGCGGCATAGACCAGTTTCGAGGCGCGGATCAGCAGCGTGAAGGTCTGCTCTACGTCCTGACGCGCGCCCGGCAGCGTGACGCCGACATTCAGCCGCAGACCAGGATCGTCGGTGTAGGCGCGCACGGTGCGAATGTGCCGCCAGCGCCACGAGCTGAAATCATACGAGTCGTAGACGGTCGAGCGCCAGTAGTAGCGCGGGCCGAGCGGCGCTTCGACATACATTACGGGCCGGTCGCTGAGCTGGATCGCCCCGCTGAGTTGCAGCTCGTCGCCGCCATAATATTCGGCGGTGGCGATGCCTTCGCCTTCCAGCGACGAAAACAGCCGGTTCCACAGGTCGGCCAGCTTCATCAGCGTGTCTTGTGAGAACAACTTCTGGACGCGGTCCAGGTTTTTGTCGTCCTGCCCGGTGGGCATGTTCCAGGCGACCAGGACCAGGACCAGGGCCAGGGTGCCGCCTGCCTGGAAGAACGTGCGCCGCACATAATTGGGGAAGCTGATCCGGTGGACGAACCACTCATACTCGCGGTTGTCGATATGCGACCGGATGAGCAGCATCAGCGAGAGCAGGACGAACACCGCCAGGTACAGGTTGAGCGAGGTTTTGCCCTGGTAGTAAAACTGGTTGGTGATCAGCACCAGTCCGGTCGGCGTGATGACGCGCCAGACCCGGTCCACGCGAAAAACGTGCCAGGCGGCGTTATGCCCCAAGAACCAGAACAGGATGGAGAGAAAGACGACGAACGCCACGTTGTCATTCGCGGGCTGATCGCCAGCAATCGCCTGATTGAGCCACAGGTTGAGTTCGTGCAGCAGCGTATCGGTGCGCGACCACAGCGATCCGCCACCGCTCATCATAAAGGCATTGACCACGAGCACGACGGCGAGGCTGTAGACCGCGCTTAAAATCAGCGCCACCAGTTCCGAATAGTGACTGCGCGCCAGCAGAAAGCCAAACCCGACGGCGAAAAAACTGACCCACGTTAACGCCCGCAGTCCGCTGGTCCAATGGGCGGTGTTGACCGCCAGGGCCGTGACGATCATCAGGCCCCAGACCATCATCAGGCTGCTGAGATCGCCGCGCGCAAACACGGTGCGGGTGTAGTTGCGCAGCCGCCGTCGCCAGCGGCTGGTGGCGCGTGGGGGGTGGTTTCCCTGCCGGTTGGCAGCGCGCACGGGGCGCATGTTTTGTGTTGTTCGCATAGATTACAATTTCGTCCTATACGGCTCAGATTCTAAGGCTTTCGCCGGAGATCACCAAAAGTCCGGTTGTCTCACGGCGCGTCAGTGCATATAATTCCCACCATGATACCCAACAAACCATTCTTCTTACTCACCGTTTGCCTGACGTTTGGATTATTAGTGGCCTGCGAGCCGCTGGCCCCGGACCAGTCGCCGCAGTATGTGGTCTTGACGGGCGAGACGGCGGTGCCGGTGGGCAGCCCGGTCTTCACGCCGCTGGTGGGCGGCCTCGTCCCGACCCAGGGGCC
>CAYRWY010000220.1:0-9578 GCA_964427955.1 uncultured Anaerolineaceae bacterium
CGGTCAGCACGTTGGCATAGGGCGGCGTCTGGAGGTATTCGCGCCCCTGGAGCAGTTCTTCTTTGCCGCGCGTGTACAGACCGCCGTGCGAATGGTTGTAGAGCACGGTGGGGTACGGGCCTGGCCGGTCGTGTGGGGTGAGGAAATAGGCCGGGACGGGTTCCAGCCCGTTCAGGTCCAACACCAGTTTTTCGAGCCGGTAGGCCGGGCGGTCGTCTTGCGCGGTCTGAAGGACGGTGATCGGGTGATCGCGCGGGGGGAGATCGCCGAGCAGTGCATAGAGTTCTTTCCGGCGAACTTCAGGAGTGGTCATGCACACCTCGCTTTCGTGACGTTTGCGCCCTAACGGCGCGTCAGGGTCGGATCGAACGCATCTCGCAGGCCATCGCCCACGAAGTTGAACGCCAGCACGATGATGCTGATCAACACGCTGGGCACCACCCACATCCACCACGCGGTGAGCATCCAGGCTTTGGCATCTTCCAGCATGTTACCCAGGCTGGCATCGGGCGGCGGGACTCCCAGGCCGATGTAGCTCAAGGCGGATTCGCTCAAGATCGCGCTGGGGACGACCAGCGTCGCCGCGACGACAATCGGGGCCAGCGCATTGGGCAGCAGGTGATACAGGATCGTGCGGCGCGGCCCGGTGCCGATGGCGCGGGCGGCCACCAGAAATTCGCGCTCCTTGAGGGCCATGAATTCGGCCCGGACCAGCCGTGCCACGTCCATCCAACTGAAAAAGCCCAGGATCAGGATGATGTTCCAGATACTCGGATTCAGGATGGCGTTGAGCGCCAGGAACAGGATGAAGCTGGGGACCGACAGAAACACATCGACGATGCGCATCAGCAGGTTATCCAGCAGTCCCCCGGCGTAGCCTGCGATGGCGCCGACCAGCACGCCCACGCCGCTGCTGATCAGCATCGCCAGGAAGCCCACGCCCAGCGAGATCCGCATCCCGTACAGGGCGCGGGACAGGATGTCACGGTTGTAGTTATCCGTGCCCAGCCAGTGATCCGCGCTGGGTTCCTGCGGGACGCCGCGCGCCACCAGGGCGTTGCGCGGATCGATGTCGTTGGGGTTGTAGGGGGCCAATTGCGTGGCGAACAGCGCCAGGCTGCCCAGGACCAGCAGCACCACGAGACTGATCAGCGCCAGCCGGTGCTTCTTGAAATGGCGCCAGGTGAGGTGCCAGACACTTTCCTGGTGGGCCGAGAGTTGAAGCGGTGTGTTATTCATAGCGAATGCGGGGATCCGCCCAATGGTAAGCCATGTCGGCCAGGAAGTTGCCGATGACGATGAAGATCGCGGAGATCATCGTCACGCCCATGATCACCGGGTAGTCGCGCTTGAGGGCGGCGTTGACGGCCAGGCGGCCCATGCCGGGCCAGCCGAACACGAACTCGATGATGAACGCGCCCGACACCAACTGTGGGATCGACAGCCCGCCCAACGTGATCATAGGCAGCAGCGCGTTCCGCAAAGCGTGCAGCCACAACACCCGACGCTCGCGCGCCCCTTTGGCGCGGGCGGTGCGGATGTAGTCCTGGTTCAGCACGTCGAGCAGGCTCGACCGTTGGTAGCGCGCCCAGCGGGCAATCGAAGCCGCGCTCAGGGCGATGGTCGGCAGAACCAGGTGTTGGGCCACGTCCTGCGTGGCGCGCCAGCCGGTGTATTCTTCGCGCACGTTGCGCATCCCGGTCGAGGGCAGCCAGCGCAGCTCGACCGCGAAATACTGCATCAGAAACAGCGCCACGACGAACCCCGGCACGCTCAGGCCGATGAACGACAGCAGCGTGATGGCGTAGTCCAGCAGGGTGTAGCGGTAGACCGCCGATACGATGCCGATCGGGATGGACAGCAGCACCGTCACCAGCAGCGACATCCCACCCAGCAGCAGCGTATTGGGCAGCCGCTCGCCGATCTCTTCGGTGACGGGACGCCGTCCTGACAGCGAAAAGCCCAGGTCGCCCTGCACGGCATTTCCCAGCCAGCGCACGTACTGCACGGGCACCGGATCGTCCAGCCCCAGGTCGTGGCGCAGCCGGGCCAGGTCTTCAGCACTGGGCGGCGGCTTGTTGGGATCGATGTAGACCCCCGTGGGATCGCCCGGCGCCAGCCGGATGATCAGAAAGGCCAGGATCGAGATGCCGATCAGCAGGGGGATCATCTGCACGATCCGGCGGATCAGGTAGCGCGCCATACGGGTACCGCCTTAGGAGGCAAGCCGGGGACTCTGAAAAGTCCCCGGCGTGACGAACCAGGAGTTATTCTACCCTTATTTCTGGTAGATGCGCTCCGGGCGGCGGAAATTGGTGCCGATGGAAATGTCCAGCACGGCATCGTCGATATTGAAGCGGCTGCTGACGACGGCGGGTTCGGTGTTGCGATAGAGCGGCAGCGTCGGCAGTTCGGCCCACAGGATCGCTTCGATCTGCTCGTAGATCGCCATGCGGGCGTCGAAATCGGACAGCGTGCGCGCCTGCTCGAACAGCGAGTTCACTTCCTCGTTGCGATAGTTCGAGATGTTCGGTCCCAGCGCATCCGTCCACATGTAGAAGTTGGCGTAGCTGTTGGGTTCCGGCCCGATGACGCTCCAGCCGGAGGTCAGGATCTCGTAGGGCTTATCGACGACACGCTCCTGGTAGATCTGCTCGACCAGCGTGGACAGGTCGCGCAGTTCCAGCTCGGTCTTGATGCCGATGTCTTCCCAGAACGCCTGGACTGCCACCGCATACTTGGAATAGTCGCGGAAGCCGCCCGCAAACGAGACGATGTGCAGCACCCAGGGTTCGCCGTTGACATCGCGGAAGCCGTCGCCGTCGGTATCCTTGATCCCGACCTCGTCCAGCAGTGCGCCCGCCCGGACCGGGTCGTAATCGTAGCCGCCCAGCTTATCCTGCTGGTAGAACGGGACGACGTGGTCGAAGTGCGAGTTGTGCACGACGCCGTAGCCCTGGCGCACGATGTCCACCACGGCCTGACGGTCGATGGCGATCATCAACGCCTGCCGCACGCGCACGTCCTGGAATTTCGGGTTTTCCAGGTTGAGGAACATCTGGAACAGGCTGTCCTGCTCGGCAATCGAGACGGTGAAGTCGGGGTTATCCTGGAAGGTCGGCACCGACGCGCCCGGAATGTTGGGCAGGAAGTCCACTTCGCCGGTCTGAAGCGCGGCGACCTGCGCCTGCTCGTCGGGGATGATGCGGAAGATCAGGCGGTCGATGCACGGGCGGCCCCGGAAGTAATTCTCGTTGGCTTCCAGGACGATGCTCTCGCCGGTGTTCCATTCCACGACCTTGAACGGCCCGGAGCCGATGGGCGCGCGGTTGAACGGTCCCTCGCGCAGGTCCTGCCCTTCGAGCAGGTGCTTGGGCACAATCGGCACGCTAATGTCGGTGAAGAAGGAGGCGTTGGGCGAGGTCAGGGTCGCGACGACCGTGTATTTATCGGTCGCTTCAAACTTGATCGGCGTGTCGCCCTGCATGAAGCGCGGACGGAAGGGCGCAATGTCGCTCTCCGAAGTCTGGATGGTCTGGAAGGTGTAGACCACGTCGTCGGCGGTCAGTTCTTCGCCATCCTGCCACAGCACGCCCTGGTGGAGGTGGAACGTCCAGACCAGGCCGTCTTCGCTCACTTCCCAGGTGTCCGCGAGGTCGCCGGTGATCTGGGTGCCCCAGTTCTCGCCGCCGAGCGTCAGCGGATTGAACACGTAGGACAGCACGGCAATTGAAGCGCCGTCGTTGGCGTAGATGCCGTTCAGGCTCACCGGGTCGTCCGTGACGGCGGTGATGAAGGTGCCGCCGGTGGTCGGGCACTGGAAGGTGTCCGCCTGGGCCGCGGCACGGGGCGCCGCCACGCTGGCGCTGCCGGTGGGCAGCACCGTCGCCAGAATCAGAAATAGACAGATGGCAATAATCTTAGGGCGCATGAGCTATTCTCCTTGTGCTTAATCATGTAAGGGACGTGTTGAACGACACTATCAGTATATTGATTTCAGACGAGAAGTCCAAAGGCGGAAAAAAAGAGGGACAGCGCCGCTCAGGACGCTGCCGGAAATTCGATGCAGAAGGCGCTGCCCTGGCCGGGCGTGCTCTCGACCCACAGGCGTCCGCCGTGCAGCTTGACCAGTTCGTGGGTGATCGCCAGCCCTAACCCGGAGCCGCCCCGGTCGCGTTGGCGCGCGTCGTCGGTGCGATAGAACCGCTCGAAAACGTGCGCGGCCTGATCGGCGGTCAGCCCTGGCCCGGTATCGACGACGGCGAAACGGACTCCGGTTCCGGTCCGCGCCGCCCGGACGGTGATCGTGCCGCCGGAAGGCGTGTGGGCTAAAGCGTTGGTGAGCAGGTTGGCGAAGATCTGCCGCAGGCGGTCGGCATCGGCCTGGATCGGGGGGAGATCCGGTGGAAGCTCGGCGCTGAGCTGGATCGTCTCTTCCTGGGCGAGCGGGGCGAAATCGGCCAGCAAACGCTGCACGAACTGGCCCGGCAGCAGCGACGTCAGCTCCAGCGGCAGCCGTCCCGATTCGGCCCGTGTCAGCGTGCGCAAATCTTCGACCAGCCGCCCCAGGTGCAGGGTTTGATCGTAGACGACGGCCAACTGCTCGGTGTTGAGCGGAAAAACGCCGTCCATCATGGCCTCAAGCTGGCCGCGCATGACGCTGACCGGGGATCGCAGCTCGTGGGCGATGTCGGAGGTCATGCGCTGGCGCACCGCTTCCCCTTCGGCCAGGGCGGCTGACATGCGGTTGAACGAGCTTGCCACCTCGCGGAATTCGGACGCCCCTGCGACGGGCATTTGCGTGCCGAGTTGGCCCCGGGCGATGGCCGCTGCCGACTGCTGCAAGTGCCGCAGCGGATGGACCAACAGCCAGGCTAATCCCAGGCCGAGCAGCAGCGCCAGGACTACGGCTCCGCCCGCGGTCAGGGCCAGCACGCGCGACACGTCGTCCAGGAATTTCTGCTGGGCCTGGTTGAGCGCCTGGGCGCCCGCGCCCTCCCGGATGAAATACCCCACGGTCTGATCGCCCGCGGTCAACCCAAGCGCGCGATCCCGCTCGTCACCGGTCAGGGCGCGCCCGATCTGGGCCGGATCGCTGGCCCCGACGATGGTGTAATCCACATCGGCCAGGATGAACACCGGACCTTCGCCGCTGCGGCCCTGGCCGCTGCCATGCCCACTGCGCGCCGCGATGACCAGTTCCTGCGCCCCCGTCCACGATCCCTGCTCGGCGTAGTACGCTTCCAGTGAGCGGATCAATTCGGTGCTGCTGTTGGCGGTGTTTTGCTGCCCGACATAGCTGCGAAAACTGCTGGTCGTGGTCCGGCTGACGACCACCGCGACGGCCCCGACCGCCACCAGTGCCACGACCACGAACGCCCCGGCCAACCGTACCCAGAGTCTATTCATGGCCGCGCATCCGGTAGCCCACGCCGTAGACAGTCTCGATCAGGTCGCCTGCCGGGCCCAGCTTGGCGCGCAGATTCTTGACGTGCACATCGACAGTGCGCTCGTAGGCGGCAAAGGCTTCGCCCTGGGTGCGTTCCAGCAGTTCCATACGGGTGAAGACGCGTCCCGGTCGGGCCATCAGGGCCGCCAGCAGATCGAACTCGGAGCGGGTCAGGTCTAGACTCTGCCCGTTCAGCGTCACCGTGTGCGCCTCTTCGTTGAGCACCAGCCCTTCGACGCGCAGCACCACCGACTCGCTGACCATCTCGCCGTAGGCCCGGCGCAGCGCCGCCTTGACCCGCGCCACCAGCACGCGCGGGCTGAACGGCTTGGTCACGTAGTCGTCCGCGCCCAACGTCAGCCCGACGGTCTGATCCGCCTCGTCATCGCGCGCGGTGAGCATGATGATCGGCACGGCGCTGTCTTTGCGGATGATCCGGGCCGCGTCGAAGCCGTCCATCTCCGGCATCATCACATCCAGCAGGATCAGATCGGGGTGCTCGTGGCGCACTCTGAACAGCGCCTCCTGGCCATTTTCGGCGACCAGCACCGCGAACCCGGCTTCTTCCAGGTAGGCGCGCACCGTGCGGCGCAGTTGGGCGTCATCGTCGGCGATCAGGATGGTGTGGGGCATGGCTCACTCCGGCACAACTATGGCATGATCTTAGTATAACCGATGGGGCTAGTGAGGCGATTCTGCCACAAGATTGTGTAGAACTGATGAAGAATCAGTAAGGATAATAGGGTGGTTTGAGAGTGTTTGACAAGAACAAATAGTCCCTATACGATCCGTAATGAGGATCAAATTCTAAATTAATAACCGGCTCTAGACAGCGGCGTTCTGGCGCTGTGAAAGCAGGGACATCATGCTCACGATCCAGCAGCGCAAAGACCTGATCGAAGCAGCCCGCGGTCACCAACCGCTCGACCTGATCATCCGCCATATCCAGTTGGTCAACGTCTACACGGGCCGGATCGAACCGGCGGTGCTGGGCATCCGGCACGGGCGGATCGTCTCACTCGACGCGGATCGCCTGGAGGCAGCCGCGACCTTCGACGGCGGCGGGCGCTATGCCCTGCCCGGCCTGATTGACACGCACGTCCACATCGATTCCACGCTGGTCATCCCGGAAAACTTGTCCGAGCTGATCGTTCCCCACGGCACCACCGCCATGTTCACCGATCCGATGGAGATCGCCAACGTGGCCGGGATCGACGGGATGCGCGTGCTGCTGCACAGCCTGCCGCGCCTGCCTTACCATATCCTGATCGAAGTTTCGTCGCGCGTGCCGACCGCGCCCGGCCTGGAAACGACCGGCGGCGAACTGGGCCTGGACGAGGTGAGGGATATTCTCACCTGGCCGGAGTGCATCAGCCTGGGCGAACTCGATCCCTCCAAGGTGCTGGGCCTGCGGGATGAATACCTGGCCAAGATCGAGGCGGCGCACGCCCTCCAGAAGATCGCTAACGGGCACGCGGCGGGCCTGTCGGACGCCGAGCTGACCGCGTATGCCTGCGGCGGGCTGGCGGACGATCACGAATGTGTAGGCTACGAAGATGCCTTCGCCCGGCTGCGCCTGGGACTGGCCGTCTTGATCCGCGAGGGGAGCACCGAGCGCAACCTGGAACCGATCCTGACCGGCGTCCTCCGCGAAAAGCTGGACACCCGCCACCTGATGTTCTGCACCGACGACAAGCACCCGGACCATATTCGCGACGAGGGCCACATCGATTATATGGTCAACCGCGCCATCGCCCTGGGGGTGCCGCCCGTCCAGGCGATTCAGATGGCGACGATCAACGCCGCCGTGCATTTCCGCTGCGATCACGTCCTGGGCAGCCTGACGCCGGGCCGCTGGGCCGACGTGATCCTGTCCGAGCGGCTGGATCATCTGGTACCCTCGGCGGTGTTCTTCAAGGGGCAGTTGGCGGCCCAAAATGGCGCGCTGGTGGTGGCCCCGCCTCCCGCCGAGTATCCCGACTGGATTCAGCAGACGGTCAAGGTCACCCGCGGCAGAACAGGGGCGGACTTCCGGCTGGCGGCAGAGGGGACCAGCGCCAAAGTGCGGGTGATCGAACTTTACCCGGACCAGATCATCAACGAGCGCGGCGAGGCCGTGCTGCGCGTGATCGACGGCCAGGTAATGGCCGATCCCGCCCAGGATGTGCTCAAGCTGGCGGTGGTGGAGCGGCATGGCAAAAACGGCAACATCGGCGTGACGTTCGTGCGCGGCTTTGGCTTGAAGCAGGGCGCGCTGGCCTCGTCGGTCGCTCACGATCACCATAACATCATCGTCGTGGGGACCAATGACGACGACATGGCCGCCTGCGTGCGCGGGATCGAAGCCCGGCAGGGCGGCCTGTCCATCGCCCACGGCGGGGCCGAACAGGACGGGCTGTCGCTGCCGGTGGGCGGCTTGATGAGCCTGGAGCCGGTGCAGGACATCATTGCCCGGCTGGAGCGGATCACGGCCATCGCCCACGACCTGGGCTGCGTGCTGCCCGCGCCCTTCATGACCATTTCGTTCATCTCGCTGCCGACCGTGCCCGAACTGGGCCTGACGGATCGCGGCCTGGTCAGCGTCCGCGATCACCAATTGATTGGTGTTTTTGCTGAGTGACGATGGACTCAGTGCTTATATACTGTTGGATTAGAAGTTCGCTCTCGACTGGAGTTAGGCTTAAGAAAGGGAAAAAGCCATGAAGATGCGTCATTTAGTTACTCTCGTGTTGGTCGTCGCTTTTGTAGCCGCTGCTTTTCCTGCCTACGCTCAAAGTACCGATAAACCCAAAGTCAAAGTCGCGCTGATCCTGCCGGGCCGCGCCGACGACGTGTCGTGGAACCAGGCGTCGTTCGACGGCATGAACTGGGCCGTCGAGGAACTGGCCGACGATATTGAAGTCGATCTCACCGTCGTCGAGCAGGTCTACGATCCGGTAGACATCGAACCCGCGCTGCTCGACTATGCCCAGCAGGGCTACGATCTGATCGTCGGGCACGGCTTCCAGTTCCAGGAACCGATCATCAAGGTCGCGCCGGACTACCCGGACGTGAATTTCGCCATCGGCACCGGCTACAAGCTCGACAAGAATGTCGGCGTGTATGACGTGAAGCTGGAAGAAGGCGGCTACCTGATGGGCATAATCGCAGGCTACCTCACCGAGTCGGACATCGTGGGCGTGGTCGGCGGCGTGGACGTCTCCGAGATCCATCGCGGTCACGTCGCCTTCGGCATGGGCGCTGAAGCCGCGAACGAGGACGTGAAAGTCCTCAACAACTTCATCGGCGACTTCAACGACGTGGCGGGCGCGAAGGAAGCGGCCCTGAGCCAGATCAACGCGGGCGCTGATGTGCTGTGGCAGAGCGGTGATGGCGTCGGCCTGGGCGTCCTGACGGCCTGCAAGGAACAAGATGTCGTCTGCATGGGCAACACCACCGACCAGACCGAGCTGGCTCCCGACAATACGCTGGCGAGCTTCGTCTACAAGTGGGGTCCGCTCTACCAGCAGATGATCGAAGAGACGGTGGCCGGTGAGTACGGCAACAAATTCTATTGGAACAGCTTCGCGAACGAAGGTGTCGAAATCGTCTACAACGAAGACCTGGTCGAGGAATACCTCGATGAAGACCTGCAAGCCATGTTGGACGAGGCGATCCAGGGCTTCGTGGATGGGACGCTCGACCTGGGAGACCTGGACTCGGTGAAGCTCGAATAGTGTTCTGAAAAATATCTCGCAGGGGCACGGATCAGGTGCCCCTGCCGTTTAGAGGACCGATTTTATGCCAGCCGTACAGATGCGCGGGATTACCAAGCGATTCCCCGGCGTGCTCGCCAACGATCAGGTAGACCTGGATCTGCAAGCCGGTGAGATTCACGGCCTGCTGGGCGAAAATGGCGCGGGCAAAACCACCTTAATGAATATTCTGTTTGGCCTTTACCAACCGGACGCGGGCGAAATCCGCCTCGACGACCGGCTCGCCGCGATTCATTCTCCTGCCGATGCCATCACCCTGGGGATTGGCATGGTCCACCAGCATTTCAAGCTCGTGCAGCCGTTCACCGTCACCGAAAACATCATCCTGGGCCTGGAGGGCTGGGGCTTCATCCACATGGCCGACGCCCACCGCC
>CAYRWY010000221.1:0-9446 GCA_964427955.1 uncultured Anaerolineaceae bacterium
AGCGTCAGAAATTGGCTGGTCGGCTGTCTGGTGGTGTTCGTGCTGGCCGGGGGAGGCGTGACCGTCTGGGTCTACCGGCAGCTCAGTCACGACACCATCAAATTGGGCAGCATTGAGAACGAACTGGCTTTCATGTCGGATCGGGATGGGGACTGGGACCTTTACCTGCTGGACAAAGCGGGTCAGCTCCACAACCTCACCGATGTCAGCAGTGGTCACGAGTATTTTCCCGGCTTTACCTTTGATGGAAATCAGATCAGCATGTACTCCACCGCCACCGGGGACGTCACGCCCGCCCGGGTCAACACCGATGGAACTCACTTCGAGACGTTGAGCATGGTCGAAGCTATTTTGAAGGTCGTGGCTGAAGGCGACACCGATTGGGACCCGGCCTGGGACCCCGGTGGGGATCGGATGGCCTGGAACAAGGTGCTGCCGGGCTTGCCGCCCAAAGTGGAAATGTTCGTGGCTGATTCATCGGGTGAAAATCCCGTGCAGTTGACCGACAATGGCGAACTGGAGGGAATGCACGCCTGGTCGCCCGATGGTACGCAGCTCGTGTATGTGACGACGACGGGGGGCAAATTCAACACCTACAAGATCACCGTGGCCGATCACGCGGTGACCCGGCTCACCGATCACAAGACGAATGACTACCAGCCTTTTTGGTCGTTGGACGGCAGCAAGATCCTGGTGATTTTCTCCTTCCATGTGGCGCTGGTAGACGGGGTGACGGAGATGTACGTGATGAATGCCGATGGCAGCGATCTGCATCCCCTGGGCGAGAACGAGGTCTTTGCCGGTGATCTCACTTACTCGCCGTATGGCGGACAGGTGGCCTATGTCTCCAACGAGTCGGGGTCCTGGCACATCTACACGATGGATGCTGATGGCTCGCACGTCCGGCAGCTTACCGAGGGGAACTCCAATAACTTATATCCGGCCTGGCGGCCTGTGCCCGCGCAGGAGTGAGAGGAAACCACGGCAGCGGTTTTCTTCGATCTTGTGCCGGTCATAGAAAAACAAAACCGCCAAACAGCGGCTTCGAGAGGTTGAGTGCCGAGACCCAGACTTGAACTGGGGACTCCTTGATTTTCAGTCAAGTGCTCTACCAACTGAGCTATCTCGGCGTGAATGGTGGTTATTGTAGCGGATTTTTCGAGCGTGTCAACGCTCGATTTTCGCGCCGGGGCTTTTTCTGTACGACACGGCGCGCTCTCACTCCGCGCGACAC
This sequence comes from uncultured Anaerolineaceae bacterium, assembly GCA_964427955.1. Taxonomy (GTDB): domain Bacteria; phylum Chloroflexota; class Anaerolineae; order Aggregatilineales; family Aggregatilineaceae; genus JACRBK01. The sequence continues at coordinate 1,235 of CAYRWY010000221.1, forward strand.
CGAAGAGAGGGACTATGAGCGAATCGCCGGTGATCCACTGGTTTCGCCGTGATCTGCGCCTCGACGATAACCGCGCACTTCACGCAGCCTGCGACAGCGGTCAACCCGTGATTCCGCTGTTCATCCTCGATCCGGCGCTGCTGGGGAGTTCCCGCCTTGGCGTGCCGCGCCTGGCGTTTATGCTCAAGGGGCTGCAAGCCTTGGACTCTTCGCTGCGCGAGCGCGGAAGTGGTCTGCTGATCCGCCAGGGCGATCCGCGCGTGATCTTGCACGCCCTGGTGGATGAGACGCACGCCCAGGCCGTCTATTTCAACCGGGATTATTCCCCCTTCGCCCGCCGTCGTGATGCGGCGGTAGAGTCGACGCTGGCGGTACCGGTCCACGCCTACGATGATGTGCTGCTGCGCGCGCCCGGCGAGGTGCTCAAGGGCGATGGATCACCCTATGTCGTGTTTACGCCATTCAAAGATCGCTGGCTGTCTCTCCCCGATCCACCGCGCCCGATCAGATCGGCGGTCCCGGGCCGGTTTCAGGCGTTGCGCGGATCCGATGTGCCCGATCTTGGCGTTGGCCCCACCCTGCCCACGCCTGAAGCGGGTGAAGTCCCGGCCCGAAGGTTACTGGAGCGGTTTGTCGCCGGACCGATCTACGCCTATAGCCACTCCCGGAATGCTTTGGTGGGCGATCCGTTTGCGGCCCAGTCAGGCACATCTGGCCTGTCCCCTTATCTACACCTGGGCATGGTCTCCCCGCGCCGGGTGTATGCGGTGGCGCGTGACGCCCTGGAAGCGGCCCCGGATGAGCAGGCGCGTGCGTCCGTCACGACCTGGATCACGGAGCTCATCTGGCGCGAATTTTACACGCATATCCTCTACCATTTTCCGCACGTGGCGACGGGCAATTTCCGAACGGCTTACGACGCCGTTGAGTGGCGCGCTGCGCCGGACGATCTGGCCGCGTGGCAGGCGGGCCAGACCGGCTATCCGATCGTCGATGCCGCCCTGCGCCAACTGGCCCACACTGGTTGGATGCCCAACCGCGCCCGGATGATCGTGGCAAGTTTTTTGACGAAAGACCTGCTGATCCACTGGCGCGAGGGAGAACGGCACTTCATGCGCTGGCTGATCGATGGCGATGTGGCGGCGAATAACGGCGGTTGGCAGTGGGCCGCGGGCACGGGGACGGATGCTCAGCCCTATTTCCGCATTTTTCACCCGGTCTCGCAGTCTGAGAAGTTCGATCCCCAGGGAGACTATATCCGCCGCTGGGTGCCAGAGCTGGCCGGAGTCCCGGCTCGTTTCATCCACGCCCCCTGGCGGCTGGACGATCCGCCGAGGGACTATCCTCCGCCTATCGTTGATCATGCGGCGGCGCGGGAGCGGACCCTGGCGGCGTTCAAGGCGGTGAAGGGGTAGAATGGGGGGGGAGTGTGAGATGACGATTGATTACCGGCAGTTGAGCAAAACCATCGCCGTCGCTTTGCGCCACGACCCGGAGAAATTCGGCCTGACCCTGGACGCCGAAGGGTGGACCCCTGTGAAGGATCTGCTGGCGGCACTGCGCTCGCGTCGCCGGGAGTGGCGGAATCTGACCGAGGCCGATCTCGCGGCCATGATCGAGCAGTCCACCAAGCGCCGCTACGAACTTGCTGACGGCAGAATCCGCGCCTATTACGGCCATTCCATCGCTGAGAAGATCGAAAAAACGCCCGCCGAGCCGCCGCAGGTGCTGTATCACGGGACGACCCCGCAGGCGGTCGCGTCGATCCTGGCCGACGGGCTGAAACCGATGAGCCGCCAGTACGTTCACCTGTCCACCGATTCCCAGACCGCCCGGCTGGTGGCCCGCCGCCGCACCGCCGCCCCCGTGATCCTGGAAGTGCAGGCACTCGCCGCGCACCGTGCCGGGATTGCCTTCTACCTGGGCAACGAGGATGTCTGGCTGGCCGAGCATATTCCACCGCAGTTCATCACCGCCGGTGTGGTATAATCCTCTGACTTCGACCAGCAGGTTATTTATTCGAGAGGCGGACATCGCAGTATGCATCGCACACTCACCCTCACTCCTGAGCAGATGGAGCGGGCGCTGGACCGGGTTTTGCTTTCGGTGCAAAAGCCCGCCCGTTATGTCGGCGGCGAGTTCAACAGCGTGGTCAAAGCCTGGGACGACGTGTCGTTTCGCGCGGTCCTGGCTTTTCCTGATATCTACGATCTGGGGATGTCCAACCTGGGTTGGATGATCCTGTACGGGATTCTCAACGATCAGCCGGACCTGTTCGCGGATCGGGTCTTCACGCCCTGGACGGATATGGAAGACGTCATGCGGCGCGAAGGGCTGCCTCTGTACGGGTTGGAGAGCAAGCGCCCGATCCGCGACTTCGATCTGCTGGCGATCAGCCTGCCCTACGAGCAGTTGTATACCAATGCCCTGAACATGTTCGACCTGGCCGGGATGCCGCTGCTGGCTGCTGATCGTGATGAAACCTATCCCCTGGTGCTGGCGGGTGGTCATGCCACCTATAACCCGGAGCCGATGGCTGATTTCATCGACGCGTTTGCCATCGGGGAAGGGGAGGAGATCATTCTTGACGTCAGCCGCACCCTGCAAGCCATGCGCGGCCAGCCGCGTGAGCAGCAGCTCCGGGCGCTGGCGCGGATCGAAGGCGTCTATGTGCCGCGCTTCTACGACGTGACCTACCACCCGGACGGCACGGTCGCCAGCGTCCAGCCCAATACGCCGGATGTCCCCGCCGTGGTGCGCAAGCGCATCGTGCCCGTTCTGCCCAAACCGTTCACGCGCTTTTTGGTCCCGAATGTCGATACCGTCCACAACCGCGCCCCGATTGAGATCATGCGTGGCTGTACGCGCGGTTGCCGGTTCTGCCATGCGGGCATGGTCACGCGCCCGGTGCGCGAGCGTCCGGTCGAGGAAGTGCTCGCCGCCGCGGAAGAGATCGTCCGCAGCACGGGGTTCGACGAATTGGGGCTGCTCAGCCTCTCGTCGTCCGATTACACCCACGTGCAGGAACTGGTAACGGCCATCGGCCAGAAATTCGCCGGGCAGAACCTGGGCGTCAGCCTGCCCAGCCTGCGCATCGAGTCGGTGAGCGTGGACCTGATGGATGCGCTGCGCGACAACCGGCGCAGCGGGTTCACTTTCGCGCCCGAAGCTGCCACCGAAAAGATGCGCGACATCATCAATAAGTCGGTGCCGGATGCCGATCTGCTGGCCGTCGCTCGTGAGGTCTATACGCGCGGCTGGGTCACGATCAAGCTCTATTTCATGATCGGCCATCCCAGCGAAACGCTGGACGATGTGCAGGCGATCATCGATCTGGCGCGGGCGGTGCTGACCGAGGGCCGCAAGATTCACGGCAACAAGCCCACCGTCAATGTCGGCGTTAGCACGTTTGTCCCCAAGCCGCACACCCCGTTCCAGTGGGTGCCGCTCGACACGCTGGATCAGATTCGCGCCAAGCAAGATTTACTCCGGCGGGGCATAAGCTGGCGCGGGCTGAATCTCAAGTGGAATCGTCCTGACGAAACGCTGTTGGAAGCCTTCTTGAGCCGGGGAGATCGCCGCCTGGGGGCCGTGATTCGCCGCGCCTGGGAACTCGGTACCAAGTTTGACGCCTGGCAGGACCACCATAATCACGCGGCCTGGCAGCAGGCGTTTGCCGAATGCGGCCTGGAAATGGACTTCTACACCCATCGCCCGCGCGAAATCGACGAGGTATTTCCCTGGGATCACATCGATGTCGCGGTGAACAAGAAATTCCTGATCCAGGACTACCTGATGTCGCAGCGCGGGGAGACTCGCCACGACTGCCGCGATGGTTGCTTCGCCTGTGGCATTCTGCCCAAGTTCAACCAGCTTCGGATGGCGACTCCCGCTGAGGCCTGGGAGTGCCCCCCGGTGCTTCCGAAACATTTGCGAGTTCCGAAGCGTGAAGACATAATCCCCCTCAAGTCGGTATGAGCTAGTCATCGTAATGTGACGCACGCGCTCAGGTTCGGCGAGCGCGTGCTCTCCAATCCAGGGTAAACGAATCGTGGGATGGCGACAAGGGCGGACCGTGGTCATCAATCCCTTGAGGGGGGCTCGTGGACGATCATCACTCTCTCGATGACGTAAAACTGCTGCGCCAGATCAATCGAACGCTGCGGTCTAATGCGGAGATGGGAGATAAACTGAGCGAGGTGGTCGCGGCAGCCCAGCAGTTGATCCGCGCTGAAAGTAGTATCGCCCTGCTTTTCTCCAAAGATCGCCAACACATTGAAGTCGTGGCCGCCTCTCAACCTGACGTGATTGGACGCCGCGTGGGGGTGTCTACCAGCACGATCGCTCAGATGCTCCTGGACAGTCAGCAGCCGGAGCCGGTCGTCCTGTACGGCGAAGAGCCTGCCCCGCTCGGCATTGAGTTCCTCCGGTCCGGGGATGGGAAACTGCTGCCGCCTCACGTAACCGCCGCGGTGTACCTGCCCTTGCTGGGTCATCGGCAGTGTATCGGCGGACTGCTGCTTTTCTTTGCGGAGCGTCCCGTGCTGGAGGGGACCGCTGCCGATCTGTTGGAAGCCATAGCCTCATCGGCAGCCCTGGTCCTCGAAGATACACTGCTCTTTGCCGCCGCGCACCGGATGGCCGAACAGATGCGTCTGGTCAACCAGGTCAGCCTCGAAGTGGCTGCCCTTCACGATCTGGAGACCATCCTCAACCTCATCCCGAACCGGCTCACCGAGATGTTTGGTTATTATCATGCCTCGGTCGGAATCGTGGGTCTCGATGGTATCAAGATGTACGAAGCGTCTCAGCGCAGCCGCGCGATCGGCCCCAAGCGGTTTTCTATTTCGCTCGACGCCTATGGGATGATCCCCTGGGTGGCTCGCTACGGAAAAGCGCACCTGGCGAACGACACCCAGCAGGATGAACTCTGGATTCCCGGCAAAGGTCTGGAAGCGTCGCGCTCCGAGCTGACGGTTCCGCTGGTCTACCGGGAGCGCACCATCGGGGTGATCGATCTCCAGAGTGAGCGTCCCAACGCGTTTGACCAGGATGACGTTGCGGTCCTGGAGGCGCTGGGAGGGCAGTTGGCGATCGCGATTGAGAACGTCCGGCTGTTGGACGACAACGTGCGCCAGCGCCGGTCGGCGGAGACGCTAAGCCGCGTGTCGCGTCTGGTGGGTGGGCTGCTGGATCTGCGCGAAGCGTCCTATACCGTGCTCGATGAGCTGAAAAAACAACTCTCCTTTGATGCGGCGCTGATTGCGCTGTTCGAGGACAATGCCTTCCGAATTGTCTATCAAACCGGCTATTCCGAGGATGCCGACGCGGGCAACCGGTGGCTGGTGCACGACTCGCCCATTTTCCACCGCATCGTGCGTTACCAGGAGATCATTCGCATCTCCGACACCGCGCAAGACCGGCTGTGGCAGCGCGGGGGGCCGGATGCGGTGCGCTCGTGGCTGGGGGTGCCACTGCTGAGCCGGGAACGCTCGATCGGCGTCCTGGCCGTGGCCAGCTTCACGCCCGGTGTGTATGACCTCTACGCCAGCCGGGTGCTTTTTACCTTCGCCAACCAGGTGGCCGTCACCCTGGACAATGCCTGGCTGTTCGAGAAAGGCGAACAGCGCGAGCGTGAAGCCCGGTCGCTCTACGAGGTGACACGCTCGTTGGTCTCGCTCGATCAAGAAACCATGCCGCTGAGTCTCATGGAAAACTTGAGCCAGGCATTTCAGTTCGACGTGGCGGGAATCTTGATCGCGGGCGCTCAGAATCGGTTGGTGATCGCCACCAGGCAGGCCGTCCATCCGTCGGCCCTGGCCGAATTTGAAGCCCGGCTGCGCGCATCCTTTCAGACTTTGAGCCAGACCACGATTGATCAGGAGACGCTGCTGCGCCGTATCACCCTCGCCGGGAATTTCCCGGAGGCTGCGCCTATCGAGCACATTCCCACGCGCTTTTCGGTGCCTTTGCTGGCGGGGCGGAGTTGTGTGGGGATTCTGGAGTTGGCCAAAACTGATCTGACTCCGTACAGTGATGCCGAGATTCGGGCGCTCTACATCCTCGCCAACCTGGCCGCCACCGCGTTGGAAAACGCCCGCCTCTATCAGGAATTGATGGTACGGGCGGCCAACCTCCAGCAGTTCATCGACGATCTGGCCGATGCCGACGACGTCAACTGAGATAGATGGACCCGAACAAGGTGTGGGCGATGATCTCCAGATCGATGGCCTGATCGTCGCCGGAGGCCGCGTCGCGGGTGGAATAGACGCCGGGGCCGTCAGCCTGGAACCGTGTTGAGTCGACCCGCACCCGTCCGAAGACGCTGGGCTGGATGGTGACGTGCGCCCGGCTGCCGGGCGGGACCGTCACCCGCACGTCGCCAAAGGTAGACCGGGCGAACACGACGCCCGCGGCGTGCTCAGGGCAGGTGACGTTCACGTGACCCAGCCCGGAGGAGGCATAGGCCCGTTCCACCAGCAGACCGCGCAGGTCGAGTTCCAGCCGTCCCAGGGTGCTGCTGACCAGGATTTCCCACGGGAGATCGGGCGCTAGCCCGGCATCCCAATCCGCCAATGACAGCCACCAGGTTTGGCCGCGCTGCATTCGCAGAGTCGCATGATTGTTACGGACGGTCAGGTCCGGGCGCGAGCGGGCGGTATACTGCCCGGCGATCAGCCGTCCTGGTTTGCGCAGCACGCGCAGTTGCACGTCCAGTTCCCCGCTTTCGATTTCGACCGAACCCGACTGCACGCTGCCGCGCGTGATCCCGAACGTATGCGCCTGCCAACTGGGCGCGATATCGCCCCGCCACAGCAGTTGGAGTCCCAACACCACCAGCACGACCGGCCAGTACGGCGTCAGGTTGACGTCGATCAGCATGAAGCGTTCGAGCAGGAGCAGCACTCCGCCCGCCATCAAGACCAGCGGCCAGAGCCAGGGCGTGCGTTTCGGTTGGGCAAGCATGGCTATATCTCCAACAGATAATCTTGCAGCAGTTGGTGAGCCGACGAATGACGCAGCCGGTTGAGGGCCTGCGCCTCGAGTTGCCGGACGCGTTCGCGCGTGACGCCGATCTGCCGTCCGACTTCTTCCAGCGTATGGGTTTCGCCGTCGAGCAGCCCGTAGCGCAGCTCCAGGATGTGGGCTTCGCGCTCCGGCAGGCGTGCCAGGACCTGCTGTAAATGCTCGCGCAGCAGGTTTTGCGTCACCATTTCGGCGGGCTGTGGGCTGGACTTATCTTCGATGAAATCGCCGAATTCCGAGTCCGCGTCTTCCTCGATGGGCGTCTCCAGGCTGATGGGGCGGCGCGAAATCTCGATCAGGTTGCTGATCTTGTCGGGCGTCGTTTCCATCGAATAGGCCAGTTCGTCGGTCGTGGGTTCGCGGCCATACTCCTGTGTGAGCTGCGTCGAAATCCGCCGCAGCCGGTTGATCTGGTCGCCCATGTGCACCGGCACGCGAATGGTGCGGCCCTGGTCCGCCACGGCACGGCTGACCGCCTGCCGGATCCACCAGGTCGCGTAGGTGCTGAACTTGTGCCCGCGCTGGTACTCGAATTTGCGCGCTGCCCGGATCAGACCGATATTTCCTTCCTGGATCAGGTCGAGGAAGTGCACGCCACGCCCGATGTATTTTTTGGCGACGCTGATCACCAGCCGCGAATTGGCCCGCACCAGATATTCCTGAGCGGCCTCGCCGTCTTCGGAGAGGAACTCCAGTTCTCTCCGATCGTCCGCAGAAAGACCGTTGTTGAGTTCCCGCAGTTGTTGGACGGCAAATTTGCCCGCTTCCATGCGTTTGGCGAGCGATACTTCTTCGTCGGCAGTCAGCAGGGGCACGCGTCCGGCCTCTTTGAGATAGAGGCCGACGACATCGTCGGTATCCAGGGCCTGCTGATAGCCGGCATCTTTCATCAGGTCCTCGTACAGTGCCGCGGGATCGAGTAGTTCCTCGTGCTCTGCCGCGCCCCCCGGTGCGGTCTTGGCGGGGGCTTCAGGCACGACCTCGATCCCCTCACTGCTGAGGGCATCCAACAGATCGTCCAGCAAGTCGATATTGCGCTCCAGGGCCGGGATGCGTTTCAGGACATCATCATAGGTGATGTAGCCCTGCTCTTTGCCCAAGGCAATCAACTGCTGCCAGACCAGGCTGTCGGTGGTAATAGGTGTTGTTTGCTGCGTGTCTACCAAGGCCATCTCGTGATCACTAC
>CAYRWY010000222.1:0-9400 GCA_964427955.1 uncultured Anaerolineaceae bacterium
ATGATCGATTGCAGCATGTCATAGATGCTGATGATCACCAGAAAATAGACCATCAGCGCCGTCGGGTTGTGGCGCTCGAAGGGAGGCAGCCAGACCAGAGCAAACGCCACGGCGGTCGGGATGGCCAGCAAGCCGATGAAGAAGCGCCGCCTGCCCCACCGGGTGCGCGTGCGATCCGACAACCACCCCGCGATGGGATCGTTGACGGCGTTCCAGAATCCGAAAGCGAACCAGCCGCGCCCCACCCACTGCGGCGGCAAACCTTGCTTTTCCGTGTAGAAAAACTGGATGAAAGTATTGAATGTCGTATAGGTTAGCAGCCCGGCGGCATTCGCGAAGGCATAGAAGAACGTATGCCAAAAGGGAATTTTCCCCGGCGAATCCTCACGGGCCAACAGTTTGGTTTTCAATTGCCCCACTCCCACCACCAATGTTACGAATTACGCCTGAGCCGACCGGAAACGTTCCGCGAGTCTCCGGTGATTGTCCCCCACACTAACGTGCGGCGCGCACCAATTCCAGAGTCAGGATGTAGGCGCCGCTGGTTGTTCCTTTCTCCCGATCAAAACGCGCCGCCACCAGGGTATACGACCCATCACGCGGCAAGGTGAAGCTGTCGATGAGCGCATCCTGGCCGCCCGCGCCGTCGTCGTCAAACGCGATCTGCTTGTGATCGCTGTCGAACAGCGTCACGAGCGAGTCCAGATCGCCCGACGCGCGCTTCATCGTAATACGAATCGTGTCGCCCTGCTGGCCCAGGAAGATGTACTCCTCGGCCACATTCAGGGCATCCAGGCTGCCCGTCACCGTCGCGCCGTAGACGATCTCCAGCGTCCGCCCCCCGGCGATGCCGGCCCGCCCGGTCAGTTGGAGGCTGAATGATCCGGTCGTGCTGCCCTTCAGCTTGTCGCTGCGCGTGGCCAGGAGATAGTAATTGCCGGTCGCGGGCAGCGTATACGCGGCGATGCGCGCGTCGCTGCCGTCGCCCGTGTCGTCATCCTGGACAAGCACCGTCAGACTGGCATCGGCCAGCTTAAGCATGGGATCAAGCTCGCCAGATTCCCGGTTCAGCGCCGCGGTGATCACGTCCCCCCGGTGAGCTTCGAAACGGTAGTAGCGGACCGGGAGATCGTCGGTCACCTCGCCTTCGAAGGTCGAGCCGTAGTCCATCAGGCGCGCCTGTTCAGGATTCTGGCCCAATTCTTCCGGCGGAATCTGCGCCAACGACAGCACATAGCTCCCGGAGGTATCGCCCGCCTCACGTCCGAAACGCGTCACGACGACGAGGTAAACGTTGCTCTCCAGAATCGTGTAATTCAGAATCCCCGCATCCAACGTGCCTTCGGCGGTCGGATCGTCGTCGTTGGACACCAGCACCTGGCCGTCCGACGTCGCCAGTTCCAGCAGCGGATCGAGATCGCCGGAAGTACGCTTCAGCGTCACGTCGATCATATCGCCGCGCTGCGCCCGGACGAAATAGAACACAATCGGCGCGTCGGACGACACACGACCGATGACGCTGTTGCCATAGGCCAAGACGGTATTTTCGTTGACCCCCGCCCCCACCTGCTCGATCAACAGGTCATAGTCCCCGCTGGTACTGCCGTGCTCCTGCCCGAAGCGCGTCGCGATCACGAAATACTGCCCGTCCGCCGGGATGCGCTCAAAACCGATCAGCGCATCCGCGCCGCTGCCCTCGTCATCACTCTCGGCCAGGACGCTGCCCTGAGCATCGGCCAGCAGCAGATAGGGGTCCAGATCCCCCGACGTGCGCGTCATGTGGATGGCCACGACCTGATTGGCCAATCCGGTGAAGGTGTAAATCTCGCGAAAGGTCTGGTCATCCAGCGTGCCCGTCACCGTCACGCCCAGTTCAAGCGGAATCCGCCCTTGTGCCGCGGCGATCCGGGGTGGAACCGGGCAGCCTGGCAGCACGCCCCACACGACGCACGCCAGGCACAGGATAATCCGCCACTTCATACCCTACCCCTCAGCTCGTCCGGCGCGTCAAGGTGAGCATGAACGTGCCGTAGGTATTTTCGCGATCCAGGCCGTAGCGATTGATGGCGATCAGGTATTTCCCGGTCTGCGGCAGGGTGATGTCGCTCAACGACGCCTCGTAGGTTCCACCGGTCGGGCTGTCGTCATTGTTGGCGATTTCCGTCCACTGATTGCCCACAGCGCTGTAGAGATGCAGGACGGAGTCCAGGTTGCCACTCATGTTGTCCACCTCGATGGTCACGACATCCCCCGCCGTGCCCTCAAAGGCATAAAACACAATGTACTGCTGGTCGTTGATCTCACCAATTTCCGTCTGTCCGTAGTTGATCGGCGTGATTTCGGTGCTTGCGCCATCGGTCGCCGGTCCGGTGAGCAGTTCCAGACTCAGGCTGTAGGCTCCCGTGGTTGGCTCGGCATCCGTACCGACATAGCGCGAGGCGATCAGCGTGTAGGTGCCAGCGGCGGGCAGCTCGACCGTGATTTGCGAGTCACGCACCACGCCGGGATTGATGTCGTCGTTGGCTTCGAGCACGGTGCCGTTCGCGTCCTGAAGCTCCAGGTAACAGTCCAGCGTTGAACCCGAGGCCGCTTTCATGGTGATCCGGACCCGATCGTTGGCCGCCCCATCGAAGGTGTAGACCTGGCTGATAGTCTGCTCGTCGATCATGCCCTCGACGGTATCCCCATAAACGATTACCTGCGGGCCGGAGATACCTGTCTCTCCAGTTCCACCGGCGGTCTGGGTCAGGGCCAGGATATAGCCGCCGGGCTGGCTGATCGGACCGAAACGAGGGGCCAGGAGGACCAGGTATTCGCCGGTCTGAGGGAGCGTGATCCCGGTCAGCGCGCCGGTCCCGCTCGACAGCACTTCGTTCAAGTCCTTGTCCGCCAGGATCAACACCGAATCCAGTCCCGGATCGGTGGTGGCGGAGATATCGACCAGCGCGCCCGCCGCGGCATTGAAGCGGTACAGCACTGCCACTTTGTCAAACGTGGCTTGCAGCGGCGTATCCGGTACCAACAGTGCCGGGGAAAGCTTCTGGATGGGAGACACCGCGACTTCTGTCGCAGGCGCCGTCGGCTCCACGACGCCCCCCGGGCCGGTCAGCGTCAGCGCATAGGGTCCCGCCGTGACGCCGTTTTCCTGGTCGAAACGGGTGGCAACAATGGCGTAGTAGGCCGTGCGCGGCAGTGTGAATTCGATGCGGGAGTCGCGCTGCACGCCGTCCACGATGTCATCGTTCTCGACCAACGGAATGCGCGCGTCATCCAGCAGCAGCAGGGCCGGATCGAGACCGTTCGTTTCCTCGCCGTTGCCGCTCAGCAGCTCGATAGTAACGGCATCCCCGGCGCTGCCCAAGAACACGTAGACGTCCAGGAAGCGGGCACTGGTCAGCTCGCCTTCGACCGTCTGTCCATACGTGATGATGGGGAGATCCGCGTAATCCGAGGGCAGCGTGGGCACAGGAGTCGCGCTCAGGGCGGCAGGAGCCGCGTCCGAGGTGAGATCGAGCACGTAAGAACCGCTGGTCGTGCCGCGGGCTTGACCCTGGCGAGATGCCACGATCAGATATTGGCCGCTGGTGGGCAGGGTATAGGTCAGCCGGGCATTGCCGTTTTCGCCGCCGCTATCGTCATCCTCGTAGAGCAACTGCCCGGTGCTGTCCAATACATAGAGGTAACTGTTGAGATCTCCCCCGGCCCGGCTCATGGCGACGGTCACGTTATCGCCGCTCGATCCCTGAAAACGATAGGTCACGGCAGGGGTAGTGGTATCGATATTCCCGCTCAGGCTCTGGTTGTAAGCGATATCGACGAAGCTGCCGCCCGCGGCGGGATTGCTGCTGACGTCGAACGCAAAGCCATAATTGCCACCCGCACTGCCAGGATCGGGCAGCGAGGCCACCAGGAACACGACCCCCGCCTGCGCCAGAATCACCTGGAAGCCGCTGCCGGAGGACGAACTCGACAGCTCGGTAAAGTTAGCATCATACAGCACCAGGAGCGGCTGAAAACTGGAGACTACTTCCGGCGTCACGGCGACCTGATCCCCCTGTTGGCCATCGAACCAATAGAAGCGCAGCGCCACCTGGCGATCCAGCTTATCCTGAATCGAGGCGCCGGGCTGAAGCTTCAACAGCCGCACGCTGTCGCCCTGAACAGTGGGCGTGTCAGGCTGGGAGGCCGGGGGTTCGGTCGGGACGGCGTCAGCGGGTGGCGGGGTCGGGACCGGCGACATATCGACAGCGGCGGTCAGGTTCAACCCGAAGCGCCCGCCGCCTTCCGGGGGAACACCCCCGGCGGTCGTGGCCTGGATGACGTAGCGCCCGGTCATCGGAATCACGAAAGTCAGCCGGGCGTTGACACTCCCCCCGCTGTTATCATCCGTGGCCAGGGGGACCCGGTTGGCGTCGTTGAGCACAATGAACGGATCGAGCAGGCTGTCCGCGGCCACCATCGTGATCGTGATCACGTCACCCGCCTGGGCGTCAAACGCATAGAACACGCTGGGCTGGCTGCTGTTCAGCTCTCCATCGACTGTTTGCCCGTAGACCAACAGAGTCAGATCGCCCTGCCGCGGTAAGGCGGCCAGCGCCGGGGACACGGTCAAGACGAGAACCCCTATCAGGATGGTCGTAAGAATGCGCTTCTTATCCAAAATCATGCTAAGCCTCCAGTCCCCCCGAAGTCGCTGCCTGTGATTGTACGGTAGCCCCGGATCTGCCGCAAACGTTGACACGGTTCAAAAATACCATATATAATGCGTCTAGGTCTTGGAACCGATTCCAAGAGCAACTCCTAGGCCGGAACATCTATGCGCACACCAACCATCAAGGACGTCGCCGATCGCGCCGGCGTTGGCATAGGAACCGTTTCGCGGGTATTGAATGGCAGCCCCCAGGTTCGCCAGGAAACCCGCCAGCGGGTCCTGGCGGCGATCCAGGAATTGGGATTTAAACCGAATACCGCCGCGCGCCAGCTTTCTGGCGGACGGACTTTCACGATCGGCGTCGTGTCGCCCATGATCACCCTGCCCTCTTTCATCGAGCGTCTGACCGGGATTCAGGATGTTCTCGACGCCGCGAATTACGATCTCGTGCTGTACAGCATCCGCTATGTCGATCAATTCCAGCGCCAGCTTCGCACGCTGGCGAAACAGAACCGGGTGGATGGGTTAATCATCATCCTGTCGATGCACTTCCATGAAGACGAAATCCGCCAGGTTAGCCCCACCCTCCCGGTAGTCGTGGTCGATAACGACACCATCGAGCACTATCCGCACATCATGATCGACAACTTCGAGGGCGGACGCCTGGCAACCAACTATTTGATCGAGCGCGGTCACCGCCAGATCGGATTCGTCGGGGACGTGGAGAGCGATGCTTTTGGCTACACGTGCACGTACCGGCGTTACGAGGGCTTTCGCGCGGCCATCGCCGAAGCAGGGGTGGAGACGAACGAAGCGTGGTGCCGCTTTGGCGACCTGAGTGAGAAGGCTGCGCGTGAAAGTGCCCGGACGATCCTGACCCTCCCCGAACGGCCCACGGCGATTTTCGCCGGTTACGACACCCTGGCCTTTGGCGTGATGGCGGCAGCCCAAGAACTGGGGCTGCGGGTGCCGGACGACATTGCCATCATGGGCTTCGACGACATCCAGACGGCCAATTACCTCAACCTGTCGACCGTACGCCAGAACCTCGGCGAGAGTGGCCGGTTAGGAGCGCGCCTGATCCTCGACTGGCTGCGCAACGGCTATGTCGACGAAAAGGACTGGGCCACCAAGCTTCCCCTGGAAATCATCCCCCGCGCCACCGCCTAAACGGTTCTATGTCGGCCCACTTGACAATGGAACCGATTCCATTGTAAACTAGAAACGTGTTGGAAACGGTTCCATGTAGATTGCCACGGTACAGCGATTAGCCCTACTAGGTTGATCCTTGTATCAATGATACAATGGAAGTGGGTGGTCCTTTCGACCACCACCGAAATTAGTATATGGGAGGCATCTACGGACCAGCTCCCGGAAATGCTCGACAATTTTCGTTCAGACTCAAGGAAGGAGATTTTGTAATGCTTAAACGTCTTGCGCTTTTGGCCGTCGTTGTCATGCTGGTGGCCGGTCTGGCCCCTCGCGGTGGTGTCAGCGCCCAGGATTCCAAACCCTGGTGCGGCACGGACAAAGAAGTTAACCTCACCTTCATCGCCGGTACTGTCGGTGGCGAGCACGATGTCTATGTGAAATTGGCTGATCGTTTCACCGCGGAAGTCTGCCCGAATATTAAGGTCAAAGTTGTCGAGCGCCCGGAAAGCACGACCGACACGCTGGCCCAGTACCAGCAGTTCTTCGAAGGTCAAAGCCCGGACCTGGACCTGTTCATGGTGGACGTCGTGTGGCCCGCGCTGATCGCCGAGCACCTGCTGGACGTCAATGAGATCATCGACCCGGCCCTGCTCGAACGCTTCTACCCGTCCCTGATCAACGCCTACACCGTCGATGGCCGCCTGGTGGCGCTGCCCTGGTTCGCCGGTGGTGGGATGCTCTACTACCGCTCCGACCTGCTGGAGAAGTACGGCGTTGAAGTGCCGACGACCTGGGACGAACTGGCCGTCGCGGCCAAGACCATCCAGGATGGCGAGCGCGCTGCGGGCAACGATGCGTTCTGGGGCTTCGTGTTCCAGGGCAAGGCCTACGAAGGCCTGACCTGCGACGCCCTCGAATGGCAGGTTTCCAATGGCGGTGGCCGCATCCTCAGCCCCGAGGGCGTGATCGAAGTCAACGATCCCGCCTCTATCGAAATCTTCGACAAGGTCGCGAGCTGGGTTGGCGATTTCGTTCCGCCCGAAGCGACCACCTACAGTGAAGAAGAATCCCGTGGTGTCTGGCAGGCCGGCAACGCTGCGTTCATGCGCAACTGGGCCTACGCCTTCACGCTTGGCCAGGCCGATGACAGCGTGATCAAGGACAAATTCAACGTCTCGCCGCTGCCCGGCAAGGAAGCTGGCATGAGCGCCGCGACGCTGGGTGGTTGGGGCCTCGCCATCTCGAAGTACTCCGCGAATCCCGAAGCCGCCGTGGCGTTCGCCAACTGGCTGACCGACTACGATGCGCTGGTCGAATTCCACCTGGCGCGTGGTGAGCAGCCCGTGCTGCCCGCCCTGTACGAAGATCCTCAGTTGCAGGCCGCTCTGCCGTACCTGGCCTTCACCGGCAACATCCTGGATGCAGCCACCCCGCGTCCCGGCGTCGCTGGCAGCCAGTATGCGAAAGTCTCGGAACTGTACTACACCGCTGTCAATGGCATCCTGTCGGGCAGCTCGGACGCCACGACCGCCATGGACAAGCTCGAACTCGATCTGGCCGACCTGGGCTTCGAACTGCCGTAACCGCAGTCGTCCTGTGAACGCCTAAGTGATCCTCGACTGGGGGCAGGGCTTCTGCCCCCAGTTTGCATCTAGTCCTCAAAGACAACTCAATTCTATTGTCACAGGAGGGAACGAAGATGACCCTTATTCCACCCGGTACCAGGGTGCGACGCCCCAGTGAGCAAGAGGCCATCGCGGTTGAACTGGTCAGCGGGTTATTGATGATTATTGGTCTTTTGGCCTTCGCCTACCTTTTTTACGCGATTGTTACCAACGACGATATCCGCGAGGCCACCCAGGGTCCCGACATCCCCGGGGTCGGGCTAGACGTTACCCTTCAGCAGCCTGAAGGCGAGGCGCCCTATTTCCAGCTCACCCCCCGCCCGGGCGGAGAAGCTGATCTCACCGGCATTCGCGCGGGGGACCGGCTGATCAGTGTCGACGGCGTTGACATCACCAGCCTGAGCCTGGCGGAGGTGCGCGCCCTGCTGGACGAGAAAAACGTCTCGCTCAAAGAGGATGACTTTCAGATTACGATCCAGTTCTTGAGAGACAAGGGAGAAGGCAAGTTCAGCACCGAGGAGCGCGTCGTGCCCAAGCGCGTCGCCCCAACCGTCCCCATTGCGTACCTCAAGAGTTTCGGGTTCGTGGTCCCGCTCGTTCTGATCGTGCTGGGCGCGCTGCTGTTCCGGCTGGGCATCCGTCTGCGCAAGTACCAGATCGGCGCGGCACGCTGGGCTTTGATCACCTTCCTGTGGTTGATGATCGGCCTGGTGGTCGCCGCAGTCTGGGCCTTCTGGACCAATGGCAAAGGCGGGATCGTCGGCTCCGATCCCTTCAATTACGGCAAAGCCATCAGCCGTTCAGTGCCGTTTTTGGTCGCCATCGCTCCGCTGGCCGTGGCCTATCGCTGGCTGGGGGGTGTCGTCGAGCAGCTCTTCGTCGGCGAGGAAACCCTCACGGCGCGCCAGACGCGCTACGCCTGGACGCTCCTGATCCCGACCCTGACCGTGCTGGTCCTGGTCGCCGCCCGCCCGCTCGAACAGACTTTCATCAAAAGCCTGACCGACGATCAATTTGGCACGAACAAACCGGCCCGTTATGTGGGCTTCAAAAACTATCGGAACCTGCTCAGCTTCAAGTTTGCAACCACCGACTGCAAGAAAGATGACCAAGGCGAGTGCGCCAAGACTCCGAACGGCGCGCTCATCTGGAATCTGTCTTCGGTCGAGCAGAAAGAACGCGACAATCTGCGCGCGATGACCAGCACCGAGCGCAAGAGCTACGTACGCTACCAGGCGGCCACGACGTGGCGGCTGCCCGGCAGCGATAAGGGCTTGCAGATCCTGGGCAAAGACCCGGTCTTCTTGAATTCTATCGGCAATACCCTGCGCTTTTCTCTGATCTCAGTCGTCTTGGAACTCGTCCTGGGCCTGATCATCGCCATGGCGGTCAACTCCAGTTTCAAGGGACGCGGCCTGATGCGCGCGGCCATGCTGGTGCCCTGGGCAATCCCGACTGTCGTCTCGGCGGTACTGTGGCAGACCATGCTGCGCGGCGACCAGACCGGCATCTTCAACAAGCTGCTGATGGACCTGGGCCTGATCTCCCAACCCAAACAGTGGTTTGCGACCACCGGCCCCTGGATGAACTCGATCATCGCGGTGGACGTGTGGAAGACCTCCCCGTTCATGGCGCTGCTGCTGCTGGCGGGCTTGCAGATCATTCCTGGCGATCTGTACGAGGCCGCCTCCGTCGATGGCGCGTCGAAAGTCCGGCAGTTCTTCTCGATCACCCTGCCCCTGCTGCGGCCTACGATTGCCGTGGCCCTGATCTTCCGCACATTGGATGCGCTGCGCGCGTTCGACGTGTTCCAGGTGCTGCTGGACACTACCCGGCCTTCGATGGCAACCTACAACTACACCCAACTGGTGTTGACCGGCCAGGATGGTTACGCTTCTTCCGTCGGAGTGATGATCTTCATCTTCATCTTCATCTTTACGGTTATGTACGTCAGGTTTGTGGGGATTGAACG
>CAYRWY010000223.1:0-9392 GCA_964427955.1 uncultured Anaerolineaceae bacterium
TTCCCGGTGCTCCCGGTACACGCTGGTGATCGTGGCTTCGAGGTCCTGCAAAACTCCCATATATTCCTGTTCAACGGGTTCAGGCATTGGTTACTCCTTAGGGTTATGATTTTTCCATTATAAATCTCACACGGCGTCCTAGGCCATACCGTCGTTGGCGATCTCGCTTTCTTCGACGTAGCGGCGCGGCATGGCCAGGCTGCTCCAGCCGCCCGCCTCTTGCAAGCGCAGCACGTCCACTTTGTCTGCCCAGAAGGTCGCCCAATAGTGGCGGCAGTCGTGGGCCGACAAGCCTTCCAACTCGATCCGCTCGCCCAGCGTCCGTACGCGCTGCGAGATCGACCATTCGGTCATGCCCGCCTCGGTGAGCGTGCCATCCTTGCGGCTGGCGCGCAGCAGCGGCCCGACCGCCGGGGCATCGCCGCTGTTGAACCAGGCCAGCAGCGCGCGGAAGGTGTCCGACGTCAGCTTGTGCGTCTGCACCTTATCCACTTTGGGGCGGTAGAAGTGCATCTCGCCCACGCGCATGTCGAAATCGGACACTTGCAGCCGCGCGACTTCGCCCACGCGCAGGCCGTGTTCCAGCAGCAGGCACAGCATGAGCGCATCGCGGCGGCCCTGGGGCGTATCCGGTTGGGCCTTCAACTGCCGGGCTTGCTGTTTGCTGATGCTGACGTGCTGGGCTTTTTTGTAGCCGCGCCGCGTGATCGCGCGCCGTTCGTTCAGCCGCTTCGCCTCTTTCTGAGTATACCCGGCCACCGTGCGGATGGTGGCATATTCCTCCGGGGTCAGGGTCCCGGCCTTCATGGCGAGCTTGGCGTAGGTCTTGACCGCCGACAGCCGCGCGTTGACGCTGCTGACCGCATCGCCCTGCTGCACCATCCAGTTGCGGAAGCCTTCGACCAGGCCCCAGGTAACGCCCTGCCACGCGCTGCCATCAGGAATTGGCCCATGCGGAAACGCTGCGACCGCCTCCGCGAATTGTACGAGGGCAGCGTCCAGCGGCTGGCCGATCTGATCGCCAATGTAGCTCAGGTATTCCGCGAACCGGGCGAGGCCCGCGGCCTGGGTGCGGATCGTGTTGTTGGACTTGCGGGACAGGTAGTCGGCAAAGACACCCTGCGCCGCGTAATCGTTGGCGGCCTGTCCGACCTGGGCCAGGAGGCTGCGTTCGGGCGATGATGTGAGCTGGTGATCATCCGTTGGCGGCATGGAAAAATCCTCGAAATGGGTTGCCCACGATAACATTTAATTATCGTGGCCTATTCTAGCGAGGTTTTTAATCGGGCGCAACTGGTATTTTTCGACTGCCACGATGGGCTGTGCATTTCCGCCTGTGTGGCTTTAGACTCTGTCGCATGAACCATTCCGATCATGTTCACCTGCTGCGCGACGGTCTCCACGCGCCGGACGGCCTCTGGGCCGATTTCGGCTCCGGGCGGGGCGCTTTCACCCTGGCCCTGGCCGACCTGCTCACTCCGCCCGGCCAGATCTATTCCGTCGATCAGGACGCCGCCGCACTGCGCGCCCAACGTCAAGCCGTGGACGCGCGTTTCCCCGGCATCACCGTACACTACCGAGTCGCGGATTTTACCACGCCGCTCGACCTGCCGCCGCTGGATGGGATCGTCATGGCGAACGCGCTGCACTTCGTCCGCGACAAGGGTCCGGCGCTGGACCGGATACGGGGCTACTTGAAAGACGGCGGACACCTGCTGATCGTGGAATACGATACGGATCGCGGCAACCAGTGGGTGCCGTTCGCGTTCAGCTATACCACCTGGGAGCGGCTGGCCCGGCAGCAGGGCTTCACGGCGACACGGCGCCTGCACACCGTGCCCAGCAGCTTCTTGGGGCAGTTCTATTCGGCGGTCAGCGTCAAATGATCGCCTATGTGGTGGAAAACAAAAACACCCTCTTGTGCAGAAGGTGTTTTTTCTGAGCGGGCGACGAGATTCGAACTCGTGACCTTCTCCTTGGCAAGGAGACGTTCTACCACTGAACCACGCCCGCAGGTGCCATCTAAGGGTGTAGTATAGATCAGGACGGAAAATTTGGCAAGAGGAAAATTGGAAAAATGGGGCGAATCCAACGATTCGCCCCGGTGGTTTTGGCGTTACGCCGTCTCGTATTCGCGCACGTCGAACGTCAGGTGATCGCCGTCCGGCGCGGCATCGACGTAGACCGCTTCACCTTCCAAGACGCGCCCTTCCAGCAGCGCCAGCGCCAGCGGGTCTTGCAGATCGCGCTGGAGCGTGCGCTTGAGCGGGCGCGCGCCGAACACCGGATCGTAGCCCCGCTCGGCCAGGAAGGCTTTCGCGGCGTCGGTCAGGTGCAGGCTGATGTGCCGGTCCGCTAACCGCTGCTGCAAATCGTGCAGTTGAATCTCCACGATCTGCTTCAGGTGCTCCGGCGTCAGGTTGTGGAACAGGATGATCTCGTCGATCCGGTTCAGGAACTCGGGCCGGAAGGTCCGGTCCAGTTCGGCCATGACGGCGGCGCGTACCTCGTCTTCGCCCCGGCTGGACAGCTCTTTCAGCAGGTGACTGCCGGTGTTGCTGGTCATGATGATCACGGTGTTCTTGAAATCGACCGTGCGGCCCTGCCCATCGGTCAGGCGGCCTTCGTCCAGCAGTTGCAGGAACAGGTTGAAGACCTCCGGGTGCGCTTTTTCGATCTCGTCGAACAGCACCACCGCATACGGGCGGCGGCGGACGGCTTCGGTCAGTTGGCCGCCTTCCTCGTAGCCCACGTAGCCGGGCGGTGCGCCCACCAACCGGCTGACGGTATGCCGCTCCTGGTATTCGCTCATGTCGATGCGCACCATCGCGTCCTGATCGTCGAACAGGAATTCGGCCAGCGCGCGGGCCAGCTCGGTTTTGCCGACGCCGGTCGGCCCCAGGAACAGGAAGGTGCCCATCGGGCGGCGCGGGTCTTGCAGCCCGGCCCGGCTGCGGCGCACGGCGTTGCTGATGGCGCGGATGGCGTCATCCTGCCCGATCACGCGCTGGTGCAGGCGATCTTCCATGCGCAGCAGTTTTTCGACTTCGCCTTCCATCAGGCGCGAAACCGGGACGCCGGTCCACTTGCTGACGATACCGGCCACTTCGTCGGCGTCCACCTCTTCCTTGAGCATCGCGCCGCTGGTTTGCAGTTGGCGCAGCCGCGCTTCGCTGTTCGCCAACTCCTGCTCCAGGCGCGGCAGATCGCCGTAGCGCAAACGGGCGGCAGCTTCGAGATCGCTGCGCCGCTCGGCCTGATCCAGCTTGACGCGCAGATCGTCCAACTGGGTCTTGATGCCGCGAATGGCCTGGATCGCGCCTTTCTCCTGCTGCCAGCGCGCTTGCAGCGCCCGCGAGTTTTCCTTCAGATCGGCCAGTTCTTCTTCCAGGTTGGCCAGCCGTTCCTTCGACGCTTTGTCGCGCTCCTTCTTGAGGGCTTCGCGCTCGATCTCGATCTGCATGATCTGGCGATCCACGTTGTCGAGCGCCTGGGGCTTGGAGTCGATCTCCATCTTCAGGCGCGACGCGGCTTCGTCGATCAGGTCGATGGCTTTGTCGGGCAGGTGGCGGTCGCTGATGTAGCGGTGACTGAGCACCGCCGCCGCGATCACGGCGCTGTCCTGGATGCGGACGCCGTGATGGACTTCGTAACGCTCTTTCAATCCGCGCAGAATGCTGATCGTGTCCTCGACGGTCGGCTCATTCACCAAAACGGGCTGGAAACGCCGTTCGAGCGCCGCGTCTTTTTCGATGTACTGGCGATATTCGTCCAGCGTGGTCGCGCCGATGCAATGCAGCTCGCCGCGCGCCAGCATGGGCTTGAGCATGTTGCCCGCGTCCATCGAGCCTTCGGCCCGGCCCGCGCCGACGATGGTGTGCAGCTCGTCCAGAAACAGCACGACCTGGCCGTCCGCGTCGCTGACCTCTTTCAGCACCGCCTTGAGCCGCTCCTCGAACTCGCCGCGGAACTTGGCCCCGGCCACCAGGCTGCCCATGTCCAGCGCGACGATGCGCTTGTTCTTCAATCCTTCGGGCACATCGCCGTTGACGATGCGCTGCGCCAGCCCTTCGGCGATGGCCGTCTTGCCGACGCCCGCCTCGCCGATCAGCACCGGGTTATTTTTCGTGCGGCGGCTGAGCACCTGGATCACGTGGCGGATTTCTTCGTCACGCCCGATCACCGGATCGAGCTTGCCTTGCCGCGCCAGGGCGGTCATGTCGCGCCCGTATTTTTCGAGCGACTGGTAGGTGCTCTCCGGCTCGGGATTGGTGACGCGCTGCCCGCCGCGAATCTCGGCCAGGGCATTCAGCACCTCGTCGTGATCGACGCCGTGCCGCGCCAGCAGATCGCCCACCATCGGATCGCCCGTCAGCGCCAACAGCAGGTGCTCGGTGCTGACGTACTCGTCGTGCATTTTGTGGGCTTCTTTTTCGGCCTGGGTGAGCACCTGGCTGGCCGCGCGGCTGAGTCCGACCTGGGCCGCCGATCCGTAGACCTGCGCCCGGATGCCCAACTGATTTTGCAGATCGGCAATCACGTTTTGCGGACGCGCGCCGATCTTGGCGATCACCTGCGGGACGACGCCGTCCGTTTGCTGCAACAACGCCAGCAGCAGGTGCGGCGTATCGATCTCGCTGTGGCTTTGCGCTTCCGCCAGCCGCTGCGCGGCGATCACCGCCTGCTGGGCTTTGGTCGTAAATTGATTCAGGTCCATAGACACCCCTCGCTTACACTACGTCTCGTTTTCATCAGGCTCAGTGTAGCGGCGGGGTGTCAAAAAGACGTTGG
Source organism: uncultured Anaerolineaceae bacterium (assembly GCA_964427955.1). Classification (GTDB taxonomy): domain Bacteria; phylum Chloroflexota; class Anaerolineae; order Aggregatilineales; family Aggregatilineaceae; genus JACRBK01. The sequence continues at coordinate 4,792 of CAYRWY010000223.1, forward strand.
AGGGATATTAGAAGAGTATAGAATCGAAGGCGCTGCCTACCGCCAGCAGCCCAAACGTCAGCAGCACGACGCCCGATAGGCGGTTGACCCAGCGCAGCCGCGCCGGGGTGAAGCGCGTGCGGAGCAGGGAGACACCGCCGCTCAGCAGCAGCCACCACGCCGCCGATCCGCTGAACACGCCCGCGACCAGGGCCAGCGCGGCGCTGCGACTCCCGCCGGTATCGCCGATCCCCAGGCCCGCGAAGATGGCCGCGAAAGAGAGGATCGTCGCCGGGTTGGTCAGCGTCAGCGCCAGGGTGGAAGCATACGCGCCGCCCAGCCCGTTTTTCTGGGGCGCGTCGGCAGCCTTTTCTGCCGGGCGGGTGCGGAAGGTCTTGAAGCCGAGGTAACACAGGAACGCTCCGCCGATCAGCCGGAACCACGTCTGTTGATCGACCAGAAAGCCGGTGATCACCGTCAGGCCCAGTGCCGCCGTCGCGCCGTAGATCGAGTCGGCGGTCGCCGCGCCCAGCCCGGACACGAAGCCGACCGCGCGCCCCTCGGCCAGCGTGCGCCGGATGCACAAGATGCCGATGGGTCCGACCGGCGCCGCGATGGAAAAGCCGATCACCAGTCCGCGCAAGAAAAAGTCAAGAGGCATAAGAGGCTTCCCAAAATAGATAATTTACCTCACCCCCCGACCCCCTCTCCACCCGGTGGCGAGGGGGAGCGGCGCGGAGGAAACGTCGGTGTAGGGGCGCTGCGCCCGGTTTTCACAACATAAAGCGCGCGGTGATTTGTTCCTGCTTTTCTCCGCGCGCTCTGCGATCTCTGCGTTGAAGTGTTTTTAGCGGCTATTCTGCGGATCGCTGGCCATGATGCGCGCCAACTCGCGGTTGAGCAGGCCGGTGCGCTCGTCCCGCAGCAGCGGCAGGCGGCTGCGCGTGCGGTGAAGCTGGTTCAGATCGATCTCGTGGACCAGCAGCGCCTCGTCGAAATACGGCCCGTTGGCCATGAATTCGCCGTCGGGATCGACAATCGAACTGCCACCCCAAAAATTCAGTCCATCTTCGAAGCCGATCCGGTTGCAGTGCACCACGAACGACGTAAACAGGCTGGCATAAGCCTGGTTGATCTGCTCGACCCAGCGCGCGCTGCTCAGCTTGCTGCCGTCATCCAACCCACGTCCGGGGCTGGCGCTGTGCAGCAGCAGCACGTCCGCGCCGTCGATCCACAGCAGGTAAGGCGGCGAGGCGTGCCAGAAGTCCTCGCAGATCAGCATTCCGACCCGCCCAAAGCGGGTGTCGAAGGCCTGCACCGTGTCGCCCCAGGCGAAATAGCGCCCTTCATCGAACATACCATAGGTCGGCAGATAAACTTTATGGTGAACGTGCACAACTGCGCCGTCGCTCAAGTACGCCTGCGAGATGTAGAAGCGGTGGCGGCGGTCCTCCTCGACAAAGCCGACCGTCAGATCGATGCCGTGCACATGGCTGGCTTCCAGCAGCGGTTGGAAGATCGGATCGTCGGCGGTGGGGCGGTGTGCGACTTCGTACACCATGTCCTGCAAGTAGTAGCCGGTCAGCGACAGTTCGGGGAACATCAGCAGTTGCACGCCCTGCGCGGCGGCCTGCTCGATCATCGCCAGGTGTTTGTGCAGATTGGTGGCCGTGTCGCCCAGCTTCGGGTTGATCTGGGCCAGGCCCAATTTAATGTTCATGTCGTTGCGTTTCCTCCAACGAGCGCAGACGGACCGCACGGGTTTGGGCTTGGCGGTCCAGTACCCAGATCATACACCCGGCCAGCGTGCTCGTCAGCAGCAAAATCAGATCGAAAAACTGGTCGGCGCGGCGGTGCAGGATGATCTGCGCCGGATCGGCACGCAAGAAGCCCACCAGCGCCTGTCCCAACCCGGTCAGGCCCAGGATCAGCCACAGCCGGAAGCCGGGCAGCCACCCGCGCCAGGTCAGGAGCAGCGCCAGGATCAGCAGCGCGCCGCCGAAATAGGCGCCAAATGCCTGGAGGTCGAGGCGGGGCGCGACCAGCCCGAAGATGTCCGGCAGTTCCGCCACCTGCCAGCCGGGCCACCCGGCCAGCGTGGCGACTTCGCAGCCGTAGCCGCAGCCCGCGTGGCGGCAGCCCAGCCAGGCCCCGATCAAGCCCAGCGGCCAGGCCAGCGCCAGGGCGTCGGTCCAGGGCCGCAGCGCGACGTGCCGCAGCCGCGCCATGATCAGCACCGCCGGGACGCCGAACAGCAGTGCGCCGTGCCAGGCCATCCCGCCCAGCGCGAGCTGATCGATCTCACGCGTGTGACCGGCGAAATAGTCCCATTCCAGCGCGACATACAGCGCCCGCGCGCCGATCACGCCGCCCACCACGCCCGCGATCCCCACGTCCAGCCAGCGGGCGATGGGCCGCGACTCTTCGTGCGCCGCTCGCCAGGCGATCACGCCCAGCCCGGCCAGGACGCTGCCGATCAGCCAGGCCGTGTAAGCATGGAGCACGATCGGGCCAATGTCGATTACAACCGGATTCATGCCGTGTCCGTATATAGTATAAGAGGACCATCGTAACTATACCGCCTACCTGTCAAGCGTCCAATTTCAGCCGGATGTCAGTTAAATATCAGACTGTCAGTCACCGGTCTGTTATAATGGAGCGCACTGCCTGAAAGAAACAAGGAGGGAGCACATGATCAGCGTGTTTTTGAATATGTTCGCCATTGCCGGGCTGGCCATTGCCGGTTTTGGCGTGTTTATGTTGGTCCAGGCCGTCTCACGCAACAGTTCGGCGCGCGGGGGGGCACTGCTGACCGCCGTTGGCGTGATCGTGGCCGTGCTGTTTTTCATCATGAGCGCGGGCGTGGTCCAAATCCAGCCCAGTGAAGTGGGCGTCGTCTTCAACGTGGTGAGCGGTGGACTCGCGAAGGAGCCGCTGCAATCCGGCCTGCATATCATCATCCCCGGCTTGCAGGAGGTGACGGTCTACTCCATCGCCCAGCAGGAATACACCATGTCCGGCAAGGTGGGCGAAGGGGCGGTCACCGGGGATGACGCCGTCGAGGCGCTGACCAAAGACGGGCAGCAGATCCGGATGGACATCACCATCATCTACCGTATCGATCCGGCCAATGCCAACGTCGTTCACCGGGAATGGCAGGACCGCTACCAGGATGGGCTGATCCGTCCCACCGTGCGGGCGACGGCGCGCGAAGTGCTGGGCCAGTTCGAGGTCCAGGAAATTTACAGCGAAAAGCGGGCCGAGTTGGGCCAGGAGATCGATGCACAGGTGCGCGCGGCCATCGAGCCGCAGGGCTTTGTGGTGAGCACTGTCCTGATCCGCAACATCGTCTTTTCGACCGAGTACGTGAATTCCATCGAGCAGAAGCAGGTCGCGCAGCAGCAGGCGCTCGAAGCGCAGTTCCGCGTCGAGCAGCGCCAGCAGGAAGCTGAACAGACCCGCGAGTTGGCGCGGGGTGAAGCCGACGCCGCCAAGATCCGCGCTGAGGGTGAGGCCGAGGCGCTGCGCCTGATCAACGAGCAGTTGTCGCAGAATCCGCTGCTGCTCCAGTGGCGCTACATCGAGAACCTGGGCGACAACGTGCAGATGATCATCATCCCCTCGAACAGCCCGTTTTTGTTCGACATGCAGTCGCTGATGGATGCCGCGAATAACCCGTTGGTGACGCCTGCGCCTACCCCGACGCCGAGCGACACGACGAACTAGTCATGCTTTTCACGGTAGGGGGCGATTCGTGAATCGCCCCCTACCCGTTCGAATGCTCTCCGCTCACGCCGAGCCGGGCGGCGGTGTCGGCGTCAGCCACCGGGTAAACGTCTTCGTGGGGAACGAGCAGCTTATCGTAGGCGTGCTCCAGCACGTGGCGGTGCTGCTCGTGGACGAATTCCGTAACGTCTTCGATCTTGACGATCCAGTCGCGCGCATACTGCGCCAGGATCGGACCGCGCAGCCCTAACTGAATTGCCCGGCGTTCGAGCGCTTCTCCTGCCGGGTGATGGTCCGGGTCCCATTGCAAGCGCACCTGCGACGCCTGGATTGCGGCTTTCCACTCCGGCTCGGTCCCGTAGATGTCGGGCACAAACGACGAATGCACGGCCAGTCTCAGGATGGTGTCGAACGCTGGGCGTCGCAATCGGACAGCCAGGATGGTTTCCTGGTTGGGCTTGGTCCCCCACCCGCAGCGGTACATCATCCACAGAAAGTTCGGTTTGATCCAGCTCATACGCTCGAATCCGAAGCCGCTGCCGCCGAAATAGCCATGCGAGACGGCGAACCGGCCAATCGCGCGGTTGTATGCCTGGTAAACAATCACTGAGTGTTCGTCGAACTGGGCCAGGATATGCCGCCCGGTTTGGGGCCAGCGTTGATTCTGGCTCACGTAAGGTTCGGTGAGGAGTGGAAATTGACCGGCCATAAATGCTCCTGAGATCGTGCTTGAAAGGCTCCAACCGGGTGGTCAGGCCCGGTTGGAGAAGGAGAAAATGGAAGCGAGGCTTACCCGCACTTATCCAGATCGCGCCACTTGGCCACGACATCGCCATCGACCGTCAGGCTGGACTGCCCTTCGGGGACGGTGATCGTCACGGTGCGGTTGGCGATCT
>CAYRWY010000224.1:0-9382 GCA_964427955.1 uncultured Anaerolineaceae bacterium
CACAGCCATCGCCCGGCGGCGGCACCTGGACGCAGGTGTGCGGGTCCCAGAGACACTGCCCATCCGGCGAGAGCACACACTCGTTGGCCGCGTGGCCGCAGGTCTGGCACGATCCGCAGCTTCCCCACTGGCCGGGCGGAGGCGGTGTCGAGCCGGGGATCAGCGGGGGCGGAGTCGCCTGCGCCACCTGGGCGCAGCCGCCGCTGGCCTGCACGTCACTCTGCGCGACCCACAGGCTGTTGACCTGCTCGTGCCCCTGGATCATCGTTTTGTCGATCTCCCACCACACCTTCCCTTGATCGTCGGTCGCCTGCCCGATCACGGTGATCTCCTGGTGGAGCGGCATGGTGGTGAAGATACCCCGGTTGTCGCCCGGCCCGACGCGCAGATTGACGTCGCGCTGATCGGTGTGCACCGTGCACACCTGGGGTACGGCGGGCGCCGGGGGCGCCATCGCGCGCCAGTCGGGATCGTAGTCGTCGGCGGGATTGTCGGTGATGCGGAAGAGATACTGCCCCTGGCGATCCATCACCAGCACGTCCTTATTGCCGTCCGGCGCGTTCATGAAGGCTAACCACTGCCCATCCGGCGACCAGTCGGTGAGCGTCAGCTCGACGTGATTCGGGGTCAGGTTCACGGCATTTTCCGCCGCGCGCGTCATGGTGTAGATGTCCGCGCTGCCGTCGCGCTCCACGGTGAGCGAGAGCGTGCTGCTGTCCGGCGACCAGGCGGGATACCAGCCGTTCGCGCCGAACAGATTGGTCAGCTTCTTCACGTTGGCGCCGGTGGGGTCCATCACGTACAGTTCGACCGATCCGCCCCGGTTGGACGAAAACGCGATGGCCTGCCCATCCGGCGACCAGGCGGGATAGGTGTCCACGCCGGGATCGTTGGTGAGGCGCTGCGGACTGCTGCCGTCGGCGTTCATCACGTAGATCTCGGCGTTGCCGTCGCGATCCGAGACGAAGGCGATCCGGCTGCCGTCCGGCGACCAGGCCGGATCGGAATCGGCGGCGGGATTGTCCGTCAGGCGGGTGAGGTTGCTGCCGTAAGGGTCCATGACGTACAGTTCGAGATTGCCATCGCGCGCGGAGTGGAAGGCGATCCGGCCCCCATCCGGCAACCAAGCGGGCGCGCCGTCCAGGGCGGGGTTATCCGTCAGGCGCCGGACGCTGCTGCCATCGGCGGACGCGACGTAGATTTCGGGATTGCCGTCGCGCTCCGAGACGAAGGCGACTTCCCATCCGTTGGCGGGGGGCGAAAAGAACGCGATCTTGCCCGTCTCGAAGACGTTGACCGCGGCGTTGGTCGCCGTCGCCGCGAGCGGGGTCCCGTTGAGGTCCTTGACTTCGACGGAATCGACGGTGAGCGCGGCGCTGCCGGGGATCAAGCCGCCGACGTCCAGGCTGAACAGCAGGTTATCGGCCCCGGCGGGCGGCGTCGCCAGCGCGGTCAGCGAGAGTGTGCCCAGGCCCTGGGCGTTGTCGAGGCTCTGTTCGGCGATCAACACCTGGTCGCCGAGGAACGGTCCGGGTACGGCGTTGGTGAGCCGGATTTTGCCGCGGTCGAAGTGAAAGTTGATCGTCACGGTGCCGCAGTTGGCAGCCGGGCAGGTGATGCGCGCGGCGAGCGCGCCCGATTCGGCCACCCCCACGTCGAGCGTCTCGAACGTGATGGTCGCCGGCTCCTGGGCCGTGCTGATCTGCGTGCTGAGCAGCGGCACGGCGGTGACGACCAGGAGCAGCAGGATTCGGGTGAAGTAACGCATGGTGATCGTCCTCCTTGGTCGTAATCGATCTGGCGCGTGCTGGTCTTCAGATCATAGCGGATCGGGAAGTCAATCAACGACTATTGATGAAAAAATCGTCGAACGAAGCGGCGTGACCCTCACCCCGTGGGGGTGAATTCCTCTCTAGGAGGGGGAGCGAAGAGGGGAAAAAGGGATGAGGGTCACGCCGGGACCGCACGGCAAGCGCGGTCATCGGATAGTCTTATTTTGATCATACCCCGGTTGGCTGTAAAAAGGCGCTCAAAAGGTCGTAAAAGTTGTGCTAAAACGCGGCAGCGCCACCGCACGGTGTATAATAGGGTGATGTTTCGGTCTTAATCAGAAGGACATGCCCCGATGATTCCTGACGAACCAACCCCTACCGCTCCTGAGCCGGAGTCTGCCGGTGAAGCGCCTGAGACTCCACTGCCCGACGAGGCCGCTCCCGATGGCGAAAAGCCGACCCTGATCTTCCCGGCGGCAGACACCACGCCACCACCCGGATCGGACGCGCCGCCGCGCATCGTGGCCGAAATGCCGCTCGGCGGGCGATCCAAGCCGCTGATCTCTACGCCCGGCGAGCCGCAACCGGTGGCCGACATCCCTGCCGCGCCTGAGCCGGTGGCCGACGTCTCTGCCGAGTCTGAACCGCCCGCCGAAGCCCCCGCACCGGAAGACCTCGAAAAGCTGGCCGCTGCCGAGACGATGACGTTCAGCCGCGACGAGATCACGCCGCGTCCCACCGAGGCCCCGACCCTGCCCGATGGCGTGCTCACGGTGGATCGGGTGCGCCAGATCGAGTCCGACGCCCGGCCTGCCGGACCGGTTTCGACGGTGCGCGCGGTCGAGGCTCCGGCCAAGCCCGCCGATTGGGATGACGATCTGTCGCCCGAACTGGCTACGGTGTTGTTCGGAGCCAACGAAATCCGGGAGGAGGCCGCACGTTCGGCAGCGCCCACCCGCGTAGAACCCACGCCGCCGCCCACCGTCACCGCGGCGGAGCCGGTGGCCGACGTCCCCGCGCAGGCGATCACGCTGACCGACCCTGCCGACGCCCGGCGTCTGCCGCTGGTGGCCGAAGGGCATGGCGCGCCCGCCCCGGAGGTGGTCTTGACCGGCCCGGCGCGCTACGTCCGCGTCGAGGAGCCGCTGAGCGATGACCGGGGCCAATCCACCGTCGAAACCTGGGATTATCTCAAGCCGAATCTGCCGTCATTGGGCGGGCGGCTGGTGCGGCGCGTGAAGATTCAGGAATATGTCTACGCCGACGGATCGTGGCACTGGCAGTATGATCGCGAGTACGCCGACGGGGGCCGCGACCGCCGGGAGGTCCGCGCGGCGTCGGATCGGGGTTATGTCGAGCGCAAGGACGAAGTTTCCACGCGTGACGCGGCGACCAACAAGCGCCAGCAGTTCAAGGAGCAGGCGGCGCTGATCCTGGCCGAGCCGGAACGCGAGGAAAAACGCGGGCTGCTCAGCAGCCTGTTCGGGCGCGGTGACGACGATACGCCGCACGGCCCGAAGGTGTGGCGCCCGGCCAACGGCGCGGAAGCCAAGCGCGCGCGCAAGCAGGGCGGTCACGCCTTTTAGCGGACGCACGACCCTAAAAACACGACGCCCTCTTTCCCGGCTGCGCAACCGGGAAAAAGGGCGTGCGCTGGCGCGCCAGGCTGGCGCAGGAAAATGTCAGGTGGACGTTACCAGGTCGTCTCCCACAACGTCTGCTGGAAGGATCGCCACGCTTCGGTCATCAATTCCTCGATCAACTGGGCGTCGTCCAGGGTGTAGGGGGTCCTCTTGTTGCCGACCCCGACCACCAGCACCGGGAAATTACCCTCGTAGATCGGCAGGTTCATGTGTCGCAGCACCTCGACGTGACCGTGCGGGTAGCCTTTTTTAGTATCCTTGACCAGATTCGGATAATCGTTGGTAATCACGGGACGGCCCTCGCGGAGCGCATCCCCCCACAACCCGGTCTCGTCCACCCGGTAGACAATCGGCTTGCTGCTCACGGCGCAGTGGCTCATCGCCGAGCGCGACCAGCCGATCATGGTCAGCATCGTCACGGAGGGGTCGATCACCGCAAAGTACGACAGTTCCGACCGGGTGAGGGCGCAGAGTTCGTCGGTGATGGCGTCCCGGTAGGTGGGCAGGGGGCTGCCTTCCATCGCGACCAGACGGTGTAAAGCATCAATAACTTTCGGATTCATTCTGGGTGTTCTCCTCAAAGTGTGACACGGATGAATGAGCAGGCGGGGGAACAATCGGTTCTTTTTTTCCGTAACAGATGTTGATTCCTTTCATACGTGGGCAGTCGTAGTAGTGCGAACAGTCGGCGCAGTTCCCTTTGATTCGCCGGAGACGGTGGGATAGCGGGTGGGGAATAGGGGCGTCCATGATCACTACCTTCAAAACCGGGTATTTTTCTTTAGCAATTATTGTACGCCTGATTTTTGAAGAATAGATTGAGAATTGTGGTATTCATGAAAAATTCACTTTCGCGCGGCAAAAAAAAGGCACCTCAGCAGGGGTGCCTCTTCGGTGAGTCTAGTCTTGAATGCCCGCCATCGCGCGCCCGGCGGCGAGCAGCTCTTTCACCATGTGCTCGGACGTGGCTTCGGCATACACGCGCAGTACCGGCTCGGTGCCGCTGGGCCGGATCAGCAGCCAGCTATCGTCCGCCAGCACGAACTTGATCCCGTCGAAGGTGTGCACTTCGCGCACCGTCTCGCCCGCCATGCTGGGCGGGGCTTTGGCCTGAAGCTGGGCGACCATTTCTTTCTTCGGCACGGCCTTCTTGAGGTGGAAATCGGTCCGCTCGTAGCAGGTGGGGCCGAACTTCGCCTGCAAATCCTGCACCATCTCGACCAGCGGTACCCTTGCGTCGGCCATGATTTCCAGCAGCAGCATCGCCATCAGCACGCCGTCGCCTTCGGGAATGTGGCCCTTGATGCTGATCCCGCCGGATTCTTCGCCGCCGATCAGCACGTCGCCGGACATCATGTAATCGGCGATGTGGTTGAAGCCGACCGGCGTCTCGTAGACTTTCAGCCCTTGTTTGGCCGCGATGCGGTTGATCATCATCGTCGTGGACACCGTTTTGATCACGTCGCCGGTCCAGCCGCGTTTTTCCGACAGGTAGCGCAGCGCCAGCGACATGATCGTATGCGGATCGACGAAGTTGCCCGCGCCGTCCATCGCGCCGATGCGGTCGGCGTCGCCGTCGGTCGCCACGCCCACGTCGGCGTGATCGGCCTGGATCGCGGCGGCCAGCCGGTCCAGGTATTTACGGATCGGTTCGGGGTGGATGCCGCCAAAGCCGGGGTTCATCTCGCCGCGGATCTCGCTGACGACGCAGCGCGAGCGCGAGAGCAGCGACCGCACCGCCGTGCGCCCGGAGCCATACATCGGGTCGGCCACGATGCGCAGCTCGGCCTGCGAGATTTTGTCGATGTCCACCAGCGTTTCGAGATGCTCGTAGTAGGCGTTGGTCGGGTTGAAGCGCCGGATCAGCCCCTGCTCGATGGCGCGGTCGTAGTCCATCAGGTTGGGGCCGCGCGCTTCGCGCTGGGCGACTTCGAGCAGCCGCTCGACTTCGGCGCACTGTTCCGGCAGCGCCGATCCGCCGTAGCCGGCCTTGAGCTTGAAGCCGTTATAGCGCGGCGGGTTGTGCGAGGCGGTGATCACGACCCCGGCCACCGCTTTTTTGTGCATGACGTTGTAGCTGATCGCGGGGGTCGGCGCATCCGTGCGCGCCAACCAGGTGATGATGCCGTTGGCCGCCAACACGCGCGCTGTTTCGGCGGCGAAGCGATCCGAGAGGAAGCGCGTATCGAATCCGACTACGACTTCGGGCTGCGTCCCGCCGCTGGCCTCTTTGTTCACGTAGTCCGCGACCGCCTGGGCGACCAACCGCAGGTTGCCGAACGTGAACGTCTCTGCGATGACGGCACGCCAGCCGTCTGTTCCAAAACCAATTGACATGCCTGAAAACCCCTTCCCACTGAAAGAATGTTACGGCGGCGATATACCGCCACGTCCACTTTAGCGCGGGTCAGGCCGGGCTGCAACAACCTCAAGGGAACTTGATTCGACTAATTTCTAACACTTTTATGAATTATTTATAGAGATTTCGTTTATGATGCAAACATTGTTGTTGGGGCTACTGTAGGAGGATCAATCAGTCATGCGTCACCGGATACTTATTCGGGTAGTTCTCCTGTGAAAATGGAAAAACGATTCAACGCGGAGATCGCAGAGCGCGCTGAGAAAAATCGGGGGATGAGAGAAGAACCGAGACAACTTCCCCTCTCCGTTGGGCTGTTTGAATGGAGAGGGGGCCGGGGGGTGAGGTAAAACGCCGCCAATTTTCGCCCGCCCCTCCGTATCCTCTTGAATCTTTTCTCTGCGCTCTTCGCGCTACGCCCCGGCGGACGGCAGCGGCAGCTCGACGTAGAAGGTGCTGCCCTGGTGCTCCACGCTGTCCACCCACACCCGGCCCCCGTGCGCCTCGACGATGGTCTTGACCAGGCTCAGGCCCAGGCCGGTGCCGGGGATGTTGGCCGTCTCTTCGGTGCGCACCCGGTAGAATTCCTGGAACAGCTTCTTCTGCGCGTCGGGCGAGATGCCATAGCCGGAGTCTTCGACCCGCGCCAGGACGTGGCCGTCTTCCTGCGCCACGTGCACCTGGATGCGGCCCAAGTCCGGTGTGTACTTGACGGCGTTGCCGATCAGGTTGCTGAACGCCTGCTTGATCTGGACGGCGTCGCCGGACAGCAGCGGGACGGTGGGGGGCAGATCCAGCGTCACGGTCTGCTTCTTCTGCTGGATGGTGGGATCGAGCTGCAAAACCACTTCCGAGATCAGCGCGGGCAGATCGTACGGCTCGGCCAGGTTGATCCCGCGCCGCGCCCGCTCCAGGTCGAGGATGCTGTTGATCAGCGTGTTCATCGTCTCGGCGGCATTGCCGATCATGCCGATGTAGCGCGCTTGCAGGCTGTCCAGCCCGCCTTCGTCCGGCAGATCGTCGGTCAGCATGTCGCACGCCATCGTGACGATGGTCAGCGGATTCTTGAGATCGTGCGAGACGGTGCGGATCATGCGCGTCTTGAGATCGACCAGATCGGTGGTTTCGGCGTACAGCCGCACGTTGGCCAGCACGGCTGCCGTCTGCCACGCGAACAGGTCCAGCAGGCTGCGCGCGGGCGGGCTGATCCGCTCTGCCGGATGGGTGAACAACACGCCCAGCGTCTCGCCCTGCCACGCGAACGGCACGGCCAGATCGTCGCCCTGGTGCAGGATCGTGCCCGCGCTGATCGCGGTGGGGATCAGCGCCGCGGGTGTGGGCGGCTCGCCGTCCTCGGCGGGCGGCGGGTAGGCGCGCTTCAGGGCTTTGGTGCGCGGATCGTGCAGCCAGACTTCCGGCTCGCTGCACCGGACGATGTGCTGCATATCGCGGGCCAGTCCCGGCAGGATGCGCTCCAGGCTGAGTCGTTCGCGGGCGGCGGCGATCAGGCTGTCCCACAGCAGTTCCGCCTGCCGCCGTCGCCGGATCTCCTGGGCGGTGTTGAAGATCAGCATGGCCGGGGCGGGCAGCACCAGCGCCAGCAGCGGATCGAGCAGGTTGATCACCTGGTGCCCCACGTTGAAGACGGTGAACGCCGCCACCGCGCCGCCCAGAATCAGCCCGATCATGGCCAGCAGCAGCCACCAGCCCCGGCGGCTGGCGTAGGCGTAGATCATGCCCGCCAGCAGCGCCAGCAGCCCGAAGGTCGCCACCTGGGACCGGCGGCCCTGGGTGCTGAGCGGCTGATTTTGCAGCAGCGTCTCGATGATATTGGCGTGAATCTCCACCCCGGACATCATGGCGCTGCGCGCGCCGGACGGGACCGGGTATTCGTCGCTCGACACCGCCTGGTTGTTTGGGCCAACCAGCACGATCTTGTCCTGGAACACGGCGGGATCGATCTGGCCCGCGATCACGTCCTGGAGCGAATAGGTCGGGAAGCGCCCATCGCCCGGCTGGCTGAAATAGTTGATCGTCATGTCCCCCTGGCCGTGCAGCGGGACGGTGTGGCCGGACGGCAGGGTGAGGTGATCGCCGTGGATCGTGATCACCTGGTCGAAGGCGGTGGTGGGGATGCGCAGGTAGGTCAGGTAGGTGGCCAGCCCGAACGACAGGTACGTCTCATCCCCGGACTGGATGCGGACCGGCTGCGCGCGCACCGTGCCATCCGCGTCGGGCAGGGCGTTGGTATGGCCGAGCGCCGCCGTTTCGGCGTTCAGGGTGGAGGTGGGCAGCAGGAAATAGGAAAACTGCGGGATCGATCCTGATGGGTTGGCCTGCCGCTGTGCCCCGACCAGCGGCATCACCACGCGGGTGCGCTGCTCGCTCTCGGTGCGGGCGCGGCGGATGGCCTCGACGAGCTGATCGTCTCCCACGGCGGGCCGGTCGAACAACACGTCGAACGCGATCACACGCGCGCCGTCCTGGCTCAACCGGTCCACCAGTTCGGCGTGGATCGTGCGCGGCCATTCGACCATCGAGCGGCCATAGGCGGCCAGGCTGTCGTCGTCGATGGCGACGATCACGATCTGCCCGGAGGTGTCGTGCGGCACGAAAAAAACGTCCGTGATCCCCAGCCGGAACGCCTGGAACAGGCCGCTCAGCCAGATCACCAGCACGATCAGGGCGACGGTCAGTCCGACCCGCAGCCCCGCGAACAGGCGCGCCCGGTGCGAGAGGTCGCGCCGCCGTGGCAGGGTCGCCGCCGTCACCGGGATCGTCCTCTCGTCAGGATGAAACCGCCGATGATCGCCATCACCACGGTGAAGAACCCGGCGAAGATCAGCAGCGCGTAACCGCCGTAGCGGAAGACGCGTGCCAGCGTGCGCGTGTTGGCGATCAGTTGATCACGCGTGCCGCCGTACAGCTCATCCGCCGTGAACTGCCCATTCTCGCCGCGCCGCGCCACGATGGTCAGCAGATCGCCGTTTTGAAAGCCGCGCACGCGGTGATCGCCTTCCGAAAACGATCCGCCGTCGGGGAAGACGTGCATACTCCCGTTGAAGCCCAGGCTGGTATCGCGCGTGAAGGTGATCGTCTCGTCCTGGACGTCCAGTTTCAGGGTGCCGACGACGGTGCGCGTGGTGTTCCAGGAGTTGCTGGTCCGGCGGCTGCTGCCCGATCCGGTGGTGCGGCGCTCGTAGACCTGGACCTGATAGGCCACGACCTCGTATTGGGCGATGTCGGGCACATCCGGATCGCTGGTGATCGGGGCATTGCCGGTGAGGATGCCGGTCAGCACGGCTTTTTTGCCGGTGGCGACGTCGGGCGTGGTGGGCAGCCCGGAAACCTCGTCGGCGCGCTTATCGAGCAACCCGCCCAGCCCTTGCGAACAGAGCAGGCCGGTGCCGCCGCAGCAGCAGATCAAAAACAGGGTCACCAGACCCACCGTCAGCAGCGAGACTTTTTTCATGGCCGCGTCCTTCCGTGTGGTGAACTTTCTGAGGCGGCAGTATCAGTGCTCGTTGTTTTTTCACCCGGCCTCACCCCCTGGCCCCCTCTCCAACGGAGTTAGAGAGGGGGAAGTGATCTCCCCTTCTTCCCTCGCT